>DASYAT010000042.1:0-16269 GCA_036501205.1 Streptosporangiaceae bacterium | reverse complement strand
CGCCGGATCGCCGAGCGCCACGAACCGCTCGACCGGGGCGGTGACCACCTCGTGGACATGGATTGCAAGTCCAGGCACGAACGAAGGGATCTGCGCGCTCACCGTAATCCTGACCGTAGTCGCGGTCGTGCCCCTGGTGCTGGCCGTCACATTGCTGATGAGCCCGGACGTAGCCGAGGTCGCGAACGAGATCGCCGCCTGCGCGCCGCTTCCCGGAGGCGGGGTCGAAGTGCGCGCCACGTCGGCGCCGTGCCGGGCGGCCGCCAGCACCGTGTCTCTGGCCAGGTACCAGATCGAGGCCTGGACGACGGTCATGATCCCGATCAGGAAGACCGGGACGATGAGCACGTAGCTAATCGTCAGCGCCCCGGCCTCCCTAGACAGCACTCTCCAGGACAGCCCCCTCCTGGACAGCCCGCTCCTGGACAGCGCGGTCCTGAAAAGAGCCGTCTTGGAGAGACCTCCCCGAGACAGGGCTTTCGGTGACCCGGCCAATCGGCGCACTCGCGGATGACGCCGGATCAGCCGGATCACTTCAGCTTGGCTCCGGCCGCGCTGACCGCCGCGTCAAACAGCGGCTTGGCAATGGCCACGGCCGCGACCAGCAGCGCGGCGATCACTACCCACTCAAGCGTGAGCGCGCCGGCGTCATTGCGGAAGATCGCCCGCCCGAGTCGGCGAGCGCGCCCGGCCAGATAGCTGGCCGTCATCTGCATCATTTCCATTTCCGATCCTCCTTCGTGAAAATTGGGCATCAAAGTGGCCTGGTTACCCGAACGTCCGGTAGACGACGGGGAAGACGAGCAGCAGCAGGAAGCCCGCGCCGAGCATGGCGATCGGGACGACCATCGTGGTGCTGCGGGAGCTGGCCTTGGCCTTGGTGGCGGCGAGCGCCTCGGCTCGCATGGACTCGGCTCGCGCGGTCAGCGTCTGCAGGATCCGCGCCCCTTCATGACCCGCGACCTCGGCTATCTCGGCCAGGTCGGCGAGCTCCTGAACGCCGGTCACCTTGGCGAGGTCGGCGAGCCCTTCCCAGGGCGGGCGGCCGGCCTTTCTTGCTCCGGCCAGGGCACTGGAGATCCGGGCGAACGCCCAGCCACCGCCGATCTGCGCGGCGGCCTCAAGTGCCTCGGTCGGGGCGGCCCCGGCACCGCGCTCCAGCGCGACGAGATCGAGGTAGCTGGTCAGCGCGTGCTTGAAGTCGGCTCGCTTCTCAGCCGCGTTCACCCGGACCACGAGGTCGGGTGCGAAGAACAGGCCGACACCGAGTGCGACCGACGCGATCCCCGGCACCGTCAGCGACTCGTGGTGTCCGGCAGCGAACAGCAGCGCCTCTAGGAAGGGGATGAAGCCGAGACCGATCAGCCCATAGGTCACCTTTTGGGTCAGCCACTGCTCGTGGTCCTGCCCGAGCAGGGCCAGATCAGTGACCGGCACCGGCAGCCAGGACACCGAGCCGACCTGCCGGCCGATCGTCCGCATCGACATAACGTCGAGGTCGGCGCCCGGAGCGCCGCCGATCCGGGCTAGAGCGGCGTCAAGCCTCGGGCCGGCCGGCATGATCAGGATCACGGCGACGAACACGCCGAGCCCGATCAGCGTGCCGGAGATGATGACGAGCAGATTCACCAGCCGCCTCCGATACCGATGCCCCCGCCGCCCATGCTTCCGAGACCCGTGCCTCCGACGGCCACTTGCTGCGGTTCTGAGTCATCCGGCGCCAATTGACTGGATTCGAGGAACCGACCAGGCACCGGAATCTTGCCGAGCCGGTACAGCCAGGCCAGCCCGGCCGCGTACAGGACCGCGACCACCCCGAGCACCAGCTGACCGGTGAAGGTTCCGTACGGCGCCGAGTAGGAGCGGTTCACGATCGCGAACCCGGTGAAACCTGCGATGAACGCGATGATCCAGCGGAGCGTGGTCCTGTGCTCAGCGCGGCTGGCCTCGATGTCGCGCCGCGCAGCCACGTCACGGGCGAGCAGTTCGGCAAGCGCGCTGAGCACGCCCTGGACTCCGCCACCGCGCTGCCCAGTGGCGATGAGCAGCGCGGCGACAATCCGGTCACCCGCCGGGTCATTGATCTCGTCGGCGAATGCCCTAAGCGCTTCTTGCGTGCCGACCCTGGCCGACATGCGCCGGGCCAGCGCGGTTACCTGCGGTGCGATGGCCGCCGGGGCGGTGCGCGCGCTCACCGCGAGCGCGTCCTCCAGCCCCCGGCTGGCGGTCAGCATGTCGGCGAGCCTGCGGGTCCACTGCTCAAGGCCTTCGAGCATCGCGGTGCGCCGCTTGGATTCCCCGTTCGACATCAGCTTGGGGACGAACAGTACCGCCAGTGCGGCCGCCAGCGCCGCGACCGGCCATCTGGTCACGGCGAGCATCGCCAGGCCGGCAACGACCGCGATCAGGATTTTCCGGCCGTTGGCACCGGCGATCGTCCCGGCCGCTAGTCCGCGCCGAGCAGGGATTCCCGGTGCCGGGGCCTGCCTGGTCAGTTCGGCGACAAAGAGCACGAGGCCGCCGAGGATCAGCGCCCCGGCCGCACCTGCGAGGAGGATCATCGGTTCACCGCCAATTGCCTGGTTGTCCTGCGGTCTTGTGCAGGTCGAGCATGTGCGCGTTGAATCCGGCCGCCTCCAGCCGGGCGAGCATCGGCCCGGACGGAGTGTGAGCGGCCGCCGCCCGGCCGCCCGGTCCGAGCGGCAGGAACAGCCGGTTGACCGCCGGCCGCTCTGAGTCTCCTGGCGGCATGACCTCGAGGATCTCGGAGACGTACCGGACCGTGCGCTGGCCGTCGTAGCACTTGCGCACCTGGACGATCAGGTCCACCGCCATGCCCACCAGGATGTGGATGGCGCGCTCGGCGAGCGCCAGACCTCCGCGCAGGCCGAGGATCAGGATCCGGTCGAACGCCTCGGTCGGCGAGTTGGCGTGCAGCGTGCACATCGAGCCTTCCTGGCCCGAGTTCATCGCTTCGAGCATCGGCATGATCTCGCCGCGCCTGACCTCGCCGACGATGATCCGCTGCGGGTTGTGCCGCAGCGCGTGCGCGATCAGGTCATGCAGCGAGACCAGGCCGGCGCCCTCTGAGTTGGCTTCGCGCGACTCGAACGCGATCACATCCGGATGCTGGTCCTGCTCGTGCAGGTAGAGCTCGTATTCGCTCTCCAGCGTCGCGATCCGCTCGCCGGGCGGGATCTCACTGGCCAGCGCCCGGAGCAGGGTCGTCTTCCCCGCGTTGACACCGCCGGTCACGATGATGTTGCACCGGCTCCTGACGGCCGCCGTGAGGAAGGCCGCGGTGACCTGGTCGAGGGTTCCGAGCTTGATCAGACCGGGGAGCGTGACGTCGAGCTGCCCGTGCCGACGCATTGAGACGCACGGTCTCGGCGTCACTGACATCGTGGCCGTCATCCGCGCGCCGCCTTCGAGCGCGACGTTGACCAGCGGCGACGCGGCCGAAAAGTCGCGCGCGGTCTGCCCGCCCCTCGTCGCCCACGTGCGGATCATGCTCACCAGCGCCTCATCGCTGGCCGCGATGGGTGCCGCGGCGACCCGCTCCCCAGTCGAGTAAGTCACCCAGACATGGTCAAAACCATTAATATCTACGTTTTCTACCTGAGGGTCTCTCAGATACGTGGCCAGCGGCCCGAGACCGTAACGCTGGTCGTAAACGGCACCAGCCAGGGCCTCAAGCTCAGCCGGGCCTGGCACCGGCATACCGAGCCTGACCTGGTGCTGGGTCCATCCCCTGACAGCGTCCCTGATCAGCGGCATGACCTCGCCCTGCGGAGCGCGGTCGGGCAAGATGTCGGCGATCATGGCCATGATCTCTGACACGCCCGCCAGCAGCTTGGTGTCAGACAGTCCGGCCGAATCGAGACGGCGACCGAATCCATTCTCCGCCGGGACCGAAGGGGGCGGCGGGGGCGAAATGGGCGGGCCGGGCAGGCTGGGCAGCTTGGGCAGCGACGGAGGAGGCGGGGGAAGCTGCGGTCCACTCGGCCGACCGCCTAGCCCCGGGGCTTGATCCCAGCGCGGCAATGGCGGCAGCAGAGCGGCCAGGTCGTCGGGGAGCTCGTCGAACTCGCTGCCCAGACCATTGCCGGGCAATCCTGGCATCGGAATCGGGGCCGGCTCTGGGATCGGCCGACCGCCTGGGCCACTGGGCGCACCCGGTGGCTGCGCATGCCTGGCCTGGCCGTACGGGCGGCCATTGATGCCCTGCGCGAGCTCGGGACGGAACTGGCGGTCCGATTGCTGCCCGCCCGACCCGCCCGACCCGCCAGGCCCCCCGGATCCGCCAGGACCGGCCTGACCAGGCTGCCCTGGCGCCGGGAACGATCGCAGGTGGTGGCGCCCGTCGGGCTCGCCGACCCAGTCAGGGTCGCGCTCGCCAGGCGGACGGTGACCGTTGCTGCCACCGTGCTGGCTCCCTGGCCCGCCCGACCCACCTGCGCCCGGCCCGCCCCCGCCTGCCCGCTTGGCCGGTGGCGGCCAGGGCAAACCGGTCATTCCGCACTCCCTACCGGCATCGCAGTGAGCTCAGGCCCGAGCACCCGGTTCCGGCTGGTCAGCTGCATCAGAGCCTTGCCCGCGTTTTTAGCGCCGCGCAGCAGCGGCTGCCGGTCCAGGTTCGTCCGGCGGCCGTCGCCATCCGACAGCACGGCCGCGGTCTTGGGGTCATCGGGCATGGTGCCGATCACCTTGATCCCGAGGCTGCTGCGGATCTCGCCGGACTTCAGGCCCCGCTCGCCCACCAGCAGCACGGCCAGCCGGTCGCTGCCACCGAGGAACTGCGCCAGCAGCTCGACCCGAGGCCGCGCGGCCGCGACCTGCCGGAGCGTCGGGCGCATCACCATCATCACGGCCGTCGCGTCCGCGAGCACGCTCAGCGGCTGGCCGGCGCCCGCATCGAGCCGACCGCAGTCGGCGATGACATCGGCGTCCTGGCTGCTCAAGGCGGCCGAAATGGCTGGCCAGACCGAGGCCAGGCCGGTCGCCTGCCGCGGATCGGTGATCCCGGCCAGGAACCGGCGCCTGCCGCTGTCGTCGAGCGGGGCCAGATGCTTGTTCAACTCGGCGGTGACGGCGGCCGGACCGCGCCCGGCCTCGAACGCGACGCCGATCAGCCCCCGCGGCGCCGACAGGTGGCCCGCGAACAAGCCGGCCAGGATGTCACCGCCACCGGGGTCGCATTCGGCGACGATCACCGGCCGTGGCCAAGTCAACGCGATCGCCAGCGCCGTGGTTGTAACCCCCGGCGCGCCACCTGGCGAGATCAGCGCGAACATGGCCATTAGGGCGACCGCTTGGTGATGATTATGGCGATCTGCCCGGTGGATGCCTGAGCGGCTACCGACTCCGCGGCCGAATGCGCCACCAGCACATCAACCACGTCATAGCCATCGGTATCGGGCGTCAGGTTGACCGCCTCGATGACACCGACCACCGGAGAGCTGAGCGCTGGAGTCGCGTTCGACGCACCCGGCTGACCCTCAGCACCGGGCGTGGCCACGATGATCACGTGGGTGCCCACCCCTAGTCCGCTGGCCGGAAGGATCGACGGCTTCAGCGGCAACGGCACGAGGGACTGGTTCGGCCCCGGCGGCTGCTGCGTAGTCAGCTCGGAGGCGGTCAGCAGCATGCCCGGATGCAGGTCAGATCCGGCAACTTGCCCGACCACCTGGGACGACTGGCTCGCCGGGATCAGCTGCACGCCAGAGCTGACCGACACGTCCGCGGTCCCGACGGCGCCCGACGGGATGCGCGCACCGGCCGGCACGTTCGCGGTGATGACGATCACCGGCACCCTGGTGTTGGTCGCGGCGTAGACGGAGATGCTCGCCAGGATGCCCACGCCGACGAGCGCGACGGCGAGCGCCACCATCCCCGGCCGGCGCCGGCGCGGCAATTTTGCCAGCTGACCGGTCCCTGCCTGCCAGCTGCGATGCGACGACGAACCGTTGTACTCCGGTTCAATTTCCGGGTGGAAAGCTGTGCCGGTGCTTGGGGGGTTGCTTCTCATGGCGACTTCACCAGCGCTTCTGCCTGGGCCACCCGGATCGGGAATGCCGTTCCGGTGGTGTATCCGGTTGTGATGGTCCCCCCGGCCCCGCCCGAGCCGACCCAGCTGATCGTCCAGGTGACCATCAGCGCGGCCTGAAAGGCGTTGCCGGGCTGTCCGGCCGAAGGCTGGCTGTAGGTGTACGAGCACGACGAGTGCTGCGCCCCGGTGCCCGACCTTGAGCTGAACGCCGTACCTGGCCCGGCACAGGATGTGTCGGCCTGCCCGCCCCCCGGAGCAAAAGTGATCGATGTCGGAGTCGCCGACGCGTCCGCGAAGACCGGACCGGCCGAGACGGTGACCGAGGTCTTCTTCCAGGCGCCCGACGGCACCCAGAACCACTCGGGCAATCCGACGAGGCCGTCCTTGCCTCTGGGCGGCGCGGTCTGCACCGGCAGCGTCGGCACGTGCAGCTCGCCGATGGCGATCTTCAGCAGGTCAACCGGGCTGATGGCGGGGGCCCCGGTCGTCTTGCTGACCTGGACCAGCTGGCCGCCGAGCGCTCCCCCAGCCGAGCCTGGGCACGTCATGATGTCCCATTGGTAGCCGGAGTTCGGCGGACCGGTGCCGGTGCGCTGCAGTTCGGCCGGGCTGGCCTTGGCATAGGTGCAGGTGACCTTGGACGAGCCGCCGCCGGTGCCAGGACTTCCTGGCCCGCCGCCGCTGTCGACGCAGATCCACGTGAAGTCGATCGGGTAGCAGCCGCCGCCCGCCGCCGACGCGGCCGGCAAATCAGGCGCCGAGGGGCTCACGGGGCGGGCGGGCGCGATAAAGACAGCGGGGGCCGCATGAATGACCGTGGTCGCCGGGCGGCTCGGCGAGGCCTGGGCGGGGACGCAGGTCGCGCCGAAGGTAGCGCCGACGACCACGGCCACCATGCTGCTGGTGGCGATGATCTTGCTGACTAGTACTTGCATGCTTGCACCACCGGGATAGCTCCGGTGACCAGCCACTGCCCGCGGGTAAGCGCGAGCGTGGTGATCAGGTAGTCGTGGGACTGGCCGAGCCCGCCGACGATCTCTCCGGTCTTGTGGTTCTGGAAGCCGGTGTGGCTGAGATCGATGCAGTCGTGCACGGCCGCGGTGCGCGGTCCGGTGAGCTTGACGCTCACGATGTGGAATGCGGGCGCGCCGAACGCGGTCTCGTTCCGGCGCCAGAGCGCTTGCATGCCGCTGACCAGGCCGCCGACCGCACTGGCGGGGACGACGGTAGCCAGCAGTGACCTGGCCGCCTTCGGATCGCGCGAGTCGATCGCCTGATTGGTGGCGCGCCAGTAGGCCTCGTACGCGGTGATCACGATCTGCCGCGTCGACGGTGGCGCCGGGGCATCCTTCACAAGCTGGGCATGAGACTTCTTCGGCAGCGTGACCTGGGCCTGGCCGCTGCCGCAGGCGACTAGCCCCGCGAGCAAGCCGCAGCTTAAGAACGCCGCCGCTAGCCCGCGGCCGGTTAGCCGCTTGTCAAAGCGCATTCGGTCTCCCTGAGCTGCTGATCTTGCCCGCCAGGTTCTGACTGGTCGGCATGGTTCTCTGGCTGGTCGGTGCTAGCTGCCCCGCGCTCGCAGTGGCGCGGCTCTCAGGTGCTTTAGCCCTGCGATCGGCGACTATAGGGCCGCTCCCATGAGCAATCCGTGATCCGGTGATGAACGCGCAGCTAGAACGGACGATCTGGGCCAAAAGCATGGCCGTCACATTCGAGATCCGCACCGGGTGCTGGTCGGTGCGCACGGTGAACGGCTCCGGAGCGTGACCAGGCTAGGCACTAGCGGCTGGCTGCCGCACGGCTTGCAAACGCGTGCTGCAGCGCTCTGATCAGCCGCGATTCTGCCCGGTCGAAGAGAAAAGCTGGCTGAATTCGAGCGATTCACCGGTCGCGTACCGCGATCCTGTGATTACGATTGCTCCTCACCAATAGGTGAGCTTGAGACAGGAGTGCCGATGCGGTTCAGGATCCTCGGTCCGTTAGAGGTCTGGGACGATGACGAACAGCCCGTCGCCTTGAGCAGGCGCTTGCATCGTTCGACGCTTTCGTTACTCCTGCTGAACGCCGGCCAGCCATGCTCGATCAACAGCCTGGTGGCCGCGCTGTGGCCCGATACTCCGCCGCTGAGCCCTGAGGTCTCGTTACGGAGCTGTATCTACGGGATCCGCAAGCTCCTGCCGGACGGCCGACGGGTGCGAACGCATCCGTCCGGTTACCTGATCGAGGTCAAGCCCGGCGAACTCGACCTGCTGAGTTTCCGCGAGCTGGTCACGGGCGGTCGTGACGCGCTCGACAGCGGCAACCCGCTCGACGCCGCGAAGCTGCTGACGGAGGCGCTCGCACTGTGGCGCGACCCGCCGGTCGCGGACCTGCCCGAGATACGCGAGAAGGACAAACTCCTCGACCAGCGCCGGGAAGCCCAGGATGCCCTGATCGATGCGAACCTGGCGCTCGGCCGCCATCGCCAGGTGCTGCCGGAATTGCGCAGCGTCGTGACCGCCGATCCGCTGCGCGAGCACGCATGGGCCCAGCTGATGCTGGCGCTGTACCGGTGCGGTGCACGAGCCGAGGCCCTGGCCGCCTTCGGCCGGCTCAGGATGACGCTGGTCACCACCTACGGCATCGAGCCCGGCCCCGAGCTTCAGGAACTGCACCGGCAGGTGCTCGCCGACGATCCGGTGTTGATGCCACGGCGAGCGCCCGAGCTTGTCACAGCGACCGTCACACCCAATGTCACAGCGACCGTCACGCCTACTGTCACAGCGGCCGCCGAGTTAGTTCCGGTTCGGTACCCAGTCGGTCCGCCTGGGTGGCAGGCCGGCGAGGGTCAGATTGGTAATGGGGCAATCGTCTCGGCGGGCGGCGCGTCCGTCCCGACGGCGTCGCCAGTTCCGGCTGGCTCGCCAGTTCCGGCTGGCTCGCTGGTTTCGGCGACCCCGCGGCTGATGCGACCCGCTTGTCAGCTGCCGGCTGCGGTCGCCGACTTCACCGGACGATCAGCTGAGCTGACCGAACTGCTCGACCGGCTGCCAGCCGACAGCATGGCGGTGACGATTCTCAGCGGCATGCCGGGGGTCGGCAAGACTTCCCTCGCCGTCCACTCGGCTCATCTGGCCAAGGCCAGGTTCCCCGACGGTCAGCTCTGCGCCTGGCTGGATGACTGCGGGCTCGCCCGTGATCCGCAGGTCGTGCTCGGTGAGTTGCTGCGCGGCCTCGGGTTCCCGGCTGGAGAGATCCCGGTAAGCAGGTTCGAGCGCGAGGCGATGTACCGCTCAGCGCTGGCCGAGCGGAAGGTGCTGGTGCTGGTCGACGGCGCGAGCAACGCGGCGCAGGTCCGCCCGTTGCTCCCCAGCACGGCGGGCTCGGCCGTGATCGTAACCAGCCGGTCCAGGCTGGCCGATATCGACGGCGCGAAGACCATCGAACTGGGCGGCATGCTCCCAGCCGACGCCGTGGCCTTGCTAGGCAAGATCTCCGGCCGGCCCCTGTCCGGCGCAAACACGGGATCGGCTAACACGAGGTCGGCTAACAAAGCGTCGGCCAACATGGGGTCCGCCGTCACAGCGTCGGCTAACACAAGGTCGGCTGACACGGGGTCCGCCGTCACAGCGTCGGCTAACACGAAGTCGGCTGACACGGGGTCCGCTATCACAGCGTCGGCTAACACGAGGTCAGCTGACACGGGGTCCGCTATCACAGGGTCGGCTAACACGAGGTCAGCTGACACGGGAGCGGCCCTGTCCATCGCGGCCTCGTGCGGGTACCTGCCGCTGGCCCTGCGCATCGCGGGTGCCAGGCTCGCCGATGATCCCGACCTGCCGATGGCACGCCTCGCCTACCTGCTGGCGAACGAGAACCGGAGGCTCGACGAACTGTCGCTGGGCGATCAATCGGTGCGGGCCAGACTGGCCCTGGCGACCCAGGCAGTGAGCGGTCCGGCCAGAACCGTGCTCGCGCTGCTGGCCGCCGCCGGGCCCAGGGACGCTCCCGGCTGGCTGATTGCCTCGCTGCTCGAGGAGCCGGCCGCCAGCCTGGTCGCCCCGGCGCTCGCGAACGCCGGTTTACTGCACCGCGTCCCTGGCGCACCGACGGCAGACGGCAACCGGGGCACGGTTTACCGGATGCATCCGCTGGTCCGTGCCTACGCCGGCGAACTACTCGCCAACGCCAACCCCGGCATCGTCGGCGCGGCCACCGGCAGGCTGCTCGCCTCCGGCTGGCTCGAGCTAGCCAACGGCAGCGAGAACGCCATGCCCGACCGCCGCCAGCGCACCCCAATCAGCCCGAGCTAGCGTCAGTCCAACGACAGCGCTGACCGGCAACAGCTGAAATGGCAGCAGCGCTGGCCCACCGCCGCTACCGGCCCGCCTCAGACCTGAGTTGGGCTGAGATAGTGCGCGAGCCAGGTGGCCTGCGCGGCGGCGCGGCCGGGTTGCGGCCTCCGGTCCGCACCTTTGGTCACACCGGCCGCAGAAGTCACGCCGGGCGGCCGTGTTGCCCGTGATCACTGGTCACTTATCCCTGGCCAGGACGACATATCCCTTGTTAGGTATCTCGGAATCTGGATCAACCGGACAAAATTCGACGCTAACCAGGGATAAGACGTCCCGGCCAGGGATAAGTTGCCGCCGGCGCCGGATCACAGGGCACGCGAGGGGGACCTCCGGACCGGCTCCGGCCGGTGACGGGCAGTTCGCTGGACGGGACCGGGTTCTGGAACTTAGGACACAAACCCCGGGAAGCTTTCTCGCCGAAAAAAGAATTTCGAGTCATCGGCGTGATGCGTGATTAGGCGCCGGTGAACTTGGCCTGGCGTTTCTCGGCGAATGCGGCCACGCCCTCGGCGAAGTCGCCTGAGGCGGCCATCTCCTGCTGGATCTGGGCCTCGAACTCCAGCTGGTCATCGATCTGCTCGTACAGCCAGCGGTTGAGCTGCCGCTTAGTGCCGGCGTAGGACCTGGTGGGTCCGGTCGCCAGCTTGCTGACCAGTTCCTCGGCGTTCGGCATCAGCTCGGCATCGGGCCATACCCGGTTGATCAGGCCCCAGTGGAGTGCCTTACTGGCCGGCAGCCGCTCGCCAAGCAGCGCGAGCTCGGCCGCCCTGGCAAAGCCGATCCGGCTCGGCACCAGCAGCGAGGATCCGCCATCGGGCACCAAGCCGATGTTGACGAAGGCGAGCAGGAAGTAAGAGGACTCGGCGGCGACCACCAGATCGCACGCGAGCGCGAGCGACAGGCCGATGCCAGCGGCCGCACCGTTCACGGCCGCGACGACGGGCTTGGCCATGCTCCTGATCCCGGTGATGATCGGGTGATAACGCTCGGTCAGCACGCTGTAGACATCCGGATGCCCCTCCGGCGTCGGGTCGGTGCCGTCACGCAAATCGGCCCCGCTCGAGAACGCCCGCCCCGCTCCGGTGATCAGCACGGCCCTGACCTCGTCGTCCGCCCCCAGCTCCGCGATCGCGTCGCGCAGTTCGAACCCGAGCGACTTGTTCCAGGCGTTCATCCGCTCGGGGCGGTTCAGCTCCAGCTTGGCCGCCGCGCCGTGCCGGTAAATATTGATCGACTCTTTGTTACTGACGAGTTCATAGTCACCCATGCGGGCAGCCTAAGCCGTCGAGGTAGCTCACGAGAAGGTTGCTGAGTTCCTTCGGGTGGCTGAGCGCGGCGCAATGACAGCCGGGGACCTCATCGGCGACGGTACCCAGGCGTTCGGTGGCCTGCCTCCGCATGAAGGCGGCCGGGAAGAACCGATCGTCTTTGCACAGGATGAACTTGGTGCGCACGTCCGGCCACGCATCGAGAGGCCAGGGCGTGTTCCAGACTGCCGTCGACTCCCCGCGGCCGCCTCTGCGCAACGCTTCCCGCGCCAATGGCTTCGGCACTGCGTGGTAGAAGGTGATCAGCGGGTCGTCGTGGCCGGTTTGGCCGCCGTCGAGCCTGGCCTGTTGTTCGACGGCCTGCTGGTAGCCCGTGTTGTCCCACCACTGGCCTGGGGTCTCGGCGGGGGCCGGGATCATGCCGGCCAGCAGCACCAGCAGCCGCGTTCGGAGCCGGCTGGCGGCCAGGGTGGCGGTGAACGCGCCATAGGACTGGCTCACGAGCACTAGATCCGGGCGGCCCGCAGCCGCATCGATCACGGTAGCGGCGTAGTCATCCAGGCTCGCGGTGTCGCTGTCGCACGGCAGGTCCGGCGCGATGCTCTGGTGCCCTCGGGCGCGCAGTTCCGCTTCGGTCAGATGCCAGTACCAGCCGACATCGCCGGCGCCGTGAACCAGCACGAAGGTTGCCATAGCCGGAGACTACGCGGCGGTGCTGACAGTCTCGGGCTATGCGCGGGGCGGGGGAGGCGGGGCCGGCCGCGAGACGCCGGCACTGACAGACTTCGGTCATGACCTATATAGCGGATGCTGATCGGTACGAACAGACGAGTTACCGGCGTTGCGGGCGGAGCGGGATCAAGCTGCCGGCCGTCTCTCTCGGCCTGTGGCAGAACTTCGGTGACGAGACGCCGCTCGAGGTACAGCGAGCCATGCTCCGCCGCGCCTTTGATCGCGGCGTCACGCATTTCGACCTGGCGAATAACTACGGCCCTCCGTATGGCGGCGCCGAGATCAACTTCGGGCGGCTGATGCGTGAGGACTTCCGGCCGTACCGGAACGAGCTGATCATCTCCACCAAGGCCGGCTGGGATATGTGGCCGGGCCCGTACGGTGATCTCGGCTCGCGCAAGTATCTGCTCGCCAGCCTCGATGCCTCGCTCGAGCGGATGGGCCTTGACTACGTCGACATCTTCTATAGTCACCGCGCTGACCCAGAGACCCCGCTCGAGGAAACGATGGGCGCCCTCGCGACCGCCGTTCAGTCCGGGCGAGCGCTCTACGCGGGCATTTCTTCCTATTCTCCTGAGCGGACGGCGCAGGCGAGCGCACTGCTGCGGGAGATGGGCGTGCCGCTGCTCATCCACCAGCCGTCGTACTCGCTTCTCAACCGCTGGATCGAGGGCGGCCTGCTCGACGTGCTGGAGGCCGAGGGAGCTGGGTGCATCGCGTTCTCGCCGCTGGCTCAGGGGATGCTGACGTCGAGGTACCTGAACGGCATCCCGGACGGATCTCGGGCTAGCCGGCCGGGCTCGTTGTCGCCCGACCTGCTGACCGACACCGCGTTGGAACATGTACGCAAGCTCAACGAGCTGGCGGAAGCGCGCGGCCAGTCGCTTGCCCAGATGGCAATCGCCTGGACGGTGCGCGACGAGCGGGTTACTTCCGCGCTGATCGGAGCCAGCAGCGTCAAGCAGCTCGACGAGAATCTCGACGCGCTGGACGCGCCGTCGTTCACCGAAGTCGAGCTGGCGGCGATCGACGCGCACGCGGTGGAGGCTGGAATCAACTTGTGGGCCGGTTCGAGCGCTGTGACCTGACCAATGAGTAATCGCCCCAATTGCCGCTAGCTTCTGGCCTTGAGAATGCCACGACCGTACGAATCGCGACCGCTTCCCGGGGGAGACTAGGACCTATGCGCTACCTCAGTTGCGACACGGCGAAGAAGATCTCGAAGATCGGGCTTGGCACCTGGCAGTTCGGATCCAAGGAGTGGGGCTACGGCCAGTCCTACGCCGACGGCGAGGCTGCTGCCATCGTTCGTCGCGCTCTTGACCTCGGCGTCACCTTGTTCGACACGGCCGAGATCTACGGGTTCGGGCGAAGCGAGCGGATACTCGGCCGGGCTCTCGGCAAGGATCTCGAGTCGATCTTCCTGGCGACGAAGATCCTGCCGGTCATGCCAATCGCTCCGGTGGTGCAGCAGCGCGGCGTGGCCAGCGCCGGGCGGCTCGGTGCACGGGTACTCGATCTTTACCAGGTGCACCAGCCGAACCCGGGGGTCAGGGACGGCACGATCATGCGCGGGATGCAGGCGCTGCAGCGAGTCGGCCTGGTCACTGAGGTCGGCGTGAGCAACTATTCGCTGAAGCGCTGGCAGGCAGCCGAGCGCGCGCTCGGCTCGCGGGTGCTGTCCAACCAGGTCAGGTACAGCCTGGTGAACCGGGAACCTGAGCGCGACCTGATCCCGTACGCGGAGGCCAAGGGCCGGATCATCCTGGCCTACAGTCCGCTGGCCCAGGGACTGCTCTCCGGTCGGTATCACGAGGGCAACCTCCCGACCAACCGGGTCAGGCTGGCGAACCCGCTGTTCCTGCCGCAGAACCTGGAGCTGGCCAGCGGGCTGATCGCGACCTTGCAGGCGATCGCGGATGCCCACCAGGCGACCCCCGCCCAGATCGCGCTGGCCTGGTCTATCCACAGCCCGGCGGTCGTGGCTATCCCGGGCGCTTCCACGGTCGCACAGCTGGAAAGCAATGTGGCGGCCGCGGAGATCGAACTGAGCGAAGATGAGTACAAGGCACTGGTGGCGGCGTCGGACCGGTTCCACCCGGTAACCGGACTCTCGGCCATGACGAAGCTCGCCCGAACCCGGATAATTCGCCGCTAGATAAGTGGTTAACCGAGGGGCGGGGCGGTTGTGCTGTGACCGGTGGCGGACTCGAAGGCGTGACCAATGGACAGCAGGTTCCAGTCGGCGCGGCGGGGGCCGACCAGCTGCAGGCCGACGGGCAGGCCGTCGGGAGTGAAACCGGCTGGCACTGACATGGCGGGGAGTCCGGTCGCCGAGATCAGGTACGCCGAAGCCATCCAGTCCAGGTAGGTCTGCTGCGGGATGCCGTCGATCTCGTGTACCCAGTCGAGATCGACGTCGAAAGCCGGCACCTGGGTTGCCGGGCACGCCAGTACGTCGAAGTCGGCGAAGAACTGGCTGACACGTTCGGCCAGCTGGTCGCGCAGCGCTGTGGCTCGGGTCAAGTCGGCGAGGGTTAGTTCGAGGCCGCGTTCGGTGTTCCAGGTCACGTTGGCGCCGAGCCGGGCCGCCGGGTCGCGCAGCAGGGGGCCGTAAGCGGTCGCGAACTTGAACGCTCGCCAGGTTCTGAACACCTCGTCGGCGCCAGACAAGTCTGGGGCAGCGTCGGTGACCTCGCAGCCGAGGTTGACCAGTTGCTGGCGGACCGGGCGCAGGACGGTGCGGACGGCCGGGTCGATGGGCAGGCCGAGGTCGGCACTCCACGCGACCCGGAGCCCGGCGGGATCCCTGGTCAGCCACCCGGGGATCTGGGCCGGGTCGGTGATGGCTGGCGGTCGCGTGTCGAGCGCTAGCGGCACCCGAGGGTCGGGTCCCGAGATGACCGCGAGCAGCAGCGCGACGTCGGCGACCGTCCTGGCCATCGGGCCGGTGACGCTCATCGGGTCGGTCACGTCGGAAAGCGGCCAGTTCGGCACCCGGCCGGGTGACGGGCGGAGGCCGACGACGTTGCAGAAGGCAGCCGGGTTGCGCAGCGAGCCGCCGAGGTCGCTGCCGTCGGCCAGGCTGATCATCCGGGCGGCGAGCGCGGCGGCCGCACCGCCGCTGCTTCCTCCGGCGCTGCGGCTCAGGTCATAGGGATTCCTGGTGGCGCCGAAGACCTGGTTGACGGTATGCGAACCCGCGCCGAACTCCGGGGTGTTGGTCTTGCCGAGGCTGATCGCTCCGGCGCCGGCCATCCGGCTCACTATCAGGGCGTCCCGGTCGGGCACGTTGTCAGCGAACATCAGCGACCCGTAGGTCGTGCGGACGCCGGCGGTCTCGACGAGATCCTTATGCGCCACCGGCAGCCCGTGCAGCAGTCCGATCGGCTGCCCGGCGGCCATGGCCTCGTCGGCGGCGGCGGCCTGGGCCAGCGCCCGGTCGAAGCACCTGGTGACGATCGCGTTGACGGCCTGATCGACGTGATTGATGCGTTCGATGTGCGCGGTGATCAGTTCTCTGGCCGATATCGCGCGGCGCCGCAGCAAACCGGCCTGGCTGATCGCGTCCATCGCGCACAGATCACTCATTGCGCAACGTTAGCCGTCGGCGTCCAGTTGCTGCCAGCCGACTCCGGCCGACACCGGCCGACTGGTCCCGACGCCGCAGATGCGAGCCTGGTGTTGCGGCTGGGCATCAGGGTCTGATGTGGTTGTCGGCGCGGCGGGACCCGAGCAGCGCGACCGGGTGAATATGCGTATTCGCCCCCCGGGATGCAGCAAATCGGGTTGCGTGCACCAGGTTTCCGGATCCGGGTCACGTGTGCGGGCTGGCCGTCGGCCGGGGTGCATCAGAGCCTCCCTGGTGTAGTTCGGTCCTGGGAAG
>DASYAT010000041.1:0-13902 GCA_036501205.1 Streptosporangiaceae bacterium | reverse complement strand
GGCAGACGATGCCTGAGCTGGCCGGAGCCGGACTGTGGACCACGCCCGGTGACCTGGTCCGGCTGGACCTGGAGATTGTCAGGGCCTCGGCGGGCAAGTCGGCGCTACTCAGCCAGGACTCAGCTGAGCAGATGCTCACGCCGCAGCTACCTGGTGGCATGGGGCTCGGCACCGAACTGGAGACCATCGACGGGCAGCTGTGGTTCGGCCACGGCGGCAGCAACGTCGGCTATCGCTGCTTCGCGCTGGCGTGGCCCGGCCTCGGCACGGCGATCTCGGCCATGGCCAACTCCGACAATGCGACCGAAGTGGTGATGAGCATCCGGGCCGCTGCTCAGCGTTACTTCCCGGCCGCCGTTGCCGAACCAGAAGAGGCGCTGACCGCGGACCAGGTAGCCGGTCGTTACCTGCTGAGGGACGACTATCCGATCGACATCGAGTCCGGCGGGTCGGCCTTGTCGATGACGATCCCTGGCCAGCCGCCCGCCCGCTTGATCTCGATGCCGGGCGGCCGCTACCGGTTTGGCGGGCTCGATTCCCAGGTCTGGTTCGAGCGCGAGGAGGGCACGGTCCTCTTGCGCCTCCGCCAGGAAGGCGGGACGCAATCGGCCGGGCGCCAGGGCGACTAGCGAGTTCAGCTGACCGGGCGAGCGTCCGGATAATGATCGGAGAGTCCAGCACTGGGGGTGCGCGCATGATCAGCGTCGGCAAGCTAGAGCCATCGGACCGCGCGGTCTGGGAAGAACTGTTCCGCGGCTACATCACGTTCTACGAGCGAGATGAGCCGCAGGAGATGTACGACCGGGCCTGGCGGGAGTTCCAGGCCGACAGCAAGCTGCACGCTCTCGGCGCCCGGATCGACGGCCGGCTGGTCGGCATCACGCACTTCCTCTTCCATCCGAGCACGTCCGGGCCCGATGTCTGCTACCTACAGGACCTGTTCACCGCCTCCGACGGGCGCGGTCAAGGGGTCGGCCGGGCGCTGATCGGCGCGGTCGAGGACGTGGCGCGGGCCCGCGGCTGCGCCCGGCTGTACTGGATGACGCACGAGACGAACGCCACCGCTCGCCTGCTGTACGACAAGGTGGCGCAGTACAGCGGATTCATCCGCTACCACATCCCGCTGGACAGTTAGAGGCCGCGCGGGACATTGAAAGCGCGGGCGCGCCGCCTTTCATCGTCGCGAAGGTGCGAGCTGTGGGTCTGATGTTTCGAATGGGACGGATGGTAGGGGTTTGCGGCCCGCCGCCGGTCAGGCCAACCGGATGAATCCGCATATTCATCCCCGAGTTTCCTGATGAATCCGCATATTCATCCGGAAGGCCATAGTGATCATGAAGCCGGCCCGGTGGCTGGCGGTGCTACCGGGGACAGCGTGGCTGAAGTGACGCGCCGGTTATCACCGGGCCGGGAACGGCGGAACGGCGGAACGGGCCGGAACGGGAAACCGCGGGAACGGGCGGAACGGCGGAACGGGCCGGATCGAGGAACGGCGGGAACGGCCGGGAACGGCGGGCTAGCCGGTTCCCAGGGCCGTGCCCAGGGCGTCCATGTCCTGGCGGAGCATGAGTGCCGCGCGGCCGGTGATCTGGCCTTGCGACCGGTACTGGTCGTAGATCTCGACGAGCTGCGCGTACTGCTGTTCGAGCTGCTGAGGGTTATCGCGCGGGGTGTTGAACAGCAATTGGTTGAACTGGTTGATCAGATTGCCACCGGCTTGCTGGCTCACCTGGCCGTCCGCCATCCCGGTCTGCAGGGCGGCGACGAACGCGCCCGATGCCTCGGCGGCGGGCGGCGTGCCGCCGGCCGGATGATCGGCAGGCGTGGTCGTCTGGGTAACGGAGGGACTCGCCGCGACCGACGGCGCGGCTGAGCGGCTGGGCTGACCGCTCGCCGACGGGAGCGGCGGCGCGGTCGCGTGCACCGGGCTCGGCGGGCCGGTGATCAGCACCACCACCAGCGCGGCCAGTGCCGCGACCAGGCTCATGCCCAGCACGGTCTCCGACGGCCGCCAGCTAAGCGGGCCGGACCTGGCCGGCCAATGACCTGGCGCCGAACGCGATGGCGACCGGCTCGGCGGCGGACCTGGTCGGGCGGCACTGCTCGGTACCGGGTCGAGTACCGCGGTCTGGTCCGGGGCCAGCGCCGCCACGAGCGCGGCCCGGGCCGCGACCGCCCCGGCCGGCCGCTCGGCCGGATCCTTGGCCAGCAGCGATCCGGTGACCAGGTCGAACTTGGCGGCCAGACCGGATCGCCGCGCCGACGGCGGCCCCGGATCGTCGTGTACGTGCCGGTAGGCCACGCCGACCTCGGAGTCGGCCGAGAACGGCGCCTCGCCGGTCAGCAGTTCGAACAGCACGCAACCCAGCGAATACAGATCGGACTGCGGTCCGACCGGCTGGCCCGATGCCTGCTCGGGCGACAGGTAGGCGGCGGTCCCCAGCACCCCGTGCGTCCGGGTACCACCCGCCGGGTACTGCGACCGGGCGATCCCGAAGTCGAGCACCTTGACCTCGCGGCCGGACAGCACGATATTGGCGGGCTTGATGTCGCGGTGCACGATGCCAGCCGTGTGCGCGACCTCCAGCGCCTCGCAGACCGCGGTGGCGACGTCAATGGCCTGGGCCGGCGGCAGCGCACCGCCGTCATCGAGCACCTGCCGCAAAGTGCGGCCCGACACGAGTTCCATGACGATGTAGGGCTTCTTGTCCTCGACCCCGCAGTCGTACACCGCCACGATCCGCGAACTGCTGAGCGCGGCGACGTTCCTGGCCTCCCGGTTGAACCGGGCCAGGAAGCCGGCGTCATGGGCATGTTCGGGATTGAGCATCTTGACCGCGACGTCCCGGCCGAGCACGTCGTCGGTGGCCCGCCACACTGTGGCCATGCCGCCGGTGCCCAGAACTTCCCGCAGCGCGTACCGGCCGCCGAGTACCTGCGAGCCAGTCGGCGCCATAGCTTTAGTCATACAACATCTCAGCCCGGAAATGGGCGTCGCAGACCGCACTGCCGGTGCTTGCCAACCCAGTGCGCCCTCACCTTAGAGGGAGTTCAGCCTGCCGCTGGCAGCCAGCCGAGGGTGTCGGAGGCGCCACATTTGCCATGTCCGTTAAGCAACCTAGCGGTCACCCTTAGCTACCAATCTGGCTCAACGGCCCCCTGAGCAGCATGGATTCACTTGTGCAACATCGTCACGTTCGGCAGATTGGAGGTACCTATCGTCCATCCTGGGCGGTCATGACACGCTGGGGTCTGTACCAAGCCCATGGAGAAAGGAGCAAGGTACGTGCGAAAGTACCTTTGTCTTGCAGTGGCGGCCGCGTCCGTCTCAGTCCTGGCGGCGCCGGTTGTCGCCAGCGCCGCCCCAACCGCGAAGCCCCACGTACTGACCGTCGGCAAGGCGGGCGGCAACGCGGTCAAGGTCGGCGCCAAGCTGACCGCCAGCCTGGTGAAGGGCACCAAGGCAATATTCGCCATGAGTGGCCAGACGCTGACCTGCAGCTCCGCTAGCTTCAAGGCCGTAGTGGTGAAGAACCCGACCAAGCCGGGGAAGGCGCTTGAGTCGCTCACCGCCCAGACGGTCGCCAAGTGCAAGACCAGCCTCTCAGGCGTCAAGATCAAGAAGACGTTCGCTTCGAACCTCCCGTACAACACCTCCGTCAGCGACGCCAAGGGTGACCCGGTGGCCGTCACCCCCCGGAGCGCGAAGAAGCCGATCGAACTTACCGCCGTAGCATCGCTCGGCACGACCACGATCAGCTGTCCCTACACGGCGAAGATCGTGAAGGGCGCCGCCTCCAACAAGGGCAACACGCTCACGATCACCAAGCAGAAGTTCACGGTGGTCAAGGGCAGCAACGCGCTCTGCCCGGCGTCCTCTAACTTCACGGCCACGTTCGGCCCGGTCAAGGACACCAGCGTCAAGGGCAACCAGACGGTGTTCGTCAACTAGATCCACTCGATTTTCCGCTAGGCACTCACACGGCCCGGCGCCGGTTCCCGCAGTAACAACCGGCGCCGGGCCGTTGCCATGCTTAGGCGGCAAACAAACCCCAAAATGCCTTTCACGTTTGAACAACTTTGCGCGGGTCGGCGCGTGCGCGCCGCCTCGATGGAAAGAGGTGACCACGACCGGGGGAATCAAAACCAGCATCAAGACGGGGGCCTTGCATGCACCGCAAGCTCGACATTCTGGCCGAAAAAGGCTATGTCATCCTGCGCGACCGGATCGGGCCGGCGATTCCGGCCAGCGACTGGGAGTCGCTCACCTACATGGACTGGAAGAGCGGCGGTGACACCAATTTCGCCCCGCTGGCCTCGGCTTTCGGCGAGATGGAGTGCCGCGGGTTCTGGGATCACGGCAAGGCCGACAAGGACGGCATCTGGACGTCCAACCGCGAGCTCGCGCCCAGCCTCGTCAACTACGTCGAGGAGATCGGCTGCAACTACGGCCGGGTACGCGTGATCAAGCTGAACCCAAGCGACGAGGCCACGGCCAGGCGCCAGTTGCACCTGGACGACAACAACCGGCTGAACCCTAATGGCACCGGCTGGGTGGTCAGGTCCTGGCTTGAGCTCGATGACGCGGCCGGTCAGTCCACCTTCATCCTGCGCGAGGACAAGGACGACCCGTCTACCGAGACCCTGATCAAGCTGCATCCGGGCATGCAGATTCTGATCGACACCGAGCGTCTTTACCACGTGGTCTGGCATCCGGGCCCGCGCCCGCGTTACTCGCTGATCACCTCGTGGGAGACGAGCGGTGAGCTGGAGCGCTGGGTCAACCGCGAACTCGCAGCCGACCGCCAGCTCACCGGGATGCCTTCCTGACCAGGTCCTGAGCAACGGCTCGCCTGGCTGCCGGTCCGCCTGCAGGGGGCTCCGGGGGTCCTCCCCGGGGCCAGCTCAGTCGCCGAGCAGCCAGGGGAGTCGTTCGACCGGGAATCCCGGGCTGCGATGGTGGTCCCGGCCGAACATGGTGCGGGCGGCCACGAGCGCGTTGAGCACGGCCTCCTCGACGCTCTGCACTACCGCCTCGAACAGCGGATCGAGCCGGCCCCAGCCGATGAACTCGATGCTCGGCAGCCGGTCGCCGGCACCAGGGGCGTCGATCGCGCTATCGAGCATCCCGACGTTGGCGGTCGAGAACGCCAGGAACAAGTCGCCGGAGAAATGGCTGCCGCTGGTCCCGGTCCTGGCCAGGCCCAGCGGCACCCGGCGGGCCAGCGCCTTGCATTGTCCTGGAAGCAACGGGGCGTCGGTCGCCACGATCACGACGCAGGAACCCGAGCCGGGCGGTGCGGACCAGCCGGAGTTCTCCAGCGGATTGTCATCGCGAAACTCCTCGCCGATCCGGCGGCCCGCGATCACGAGCTCGCCCCGGCGGCCGAAATTGGCCTGCATCAGGACGCCGACGGTATAGCCGCGCGAGCCGATGGAGACCTGCCGCGACGCGGTGCCGGTGCCGCCCTTGAAGCCGTAACAGTTCATGCCGGTGCCGCCGCCGACAGAGCCTTCGGCCAGCGGGCCGGAGCGAGCCGCCTCCAGCGCCGTGATCGCCGTCTGCGGGGTGACGTGCGATCCGTTGGTGTCGTTGAGGTAGCCGTCCCAGGTTTCGGCTACTACGGGCATATGCCACCGGCTGGCCAGCCCGGGGTTGACCTTGATGGCCCATTCGATGATCCCGGTGTGCACGGGGCCGATCGCGTGCGTGTTGGTCAGGCCGATCGGCAGGCTCAGCGCACCGGCCTCGTCGAGCCAGGCAGTGCCGGTCATCTCGCCGTTGCCGTTGAGCGCGTACCAGCCGGCCGGGCAGGACCGGCCGACCTGCGCCCGGCCGAGCGGCAGCACCGCGGTGACCCCGGTCCGCACGGGGCCCTGGCCGGGGACCAGCGGTCCTGAGCCGCTGATCAGCGTCTCGTAGCCGACCTCTACGCCGGTCACATCGGTGATGGCGTTCCACCGGCCGGGCTCTCCCGGCAGCGCGATCCCAAGCTCGCGAGCACGCAAAAAGACCTCCTAGGTGAACGTATTACCCGGAGTCTTCCCGCCCGTGACGAGATCTACCGAATCAGTCCGCTACTGCCGAGTCCGGCGATCAGGTTGATCACGGCGGCCAGGATGACCGTGCCGAAAAGATAGGAAAGCAGCGCGTGCCGCAACGCGGTTGCCCGCAGCGCGGTCGAGCCCAGCGCGGTGTCCGACACCTGGAAGGTCATGCCGAGCGTCAACGCCAGGTAGCCGAAATCCTGGTAGGCGGGCAGCTCGGACTGATTGAAGTCGATGCCGCCCACAGGGTCGCTGTAATACAGCAAGGCGTAGCGCAGCGCGAAGATCGTGTGGACCGTGAACCACGAGATCGCGATGCTCGCCAGCGCCAGGCCCGCAAGCGCCGCCGCCGCCGGGGGCCCCTTCACCGAGTTGGCACTGACCAGCACCATCCCGACGGTCGCGAGGCTCGCGACCGACGCGCTGAGGGTGATCACGTCGCTGATCGCGAGATTCGGGTCTTCGCTTCTGGCCTTGGCGGCGGTTTCCGCCGGGTTCATCGGCCAGATGACGGCCCAGGTGCTGATGCAGTAGAACAGCGCGGCCGTGTCCCAGCCGACCGCCGGAGCGTCGGTCCAGCTTCCGAACGCGCCTTCAAGCACCGCCGCGATTGCGCCGAGGCCGACGGACACGGCAAGCCGCCCCATCGTGGGCATTTCGGGCATAGCCCAGGACCGTTTCTGGCCAGATCGCACGGAACAGAAATGTACAGGCCGAGGGCAAGGAGCGATTCCTTTCCCGCTCTCGCCAGGTCTACCTGGTTGAAGGCGGATCATGCGGGAGAGGATCGCAACTGATGATTTGCTCATCCGGATCGCTATCACGACGTTCGGAGCCGACGGCGTGAGTCGTGCCCGATAACACCGGATTCATCGAGGATGTCGAGCCGTTCCGGCGTGAACTGCTCGCGCACTGCTACCGCATGCTCGGCTCGTTTCAGGATGCGGAGGACCTGGTCCAGGAGACTTACCTGCGGGCCTGGCGATCCTACGGACGGTTCGAGGGCCGGTCCTCAGTGCGTACCTGGCTGTACCAGATCGCCACCAATAGGTGCCTGACCGAGCTGGCCAGCCCCAGCCGGCGAATGCTGCCGTCCGGTTTGTGCGACCCGGACCCGGATCCCGGAGCGTACCCGGAAGAGGCCGGGGCAGAGGTGAACTGGCTGCAGCCGGCGCCGGATGCGATGGTCACCCCGGACTCGGGTGATCCCGCGGCCGTCGTCACGGCGCGCGAGGGACTGCGACTGGCGCTCGTCGCCAGCCTGCAGTACCTGCCGCCGAAGCAGCGGGCGGTGCTGGTCCTGCGGGATGTGCTGGCGTTTCCGGCCGCCTAGGTGGCCGTTGTGCTCGGCATCACGACAGTGTCGGTCAAGAGCGCCCTTCAGCGCGCCCGGGCGCGGCTCAGCGAACTGGCTCTGGCGGCCGGCCAGATCACCGAGCCGGCCGCGCCGCAGGCCCGGGCACTCCTCGACCAGTACATCGCCGCGTTCGAGAATGCCGACGCCGCCGCCCTGGAGCGGCTCCTGACCCAGGACGCCGTCATAGAGGCGACGCCGATGCGCACCTGGTTCGCCGGACGCAAAGCCTGCGTGCCATTCCTGCGCAACCATGTCCTGCGATCGGCTGGTGACTGGCGCACGCAGACCCGGGACTCGTCACCGTGTTCGGGTTCTGACCTCCGCCGATCACGCCGCGTTCTCCCTGACCCAGTCGCTGCGCGCTCCTGGCCCGGCAAGGGGCACTCGAGCTCCGGTTCAGAGATCTATAGCCAGCCCGTCGTAGGCCGTCGGCAGTTCCACGTCATCTAGATGGCGCAGCATATCCGCCGACATGTGCGTGAGCACGAGCCTGGATGCTTGGATTTCGCTGAGATGCGTCCGCAGGGTGGCGTAGTCGAGGTGGTAGCGGACCGGCTTGGTGAACGTGTACGCCTCGACGGCGAAGAGGTCGGCGTCGCGAGCGGCGTCAGCCAGCGCGGGCGTCCACTGGGTGTCGCCTGAGTAGCCGAATCGAGTGCCGCCAAGCTCGACGCTGACGGCGAGTGGCGGCGCGCCGCTGGCGTGCTCGACTTCCCAGCCGCGCACGGTTGCCGCGCCAACCGGGAGCGGTGACCCGTCCAGGGCTAGTTCGCGGATCTCGACGTCGAACTTGCGCCGCACCTGAGCTGAGCCGGGAAACAGCACCTCCATCGTCTGGAACAGCCGGTCTCGCGTCCCGGGCGGACCGGCCACGAGCAACGGCTGGGTCCGGCCTCCGAACTGACCGTCAAGGACGAGAAACGGCAGCCCGCCGAAGTGATCACCGTGCAAGTGGCTGATCACGACGGCCACCACCGAGTTCGGGTCGAGTCCCATGGCCTTGAGCCCGAGGACGCTGGTCGTGCCGCAGTCCACCAGCATGAACTGGCCGTCGCCGGTCAGCCCGATGCAGGTCTGCCGTCGGCCGCCGCTGCCGAACGCGTCGCCGCTGCCGACGAAGACAACCTGGGTGGTGGGCATTTCGGGCATAGCTCAGGACTGTTTCTGGCCAGATCGCACGGAAAAGAAATGTACAGCGCTCTGGCTCCGAACTACCTTGGGCACGCCACTGGAGGTAGCGATGGAGCAGATCAGCAAGAAGCTCATGAACTGGGCGTCAGTTCTCGATGAAGGAACGCTTGAGCAGGCCAAGCGCACTGCCGAGCTGCCGTTTATCTATCCGCACCTAGCGCTGATGCCGGATGCGCACCTGGGCAAGGGCGCGACGGTGGGCTCCGTCATACCTACGCTGCGGGCGATCATTCCGGCGGCGGTCGGCGTGGACATCGGCTGCGGCATGATCGCGGTCCGCACCCAGTTCACCGCCGACGACGCGCGTGGCCGCGGTGACCTGCCACTGCTGCGGGAGGCGATCGAGCGCGCGGTCCCGGTGTCGGCCGGCGTGTACAACAAGTCGGTCTACGACGACCAAACCCAGGGCCGGATCGAGGCGCTGGAGCAGCGGCAGGCCGCGGACAGGGCGGACGCGACCGCGGGCAACTGGCGGCTGCAGCTTGGCACCCTCGGATCGGGCAACCACTTCATCGAGGTGAGCCTGGACGAGGACGATCGAGTCTGGCTGTTCCTGCATTCGGGCTCGCGCGGCGTGGGCAACAAGATCGCCCAGCGGCACATCAAGGTCGCCAGCGAACTGGCGGCCAAGTACTGGATCGTGCTGCCCGACCCTGACCTGGCCTACCTGGCCGAGGGCACCGACGAGTTCTGGTCCTACATCAGGGAGCTGCGCTGGGCCCAGCACTTCGCGCTGCTCAACCGCGAGGAGATGATGCACCGCGTCATCGACTGCGTCCAGGAGTGGATCGGCGCGGCGGTGCAGGAGACCGAGACGGTCAACACGCACCACAACTACACCGCCAAGGAAACCCACTTCGGCAAGGAGGTCTGGCTGTCGCGCAAGGGCGCCATCGACGCCTCGGCCGGCACGCCTGGCCTGATCCCTGGCTCGATGGGCACCCGCTCCTACGTGGTGACCGGCAAGGGCAACCGCCTGGCGCTGAACTCCTCCCCGCACGGCGCCGGGCGCCAGCACAGCCGGACCAAGGCCAGGAAGCTGTACAGCCTCACCGAACTCGAAGCCGCGATGAAGGGCATCGAGTGGCGCCACACTGACGCCTTCCTGGATGAGATCCCGGCCGCCTACAAGGACATCGACGTGGTCATGGAAGACGCCAAGGACCTAGTCGAGATCAAGCACACCCTCCGCCAGATCGTCAACGTCAAGGGTGACTAGCGCTCGATTGCGAGCGCGTCACGGAGCGGCGATCGTATAGGCGTAGTGGAACGCGACTACGTTGCTCCCCGTCGAGAAGAGGTCTTCGGATTCTCCGAACAAGAAGTTATCGACCAGGTTGCCCGGGTTGAATGACACGCTGGAGATATAGACCGTCCCGGAGACCACGGTGCCTGGAGCGCCCTTCGGGTCGATGCGGACGCCGATCGTGATCTTCTGGCCCGGCTTGGCCAGGCGAGGATGCAGGGCCGCCTTCTTGTTCGTGCTCCGCAGCCACAAGTCCCCGGTCGCGGCTGTGATCGCAGGATCGAACGGCGCGGTCAGGGCTCGCATGGTGACGTGCGCGCGAACCGGCTTGGTGAGCTTGCTGCCATCGGGACCCACCCGGTTAGGCGTCGCTACCCAGATGCCATTCGGGACCTGCGGGGCAGCGAAGGTCGCGGTCGAGGTCTTGCCCGTCGACGAGATGACGTCCGGGTCGCCGAAGGCCCAGGACAGGTCGAAGTAGTTCCTGGCCGGCGCGGTCACCTTGGCCGACAGGCTGGTGGTGCCGGACGGCACCAGATAGCTGGGGACGTCGCCGTTGAGGTCGGGCAGCCGCAGTTTCGCTGGCGCCAGCGGGGCGAGCGTCAGCCAGACGTGCCCGTTTCTCCTGGCCTCGACGAAGTACTGCTGCGGTAGCGCCGAGGAGTTGGTGATGGTCAGATGCGCGGTGACCGGCTTGCCCGCGACCAGTTTCGTGCGGGCCGAAGCCGGCAGGCCAGTCTGGGTAGCCGTCTGGACGTGGTCGTTAATCGACACCGTGAACGGCGTGGCTACGGCGGTGCCGGACACCGGGTTGTCGAAATCGATGATCAGCGTCCAGTCGCCGGTGACCGGCCGCGTGACGTGGAGTTCAGCCCCGGGCTGCATGACTTGCTTCGGCGGCATCCCGGTCGGCTGCTGGAACAACAGCGAGTTGCTGGCCGCCGACTCGACCAGACCGGTGGGGCTGACCAACTCGGTGAGCAGCTGATCGCTCTTAGGAAGGCCGCTGACCGAGGCGTTGAGGGCGGGCGTTCCTGGCCGCACGTTGATCTCGTAGTAGGCGACCTGCCCTTCGTTATCGTCGCGGCCGTTGCCTCCGGTCAGCGTGCCCGTGAACGTGGTCGAGGTCGATGCCACCGACCGCAGCGTCACCGGGATCGTGCTGCGACGGGAAAACCTCGGCACCCGGCCCGACCTCCACAGCACGATCGCCCCAGACCGGTCGCCGGGGACGGGCGGAGTCGAGGCCGTCAGCGAGACGGTCCGCGAGGCCCCCTGCGCCAGCCTCAGCGAACGGGTCGACAACGTGCCGAAGGAACGCCACCTCGCGGTCTGCGCGCGGAATCTCGTCGCCACGCGCGGGCTCTGCGGGAATCCCTGGACCACGGCGGTCCAGGTGCCCTTCGCCGGATCGGCGACCTGGGCGTTGGCGAAGTTGCCCTGTCCTTGAGGGAAGTTGTATTCGGCCAGGTCACCGTTGGGCGCGATCAGGTAGACGTTCGCAATGCCCTGGATCGCGACCGAGACGTTCAATCTGGCCTGGCCTCCCGCGACGTGGAACCGCACGTTGTTGGTGGAGTGGTTGGCCTTGGTCAGGTGCAGCTTCCTAGCGGCGACCGTGGAGTAGGGCGAGAGCGTCCGCCCGGCCAGGTGCACGGTGACCGGGCCCCGGCCGGCATTGGTGATCGTCTCGGTAAAGCGCTCCTTGGTTGACCGGCGGCCGACCGCGTTGAGCTGGGTCGCGCTGACCAGCACCGCGTGCCCGGCCTTCGCCTTGGCTGAGCTGTGCTGACCCGGGGGGACGACCCCCCGAGACCCCCCGCTCGGGTAGGACCGCGCGGCCAGCACGGCCTCGTAAGCGTCGATCATGCCCGCGCCTTGCTGCTCGGCCGGGGCGTCGATGTCCTGGGCGGTCGAGACGATGATCCGCTTCACGATGGCCGGACTCGGCCGATGCCCGTGGTGCCCTTGCTCATAAGCCTGGATGACAAGGGCGGCGACGCCGGCGGTCAGCGGTGCGGCCTCGCTGGTTCCGCCTTCAATCTCAACCGGTGCCGTGCACCCGAACCACAGACGCGGCTTCGTCGAGCAAAGCGCCCAGTTCAGGTCGCCGGGCGCGACGACGTCCACGGTGTGCCCGGTCTGGTCGAAGCCGGCCGAGCTGAGCCCGCTGATGTTGTTATCGATCCAGCCCTTGATCCCGAACCGGTTGGTGGCGCCGAAAACGGCCTGGGCGTAGGCGCGGTAGGTGGTGGTGGCGCCGACCGAGATGGTGTGCGGATCGCTAGCCGGCGAGGCGATCGTGTTGGTGACCCCGGAGTCGCCGGAGGCGATCGTGACCACTACCCCTGCCTTGACCGCGGCGTCGTTGGCCAGTTCGATCAGGTCGGTGCTGTTGACGTCCGGGTACTTGTGGAAGCCGAAAGACTCGTTGATGACATTCACGTGGTCCTTCGTCACCGCATAGTCAATCGCCTCAAGGAATACCGAGCTGAAGACCGTGAACGAGGAACCGATGACGTCCAGCCCGACCAGGCTCGCGCCGGGAGCCACCCCCAGGATCCTGATCCGGCAGGGAACGGAGAGCTTGATCCCGATACGCGAAAGGTCGTATACGTGCCGGCCCTGGGCCGCGACCGAGCTCGCGTCAAGAAAGGCCTCGCTGCCGTCGGTCTGCGCGAAGGTCCCCGTTCCGCTGAAATCGCGGTTATCGACGAAGACGTGCTGGCCGCCCGCCCTGATGAAGTCGGGGTTATCGGGATTGGCAGCGTCGGCGATGAACGCGACCTTCACCCCGGCGCCGGTGTAGCCGAGCGCCTGAGCCGAGTTGCCCTTGCCGGTTTGGGTAGCGGCGTGGATCGCCTCGATCGCCTCCGGGTCGAGTTGCACGGCCTTCTTATGCGTCGGGCACGCGCCCGGCAGCGGCTTGACCGCCCGCGCCGCGCTCGACGGGCTCATTGCCGACGCTGGAGAACCATAAGCGAACCGCTCGTCAGGCACCACTTCGGCGACCGCCGGGTTAGCCACCAGCCGGCTGGCGACGGCCGGGGACACAGTCGCGGCGACCGCGTTGACCAGTGAGATGGGCTTGACCGCGCGCGCGTGCGCGCCCCTCAGTTCGGCGATCACGCCGCGCTGCGAAGCATCCACCGCCGCGCTGCGCCTAGCCGCACCTCCAGGGGTATCGGGCAGCCCGCCGAACTGGCTCTTGAGGACGATGATCACCTTGTCAGGGCCGGCTTGGGCGGCCGGTGCCTGCGGATTGCCGCTGGCCTGCGCGGCCGCGGGGATAGCCAGCAATGCGCTGACCACGAGTACTGCCTTACTCAACGCATGCCGGTTTTTCATCAAGCCCGTCCTGAGAAGGGGGTTGGGTCCTCCAATTTGACCCCACCTATATTGACTTATACCGAAAGATGATCATGGTGCGGGGCGGTGGACTCCGATACTCTGCGCTGCATGTCTGGGGGTAGCGAGCGGCGCCGGCCGGAAGAGGCCAAGGACACCGAGGCGCTTCACCAGCGCCTGGTGCGGTCCGGGTTTATCGAGTACGACCGGGTGATCTTCTTCAGCGACGCCGTGTTCGCGATCGCGATCACGTTGCTGGCGATCAACCTGCGGGTGCCGGCGGGCAAGTTCGAAGCGCTCCATGCACTCGGCGACGCCTATTCCAACATCCTTGGCTTCGCGATCAGCTTCACCGTCATAGCGTTCTTCTGGGTTGGGCATCACGCGATCTTCAGGTACTTCGTGGCGCTCGACCGGACGTTGATCGCGCTGAACCTGCTGTTTCTCGGGACGATCGCTTTCCTGCCTTACCCGACCGATCTGCTCAGCCAGTCGAAGGCCGATCCGGCGGCAGTCGTCTTCTACGCATCCTGCGGCGCGGCGGCTGGGCTCGCCGAGGCCGGGATCTGGGTCTACGCCACCAGCCAGAAACGTGGTCTCGCCTCCGATTCCGCTCAGCCGATCCGCCTTTTTGTGCTGCTGCGGACCCTGCGGATTCCGGCCGTCTTTCTGGTGTCGATCCCGGTCGCCGTGATTTATCCCCGGGCCGCGA
>DASYAT010000040.1:0-15592 GCA_036501205.1 Streptosporangiaceae bacterium | reverse complement strand
GGCTGGAGAAACTGCTTGACGCTATCCGGGCCGCGCAGGGATCGGCTGCTATCGCCGAGTGGCTGTCCGAAGGCCGCGATCTGAGCCCGCACGACGCGGTGCTGCTTTTCATCGGCCGGCCAGACCCGCCAGACCCGCCAGACGGCCCCCCAGGTCTCACCGGACGCCTGGAGCCGGCCGGCCTGGCGCCTGACGCCGCCGAGGCGCCTGGCCAGCCAGCGCTGGCCTGGCCAGGCCCGCTCACCGGACGAGAGCGCGAGGTCGCCATCCTGATAGCCAGGGGGCTGTCCAATCGGGCCATCGGCGACCGGCTCTACATCACCCAGGCGACGGCGGCGCGGCACGTAGCGAACATCTTCGCCAAGCTGGGCTTCACCAACCGCGCTCAGGTCATCGCCTGGGTCGTCCGCGTCAACCCCAGCGAGGACGGCTGACTACATACGCAGCCGCGCCGCACCGTCGGGTACATGGTCATCTACATACTGATCGGGCGTTTCTGCATATGGTCTGGCATCTGCTGTACATATATGCGGATGCAAAATGCGCTTCACAAATCGCGAACCTACATATTGCGTGCATACATCTGCCGATGCGCGATCTGACCTCTCTCTCGTAGCGTGTCCTGTGAAGGCGCGAGCCAGAGAGGGCACAGTGGATGGCGAAGGTGGATGATCTCATCGCCGAGGTATCGGCGACCAGACGGCTGGTCTGCGCAGTAGCGGACCGGACCGGCCTGATCGCCTTTGTCGGAGGGGCCAGGCACGATGGTGGGCCTGGCGGCGAGTCGTACAGCTACGCAAGTTTCGCCTCCACTGTCCAAGCCGCTGCGGCGGGCCTGACCTGGCGCGGCCTGCGGCCGCGGGATGTCGTCGGCGTCATGGTTCCTGACGCGGTCAGCTTCGCTATCGCAATGCACGCTGTCCGAGCGGCAGGGGGGGTCCCGTCGCCGGTGGACGCTGGATTGTGCGCGGTAGAGACAGCTGGCCAGCTCGCTGAGAGCGGCGCCAGGATGGTGATTACCTCGCCGCCGTTGGCTGAGGTGGCTCTGGCGGCAGCCGACCGGTCATGGGTCAGGCAAGTCTTCTCGTTTGCCGATGCCGCGGGAACGACCAGGTTCAGCGACCTGCTCGGGCTCGACATGATCCGGCCGTCCAGGGGCCGGCCGGAGGACGTCGCGCTTCTCCCCTTCTCCCGCGGTCAGGACGGAAGGCTCCGGCCGGTGCCGGTGACCCACCGCGAATACATCGACTCACTTGACCGGGCCGATCAGATGGCCAGGATCGCCGGTCACGACCTGGTGCTTGTCATGCCGCCTGCTGGCGATGGCCTCACCTACACCACGCTGCTCGACTGCGCGCTGCTCGGCGGCGCGACGGTCGTAGCCGTACGCAAACAAGAACTCGCGATGGCCGCGGTCGCCCACCAGGCCACGATCGCGATCGTCCCGCGCGAGGCGATGGCCATCGTCCCAGAAAAGGTGCGAGTGCTCCCAGTCGGCTAGCCGGGCCGACCAAGCACCCGCCAGCCCAGCTTTACGCGGCGCCAGCCGCCGCGAACCAGATTTGCTCCGGAGGGGAGTCGCATCTGCCGGCCGTCCAGGTGACGGCCGGCAGACAGCGGCAGCCTGGCTCCGGTCATCTGGGGCCGCTCCGGTCAACTGCCGACCCGGCCGTCATCACGGCGATTTACCCGGATGCCGACCGAAAAGTCGCCACGATCCAGGAAACTGTCCCCATATGCCCGGTTTTCGGTGACGAGTTTTCGCCTGGCGTTGAGTTTTCGGCGTATATGACGGCTAATTCGCCGTCAGGCGAAAACTCCACGAGACCATGACCGCACCAGGCGCCCGCGCCCCACCCGCGATCCGTGGCGACGCGACCAGACAGCCAGGCAACCCTTCATCACACATCGGGCGCCCGGCCCTCATACGGGGTGCTGAGCACGATCGTCGTCCGCGTCGAGACACCGGCCGCCGCCCGGATCTGCTGAAGCAACTCCTCCAGCGCCGCCGGCGTCGCCACCCGCACCTTGAGGATGTAGTTCTCATCGCCGGCCACGCTATGGCAGGCCTCAATGGCCTTCAGGTGGGCCAGCCGCTCCGGCGCGTCGTCGGGTGCGGCCGGATCGAAAGGCTTGATCGAAATGAAGGCCGTCAGCGAAAGGCCAGCCGCTTCCGGGTCGATGCTGGCCGAATAGCCGCGGATCACGCCGCGCTCCTCCAGCCTGCGCACCCTCTGCTGCACGGCCGAGACCGACAGCCCGGTCTGGCGCGCCAGCTCGGTGAAGCTCAGCCTGCCGTCGCCCGCAAGCAGCGACAGTATCTGCCTGTTAATCGCTTCCACGCAGTAGAAGATACTTAACCCATGGAACATGGTCGCGAGCCGGTCGGTGAGGTCCTGAAAGGTCTTGGCGAGGCCGGCTACCTGGCGGACACGGCGATCGCCACCGTCGTCTACCTGGCCGCCGAGCTCGGCAAGCCAGTACTGGTCGAAGGCCCGGCCGGCACTGGCAAGACGCAACTGGCGAAAAGCGTGGCGCTCGCGGCCGGCCGGCGGCTGATCCGGTTGCAGTGCTATGAGGGCCTGGACGAATCCAAGGCGATCTACGAGTGGGACTACCGCCGCCAGTTGCTGCAGCTGCAGCTGCACCAGGGAGGCGACGCGCAGAATCTGGGCGCGGCCGGCATCTTCGGCGAGGAATTCCTGCTCAGTCGGCCGCTGCTGGCCGCGATCCGCTCTCCCGAGCCTGTCGTATTGCTACTGGACGAGGTCGACCGGCTGGACATCGAGAGCGAGGCGTTGCTGCTCGAGGTCCTGTCGGAGTACCAGGTGTCGATCCCCGAACTCGGCACCGTCACCGCCATTCACATCCCGCAGGTCTTCCTGACCTCCAACAACAGCAGGGACCTGTCTGAGGCGCTCAAGCGGCGCTGCCTGTTCCTGCACATCGGTTACCCGAGCACCGAACGCGAAGCCGACATCATCCGGTTGCACGTGCCGGAGCTGGCCGGGCACCTGGCTACCGAGATCGCCGAGCTGATCGCGCTGCTGCGCCAAGCCGACCTGAAGAAGCCGCCGTCGATCGCCGAGTCGCTGGACTGGGCGCGGACGCTGCTGACGCTCGGCGCGAGCGACTTGACCGACGACCTGATCAGGAACACCCTGTCGGTGCTGCTGAAGTACGAGCGCGACATCGATACCGCGCTGGCGAGCCTGCGGATCTAGCCGTGCAGCAACTCCTGGCCGGGCTGGTCGACGAGATGCGCAGCGTCGGCATCGCCGTCTCGATCGGCGAGCATCTTGACGCGGCCAAGGCCCTGTCCGCCCTTTCGCTGCAAGACAGGGAAGTCGTCCGGGCCGCCCTGCAATGCGCGCTGGTCAAGCGGGCCGAGCACGCCGCCACCTTCAACCTGCTGTTCGACCTCTACACGGCCGGGACCACCCGCCCCGGCGCCGACTTGATCGCGGCGATGAGCGATGCCGAACTGGCGGCGCTGCTGCGCTCAGTGATCGGCTCGGGCGATGCGCACCTGCGCCGGCTGCTCGCCGATGAGTACGTGCGCCGGTTCGGCGGGCTTGAGCCTGGCAGCCCAGTGGCGGGGGTGTTCGCCACGATCGCGGTCAACGAGGCCGCCGACCTGCCCGGCCTTCGCGCCGAGCTGCTGGCCGCCCAAGCCGGGCTGCCGGGGCTGGATGATCCGGACGGCCAGGGCGGCGAAGGCCAGGGCGGTAGCGGCGGGTCGGGTTCCGGCGGCGGCCAGGGCGGCAGCAGCATGCGGGCGCAGCTGGCCCAGGCGGCCGCCGATCAGGCCGTGTCCGCCTTCCGCCGAGACCTGGCCGCGGCGGTCCGCCGCGCGCTGGTCGCCGACCGCGGTGCCCGCGCCGTGCGCACGACGATGCGAGTTGGCCTGGCGGAAGACCTCGACATCGCCACCGCGTCGGCCACCGAGCTCGCCGCGATGATGCAGGCGATCGGCCCGCTCACCCAGCGGCTGTCCCACGTGCTCGCCCAGCTCGCCCTGCACCGCAAGCGCAAGCTGTCCATCGCCAGGACCCTGCACAAGTCGATGGGCACCGGCGGAGTGCCGATCCGGCTGGTCACCGAGCCTGCCAGGCCGCCTAAGCCGGAGATCGTGGTGCTCGCCGACATGTCTGGCTCGGTGGCGGCGTTCTCAAGATTCACCCTCGACCTGCTGATCGCGCTCGACAGCCGGCTGTCCAGGCTAAGGGTGTTCTCCTTCGTCGACGGCCTGGCTGAGATCACGACGCTGGTCCGCGATGCCCGATCCAGCGGGCGCCGTCTTGACCAGCGCGAGGCGAGCGCCGACGCGATCAGGCTGAGCGGCAGCTCAGACTACGGGTTCGTGATGCGCGAGTTCGCCGGCCAGTATGCCCACCAGCTGACCAGGCGCTCGGTCGTGCTGGTAGTTGGCGACGCGCGCACCAACTACCTGGATCCCGCCGAGTCCGCTTTCGCTGAGATCGGCGACCGGGCCGGCAAGGTCTACTGGCTGAATCCGGAGCAGCGCCGGTACTGGAACCAGGGGGACTCGGTGATCGGCCGGTACGCGCCCTGGTGCGCACAGGTCTGCGAGTGCCGCACGCTGCGCCAGATCGCCGACTTCGTTCAGTCCCTGGCCGCCGGCGCCGCTGATCACCGCCGCCCGGTGGCTCTTGCACCGGCGGCCAGCGACCGCCCGATGACCACCCGCTGAATCTGGTTGGTGCCCTCGACGATCTGCAGTACCTTCGCCTCCCGCATCAGCCGCTCGGCCGGGAAGTCCTCGACGTACCCGTAGCCGCCGAGCACCTGAACGGCATCGGTGGTCACCTTCATCGCGGTGTCGCTGGCGAACAGCTTCGCCATCGCCGCCTGCTGGTCGAACGGCAGGCCAGCGTCCTTGCGCCTGGCCGCCGCCAGGTACAGCGCCCGCGCCGCCGCCACCGACGTGGCCATGTCCGCCAGCATGAACGACAGCCCCTGGAACTCAATGATCGGACGGCCGAACTGGCGCCGCTCGGTCGCATAGCGCACGGCAAGGTCCAGCGCGGCCTGGGCCACGCCGGTCGCGCACGCCGCGATCCCTAGCCGGCCGGCGTCCAGCGCGGCCAGCGCGATCGCGAACCCGCGTCCTTCGTCGCCGACCAGCTGGTCGCGGGGCACCTGCGCATCGTCGAATAGCACCTGCGCCGTGGCCGAGCCGCGCATGCCCATCTTGTGCTCAGGGCTGGCCGCCTTGACCCCCGGCGTCGATACCGGGACGTGAAAGCAGCTGATGCCGCGGGACCGTTCCCGGCTGTCAGGGTCGCCCGAAGTCCGGGCGAAGACGGCATAGTAGTCAGCCTGCCCCGCGTGCGAGATCCAGGCCTTGGTCCCGTTCAGGACGAAGACCGAGCCATCGGGCCTCGCGCTGGTGCGCATCGCGGCGGCATCGGATCCGCTGGCGGGCTCCGATAGGCAGTACGCACCGAGCAAGTCACCGCTGAGCATGCCGGGCAGCCACCGCTCACGCTGCTCTGCGGTACCGGAATTTACAAGGGGAAAGCTACTCAGCACGTGGACGCTCACCCCGAGGCCGATCGTGAGCCAGGCGCCCGCCAGCTCCTCGAGGACCTGCAGGTAGGTTTCGTAGGGCTGCTCGCCGCCGCCGAATTCGGCCGGATAGGGCAGGCTGAGCAGCCCGGACCTGCCTATCAGCCTGAACATGTCCCTGGGAAACGCGCCGTCCCGCTCGGCGGCAGCAACTCTGGGGCTGAGCTCAGCCTCAGCCAGCTCCGCCGTCAGGTCGAACAGCGCCCGCGCGTCCTCATCGCGGGCTTCACGCTCGACGGCCAGCACATCAGGCTCCGACCGATACGAGCTCGCGGGTCGCCAGGTTGAGCCGCTCGCAGCCATCGTCGGTACACACCACGATGTCTTCGATTCTGGCGCCGTGCGGTCCCGGATAGATGCCGGGCTCCACCGAGAACGCGTGTCCTGGCCGCAGCGGCTCGGCGTTGCCGGAGACGATATACGGGTCTTCGTGCGTCTCCAGCCCGATCCCGTGCCCGGTCCGGTGCACAAAGTACTCGCCGTATCCGGCCGCGGTGATCGGCTCCCGGGCGGCGGCGTCGATCGCCTCCGCGGCGACGCCCGGCCTGACCGCGGCACAGGCGGCGTCCTGAGCGTCCTTGAGCACCTGGTAGTACGCGGCGAAGTCGTCCGGCGGCTCGCCGATCACGTAGGTCCTGGTGCAGTCCGAGCAGTATCCGGACGGCATCGTGCCGCCGATGTCCACGACCACGGCATCGCCCTCGCGCAGCAGCCGGTCGCTGGCCGTGTGGTGCGGGCTGGCCGCGTTCGGCCCGGACGCGACGATCGCGAAGTCAGCGTGAGCGTGTCCTTCGGCCAGGATCGCGTCGATGATGTCGGCCGCCACCTGCCGTTCGGTGCGGCCGACCGCAAGCCAGCCGGGAACCTGGGCGTGCACCCGGTCGATCGCCTGGCCCGCCGCTCGCAGGGCGGCGACCTCGGCCGGTGACTTGCGGGCGCGCAGCGGGCTGAGCGCGACGCTGGCCAGTTCCTGCCGGGCCGACGGCAGCGCGGCGCGGAACCGCAGCACCATCAGGGCCCACATCCGGTCGGCCAGGCCGATCGCCGCCGGCGAACCCAGCCGCCGGGCGAGGAGGGCATAGGGATCGTCGGTCTCATCCCACGGAACCAGTTCGATGCCGAGCCCGCCCGCCGGGGAGGCCTTGGCAGCCGGCAGCTCAAGGCGCGGTACGACCAGGAACGGATCACCCTCGGCCGGCACGGCCAGGCAGGTCAGGCGCTCCAGCGCGTGCGCGTCGTAGCCGACGACGTAACGCAGGTCAGGCCCTGGCGTCAGGAGCAGCGCGTCTAGGCCGGCAAAGCTCGCCGCCGCCGCCGCGTCTGCCAGCCTGCTCGCCGGGTACAGCGCGGTCTGCGGACGCCAGTCCGCAGACCGCGCTGCCGGTGCTTGCCGGTCCTGGTCCTCCGACTTGCTCACTGTCCACCTCGCTGTGGCCGGGTGACCGATCGGAATGCCCCGCGCCGGGCGCGGGGCATTACCTATCTCACCACAGACCAGGTCCGATCGCAGTGACCGGTTGGCCCGGACCCGGCGCGCTCAGCAGCCGGCGATCGTGGGAACGCAGTTGTCCGGCTTGTTCCCGGCGAAGAGCGTCGCGGCCAGGGACAGGCTGCCGGTGAAGTAGATCCCGCCGCCGCCCAGCTTGGCGCTGTTGCGCAGCAAGGAGGTGCCGACCAGGTGCAAGGTGACGCCGGGTGCGTAGATGCCGCCGCCGGCTCCGCTGGTCGTATTGGAGTCGATCACGGTGTCCTTGATAGTCGGGTCACCGACGATCTCGATGGCGCCGCCGTCGGCACTGGCGTCGTTCAGCTTGAATGTGCTGCCGCTAATCAGGCCATCCGTCGTGTTGACGAACAAGGCGCCGCCATAGCCGGGGCGGGCCGAGTTGCTCGTGAAGGTGCTGGACTCGATCGTCACCGGGCCAGTCGACCTGAAGATGGCGCCACCGGAGGGCCCCTTGTTGCCACGGAAGTCGCTGTCGATGACGGTCAGCGAACCCAGCGAGGCGAAGATCGCTCCGCCGCCAACCTTGGGATTGCTGCCGCCTGACGCGTTGTCGAAAAACCAGCTGTCCTTGATGACCGCGTCCGAGCCGACGGTCTCGATCGCACCGCCCGCGGCGTGCACTCCGGCGTCAGACCCGTTGTCGCTGAACGTGCTGTCGTAGACCCGCAGCCGTCCCGCGAACGAATTGATCGCGCCTCCCCCGCCGGCCAAGTCGTGAGCGAATTTGCACCGGATCACGGTTACCCGGCCGCTGTCATTCGAGATGGCCCCGCCGACGTCGGATGAGCTGGCGTTGTTCAGGTTGACGGCGGAGATCCGCAGGTGCCCGGTGGAGGTGACGGTGATCAGGCTGAAGTGCGATCCGAGGATCCCCGGCTCGATCGTGTCGCCGTTGCCGATGATCTCCAGGCGGGTGCTGACGGTCAGCCCCCCGACCAGTTCGTAGGTGCAGCCTCGCGGCAGGACCAGCACGGTCCCCGCCGTGGCGCCGCTGACGGCACTGGTCAGGCCGGTCGCATCGCAAGGAACGGCAATGGTGGCCGTCGGCCCGGCGAGCGCTGCGGTGGCCTGTCCCGTGCACAGGCCAGCCGAAAGCAGGGCACTGGTCGCGATCGCGGCGAGACGGGTGTTGATCATTCGTTTCCCCCGATAAGCAGTCGACTACTCTAAGTAATCGAAGACGCTATCAAGGTAACGGTCGGTGACGCCGGGATTTTACTTTTCCGGGAAATAATTTACGCCGCGTTCAATACGGTGACAGAACTGTCCTGGCGGAATTGTCGGCACCGACAATTCCGCCAGGAGTTCAGGATGACACCGGGTCGCTGCTACTCAGTGATGGTGGCCGCTGGGCGGGACGACCGCGCCCGTGGTCGGGTCGAGGATCACCGGCGTCTTGTGCGGCGGCTGGCTGAAGTCCAGCACGCCACCAGGAGCGTCGAGGCTGCCGGCGATCGTGTCGTAGGAACCGTCGCCGATCTCCTCACCTCGGAGCCAGTTCTGCTCGATGAACTTGATGACCGAAGACTGGTCGGTCAGGTTGTGGCTGACATAGTTGGCGGGCGCATACGGCGAGATCACCACGAGCGGCAGCCTCGGGCCGTACCCGCACCGGTCGCCCTCGCCGACCGAGATCCAGGCCGTGACGGTGTTGCATGGCGCTGAGTCGTTGGCCGGGTCGGCCGAGCCGCTGATGGTGGGCGGTGCCTGGTGGTCGTACCAGCCGTCAGAGTCGTCGTAGGTGACGATGATGGCCGTCGTCGACCAGAACTTGGACTGCTCGATCTGGTTGATGGTGTTGACCAGGAAGGCCTGCTCGTCCAGCGGGTCAGAGTTGGCCGCGTGACCGTTCTGGTACGCCGGCGGCTTCAGGAAGCTGACGGCCGGCATGTTGCCGTCCTGAAGCGTCTTATAGAACCACGAGAGGTCGTACTGGTGGTTAGCCTGGTCGGACTTGCCGACCATCGCCTCAGAGGACGGCGGCGCGTGGGTGGGATTGGCGGTGGACTGGTAGTACTGGAACGGCTCGTGGTGCGGGACGTAGTCCTGAACCGGAATGCCTCCGATGTTCTGATGCGAGGAGCCGCAGACGGCGAACCCGTTGGCTGTGCCGGATGGCGCGAAGCCGCCCTGGAACCAGCCCCATGTCACGGCCTTGGCGTTCAGCAGGTCACCGATGTTCTTGCCGGTCATGACGCCGAGCGGGCTGGTGGAAGTGTGGCTGTTGTCTGCGCACTGATCGTAGAACGGGTCGATGTCACCGTAAACCGTGCCCAGGTGGGTGGCCGGGTTCACCGTGCCCACGCTGCCCGGGTCGCTGACGGCCTGCGCCGGGGTCGGGTTGGTCGTGGTCGGCGCGACCGCGTAACCGGCGCCGGTGTCACCTGAGATCAGGTTGAGCGCGCCGGGAGAGGACGGGCCGTAAGCGGTGTCGTAGTAGTTATCCGACATCGAGTAGTTCTGCGCGTAGTTCCACAGTCCGGTGACGGTGTTGCCGTCGTAGTAGTCCATCACCAAGCCGGGCGTGCCGAACAGGATGGGCTGACCGGTGCAGGTGTCGTGCGCCGTGTTCTGCTCGAACTTGTCCATCGCGCCGTTGTCGTCGGCCTTCTGCTCCGGCCCGTAGCTGTGGTTCTGGTCGCACGTCAGCGCCTCGGAATGGGACAGGCGCATCGGCGGGAAGGCATTCGGGTTGTTGTTGATCAGTGCCGGGGTGAGGCCGTTGACCGACGGTGTGTTCGGCTTGGCCTGGAACGGCGTGCCGTCGGCGTTGGTGGCGTTCGGGTACGTGCCGAAGTAGTGATCAAACGAGACGTTCTCGTCGAAGATCACGACGACGTGCTTGATCTTGGTCTTGGAGTGACTGAGCTTGAAGACGACGCCGCCATTCGGCACGCTCATCGCGTTCTTTCCCGTCACTCCTGCTGAGGCGCTTGTCAGCGCGAATGTGGCCAGACCGGCCGCGACGAGCGCGCCGGCTGCCACTACCGCGGACGTGCGCCGGAGCCGCAGCGGGGTTTGCCGACCCAGCCACTTGCCGGCCGATGTCGCCACTTGCTCCTCGCCCATACTTGCCCTCCTCGAGTAGAGCCTTAAGTATTCGTTAAATCCGAGATCTGCAACGATCGCGAGCGTGAGCGGCGACCTGGCACCAGGAAACTTAAGAACTGGCAAACAGGATGATAAGTCCTCAGGTCAGCAGGGCGCGGCCAAAATAGTCGCTGCCGTCCACGACGCCCGGTACGGCGAAGAAATAGCCGCCGCCGAACGGGCTGATGTAGTCCACCAGCGGCTCGCCGATCAGCCGAGTCTGGACCGCCTCGAACTGGCGCTTGATGTCCTGCTGGTAGCAGGTGAAGACCAGCCCCATGTCTAGGTCACCGACCTCGTCGATGCCGCGATCGTAGTTGTAGCCCCGGCGCAGGATCCGGCTGCTCACCGTCTGCGGTGTCCGCGGGTTGGCCAGCCTGATGTGGGCCGTGAGCGGGATCGTCGCACCGGTCGGATCGAGGGCGTAGTCCGGGTGGGCGAATTCACTGTTCGCGTCGAGCGGGAACCCGGTGTCGCGGCGCCGGCCGATCATGTTCTCCTGCTCCTGCACTGAGACCCGGTCCCAGAACTCGACCAGCATCCTGATCAGGCGGATGACGAGATAGCTGCCGTTCGCGGTCCAGGCTGGCTCGCCGCCGCCTGACCGCACCCAGATCAGCTGGTTCAGCACTTCCTTGCTGGTGGTCGACGGGTTGGCGATGCCGTCCATGAACCCGAGCAGGTTGCGGGGCGTCGTCCGAGCCGGGCGGGGCGGGCTCACGAAGCCGTCGATCCGCCAGCGGGGCTGCATCCCGCCCCTGGTGTGCCTGGCGATGTCTCGCAGCCCGTGCAGCACGGCGTCGGAGTGCCCGGCCGACAGTTGCAGGCTGAGGTCACCGTCGCATTGGGCCGGGTCAAGGCCGTCGTCGGGGAATGGCTGCATCTTGGCCAGCTTCGCGGGCCTGCGGCTGGCCAGGCCGAACCGATCGTCGAACAGCGAGGATCCGACGCCGAGCGTGACCATCAGCCCGTCCGGCACTACGGTCGGCCCGAGTACGCCGGAATCCGACGGCGGAGCCCCGATCCCGACCGGCTCAGGTACTCCCCCGGTGGTCAGGAACCGGGCCCGCTCCGTGATGGTCCTCAGCAAGCCGGCCAGCTCGTCCCGGTTCCCCGCGGTCACGTCAAAGGACACCACCGCAGTGGCGGGCGATGAGCCGGGCAAGATCCCGGCCTGGTACTTGCCGTGAAACGGCACGGCTGGCAGCCGGCCGGTGACCGCATCGGTGACAACGGCCGGAACCGGATCGGCGTGACCTTGGTGCCTGGCGTCACCGATCGCGTAGCCGCCGGCTGCGACGCCGAGCAACCCGGCTCCGATGCCGCCGCCGAGAAAGGCTCTCCGGCTGCCGCCGGATCCGGCTCCGCCGATCCGCACTTCATCGGCATCGCCGCGCGGGGTTGAGTTGCCTGCTGTCTCACCGGCCGTCGCCATCAGATTCTCCTCGGCTCGGTGATGGCCGCTATCGGTGCGAGTTCGGTCAGCGCCTGACCGGCCGCCGCGTCGATCTGCTCGCGGGCGGTGGTACTGAGCTTGGTCACCGGCGTCCAGCCGCCGCCCGGGTGGTGCTGCGCGTTGAGCAGGGCCGTCAGCCGGTTCAGCCAGACGTACACCCCGGGCAGCCCGCCGTACCGGGTGACGAGCAGCGGGCGCAAGATCGTCAGGAGCTCCCTGGTGCCGATGATGTTGGCCGCCGTGGTGGCCAGCGTGGTGCCGCTGCCGTAGTCATCGTTGCCGCTGAGCTGGAACTGGACCGCGTTCTCCAGGATCTCGTGGGTGCGCAGCCCGATGTCCAGCAGATCGATCTCCATGTCCGGGAAGGCATTGCGCAGGGACTGCACATACCCGGCCAGCTGATCGACCGGGTTCGTCAGCTCCCTGGCACTCTGCCCATGCCACAGCCCGTACTCGACCCGGTAGAAGCCGGTGAAGCCAGGGTCGCGCACTCCGTCGGGCAGGCCATCGGCCCGGCCGTCAATCTCGCCGTCGAAATCACCGAAGGTGCCGTAGGCGGCCCCGAGCCGCTCGTAGCTCAGGTGCGCGGTGAGCCAGGCCGCCCGGGCGGCCGTGAGCTTCCCGGCCTTGATATCGGCGGCCAGCGTCTTGGTCTGCGCGGTCAGCTGATTCAGGCCGATGGTGACGTAGGCGTGGTATTCCTTCTCCGGCTGCAGCAAGTCATTATCGGTGACCGGAACGATCCCTGGCGTGCCCTTGGCGTGGCCCGGAATCTGTACCGTCGGCCCGGTGAAAGGGTCGATGTCGTCGATCACGCACTGGAAGGCGTACCGGCCGGATCCCAGATCGACGGCCATCGTCCCCGTCGTCTCCGGCCCGATCGCCTCGAGGAGGCCGTAGATGGCGTTATCGGCCGGGTTGATGAGGTTAACCTCGGCGGCCGCGCCCGCGTCGTTCTTGATCAGGAAGGTATGAGCTCCCGGCCTTGCCCGCCAGTGACCGCCGCACTGAGCGGCGTTGAAGCTGATCGCCGTCGTCGCCCCGCCAGCACCAGCGCGCCGGCTCGCGGGCGTAGTGGCCGCCGAGCATCCCGCTAGCGTCGCCACCGCAGCGAGGGCCGCAACCGCTCTGGAGAGAACCTGGGCTGAGGGTACGGAGGACATCAGGCATCAGAATAGGTCCGCAGCGATGGCGTTGCCGAGAGCCAGACCATGATCTTGTCAAACATTCACTTAACGTCCATTACCGGTTAGTCGGCTCACGCGGTCGGTTCCACGACTCAACAGGAGGCACCTTTGGGGATAGTGGCGATCTCAGCGCATCTCGATGACGCCGCGCTGTCAGCCAGTGCCAGCCTCGCCGGACAGGACGCTACCGTGCTGACCGTCTTCGCCGGAATGCCCCCGCCGGAGATCGAACTGGCCTCCTGGGACGAGTTGACCGGCGCGAGGGACTCCGCTCGGCGGCAGGCCGAGCGGCTGGGCGAGGACGCTGAAGCCATGCGGCTGCTGTCGGCCTGCGGACGCTACCTGGACCTGCTGGACTCGCAGTACCGGCCCGCCGGCCAGGCGCCGGACCTGGACCGGATCGCCGAGTCGATCGCCGGGTACTTTGGCGGCGATTCAACCCAGGCCTGGATCCCCGCGGCCATTGGCGCTCATCCCGATCACGTGCTGGCCAGGGACGCGGCGCTTCGCGCGGCCCTGATCGCTGGCCTGCCCGAGATCGTTCTCTACGCCGACTTCCCCTACCTGCTTTCCTTCGGCCTGCCGCGCTGGATGAAGAAGCGCCCGGAGGAGATCAGCCTGACTCACCAGCAGCGCGACACCAAAACCAAGATCATCAACGCTTACCGTTCTCAGGCGCCCGCCCTCGGCCTTGCCCAGGCCGATCTGGCCGCCAATCCAGCCAAACTCAATACGGAGTTCTTCTGGCGAGTACCGCCGACGCCGTAGAGCGAACCGGTCCGCTCAATTCATCGATGCCCAGGGCTGGACGGCGATCGATGCCGCCATCGCCGCCGCCCAGCTGGACAAGGTCCCGGCCAGCTGATTCAGGAGCCAGCCCGCTCACCGCCCAGCCAGGCTGGGCGGTGAGCTACTCGGTAGCTATCGCGGTGAGCACGTCGAGCCTGGCTGCCCGCCGGGCCGGGCCGATCCTGGCCAGCACGCCCACGGCCGCGGTGGCCAGGATGTAGATGATGAGCCGACCAGCCGGAATCGAGACGGTTGCCTGTTCGGATCGGGTCAGGGCAGCCGCGAGTGCCGCGCCAAGGCCGAGCCCGAGCATCGTGCCGAGCAAAGCGCCGATCACCGAGATGATCATGGATTCGGCCGCGACTATCTGCCGGAGCTGGCCGCGGTGCATGCCGATGGCACGCATCAGGCCTATCTCCCTGGTGCGTTCTGAGATCGACAGGGCGAGGGTGTTGACGACGCCGAGCAGCGCGATCACGATGGTGAGGATCAGCATGGCGGTGACGAGGCTCAGCAGCGAGTTCAGCTTCGCAGTATCCCTGCTGATGAATCCGGTCTGGTCGAGTAGCTGCGCGCCCGGGTATCCGGCTAGCGCGGCCTGGATCAGCCTGCGGGCCGACCCGGGAGCCCGGACCAGATCCACGGCATCGGTACGGACTCCGCTGTCTGCCGCCAGCGTGGAGTTGCTGACCAGGTAACCGCTGAGCGGTTCTTGACCGGCGAACTTCGCCACGACCCGCAAGCTGTAGGTCCCGTAAGCGCCGAATTGCACCCGCAGCCTCTGGCCCAGCTTCCAGCCGGTACCGCTGACCATGATCGTGCCTGGCCGGCTGAGGGCGGCCACGGATCCTGCGGTCACCCCGAGGTCGGTGAACTGGCTGATGGCAGCGGGGTCAATGCCGCCTACACTGCCAGCGGCCCCGGCGACGGTCGCATGGGTCCGGCGTATCTCGGTCACCGCCCGGACGCCTGGCTGCCGGGCGATGGCCGAGGCCAGCGCTGGGGCCAGGCCGTCGCTGCCGGTCGCCCGCACGTAGAACTGGGTCCGGCTGTTCGCGTTGATCTGCCCGGCGACCAGCGCGTCGGCGGAGCTGACCAGAACCGACATCAAGGTGATGACGGCCACGCCGATCATCAGGGCGGCGGCCGTGGCGCTGGTCCGTTTCGGGTTGCGCATTGTGTTGCCGCGGGCCAGCACGCCGACCTGGCCTGGCAGCCGGACCAGCGGCGCACTAGACAGGTACGCCAGCGGCCGGACCAGCAGCGGAGCCAGCGCCAGGACCCCGATAAAGCTGCAGGCCGCCCCGGCGGCGGTGAGCGCGCCTCCGCCGGCAGCGTAGATCCCGGTCAGCAGGGCGGCGGCTCCGGCCGCGACCAATGTCAGACCGGTCACGAGGCGCCCGTTCCCGAAGCGAGCCGGCTCGGGAGCCGGGTCGCGCATCGCCTGGACAGGAGCGATCCTGGTTGCCCGCCAGGCCGGTGCCAGCGAGGCGATCATGGTGATGGCGATGCCGGTCACGATCGAGATGACGAGTTCAGCGACGGGCAGTTGCAGGCCGCTGATCGGCAGCGACAGGCCGAACGAGCCGAGCAGCGCGCCCAGGGCCCTGGACATCAGCAGGCCGAGCCCGGCGCCAGCCACGCTGGCCACCGCGGCGATGATCGCGGCCTGCGCCAGTACCGATCGGAACGCCTGGCCGGTGCTGGCGCCGAGAGCCCTGGTCAGGGCGAGCTCGCGGGTGCGCTGGCCGACCAGGATCGAGAACGTATTCCAGATCACGAACGCGCCGACGAACAACGCGATCCCGGCAAAGCCAAGGAAGAAGAATTGCCGGCCAGCTGAACGCCACGCCGGACGACGGCCCGTCCAGCGCCTTGCCGTTCCGGCCGAGCAGCAGTGCCTGCGCGAAGACCTGGCCGTCGGCGGCGGCGACCCCAGGGACCCGGCGGATCGTAGTGAGGACGCCGGCT
>DASYAT010000039.1:0-14747 GCA_036501205.1 Streptosporangiaceae bacterium | reverse complement strand
CCAAGGTGCTTTCTGACCGAATAGTAGTGAAAATCACATCCAAGCCCGGTGAGACGTTCATCGACCGGATGATTGCCCTGGTCGAAGGCGCGCAGCGGCAGAAGACCCCGAACGAGCTGGCGCTGAACATCCTGCTGGCCTCGCTGACGGTCATCTTCATGCTGGCCGTGATCACGCTGCAGCCGATGGCGTTCTACTCGGGCGCCCCGCAGTCCCTGGTCATCCTGGTCGCGCTGCTGGTGGCGCTGATCCCGACCACGATCGGGGCGCTGCTGTCGGCGATCGGCATCGCGGGCATGGACCGGCTGGTCCAGCGCAACGTGCTCGCCATGTCGGGCCGGGCGGTCGAGGCGGCGGGTGATGTTAACACCCTGCTGCTCGACAAGACCGGCACGATCACGATTGGGAACCGGCAGGCGGCTGAGTTCATCCCGGTGACCGGGGTGAGCGCCGACGAGCTGGCCAGCGCGGCGCAGCTGTCGTCGATGGCTGACTACACCCCAGAAGGCCGGTCGATCGTGGTGCTCGCCAAGGAGCAGTACGGCCTGCGCGAGCGCGCCCAGGGCGAACTGCAGGGCGCTGAGTTCGTCGAGTTCACCGCCCAGACCAGAATGAGCGGTGTCGACCTCGCCGACGGCCGGCAGGTGCGCAAGGGCGCGTCGAGTGCGGTCAGGGAGTGGATCAGGCAAGGCGGCGGCATCCCGCCGGAGGAGCTCGGCCAGACCGTCGACTCGATCTCGGCGGTCGGCGGGACGCCGCTGGTAGTAGCCGAACGCAACAACGGCTCGGCTAAGGCCCTTGGCGTGATCTACCTGAAGGACATCGTCAAGGAGGGCATCGCCGAGCGGTTCGCCGAGATGCGCAAGATGGGCATCAGGACCGTCATGATCACCGGCGACAACCCGCTCACCGCCAAGGCCATCGCCGATGAGTCCGGCGTCGATGACTTCCTCGCCGAGGCCACGCCGGAAGACAAGATGGCGCTGATCAAGAAGGAGCAGGAGGGCGGCAAGCTGGTCGCGATGACCGGCGACGGCACCAACGACGCTCCCGCGCTCGCCCAGGCCGACGTCGGGGTGGCCATGAACACGGGCACCTCCGCCGCCAAGGAGGCCGGGAACATGGTCGACCTGGACTCCAATCCGACCAAGCTCATCGAGATCGTGGAGATCGGCAAGCAGTTGCTGATCACCAGAGGCGCCCTGACCACGTTCTCCATCGCCAACGACGTGGCGAAGTACTTCGCCATCATCCCGGCCATGTTCTCGGTCGTGATCCCGGCGCTTGGCAAGCTCAACATCCTGCACCTGCACAGCCCGCAGTCGGCGATCGCCTCGGCGATCATCTTCAACGCGCTGATCATCGTCGCGCTCATCCCGCTCGCGCTCCGCGGCGTCAGGTACCGCCCGTCCTCGGCCTCGTCGATGTTGCGGCGGAACCTGTGGATCTACGGCGTCGGCGGGCTGATCATCCCGTTCATCGGGATCAAGGCAATCGACCTCATCATCCAGTTCATTCCAGGGTTCCGGTGATCGAAAAATGAGTCATCTTCCCGGCTCGATCCGCCAGCTCATCGCGGCGCTGCGCGGCCTGCTGATCTTCACGGTGATCGTGGGGATCGGCTACCCGCTGGTCATCTTCGTGATCGGCCAGGCGGCGTTCCGCAACCACGCCGACGGCTCGCTGGTCAGCTACCACGGCAAGATCGTCGGATCGAGCCTGCTGTGCCAGGAGTTCGTGACCGCCAAGGGCAAGCCACTGCCGCAGTACTTCCAGTCGCGGCCGTCGAATGCCACCAGCGGCGCGAGCAACGACTACGGCTGCGACCCGCTGTACTCGGCCGCGACCAACCTGGGTCCTAACAACCCGACGCTGGTCGGCCTGATCAGGCAGCGGCAGAAGGAGATCGCGCTGTTCGACCACGTGCCGGTCTCGGCGATACCGGCCGACGCGGTCACCGCGTCCGGCTCCGGGCTCGACCCCGACATCTCCCCGGCCAACGCCGCCATCCAGGTCGCCAGGGTCGCAGCGGCAAGGCATGTCAGCCCGGCCGCCATCAAGGCCCTGGTGGCGAAGTACACCAGTGGTCGCGTGATCGGCATACTGGGCGAGCCCGTGGTCAACGTGCTGCTGCTCAACATCGCTCTCGACCAGCGTTATCCAGTGTGACCGTACCCGCCGCCGGGAGCGAGAAGAAAGTACCGTTCTTAGAGATGACACAGCCAGGCGAAATGCCCTCCAAAGGCGCGGCCGGCACCGTCCGCCGCGGCACGCTCAGGATCTACCTGGGCGCCGCGGCGGGCGTCGGCAAGACGTTCGCGATGCTCGGCGAGGGACACCGGCGGCTTTCCAGGGGCGCTGACGTAGTGGTGGCGTTCGTCGAGACGCACGGCCGGCGGCGCACCACCGAGCAGCTGGACGGGCTCGAAGTGCTCCCGCGGGCCAAGATCAGCTACCGGGACACCACGTTCGAGGAGATGGACGTCGACGCGGTGCTCGCCCGCCATCCGCAGATCGCGCTGGTCGACGAGCTAGCCCACACCAACGTGCCCGGGTCTCGCAACGCCAAGCGCTGGCAGGACGTCGAGGAACTGCTCAAGGCCGGCATCGACGTCATCACCACGGTGAACATCCAGCACCTCGAGTCACTGAACGACGTGGTCATGAAGATCACCGGCGTTCCGCAACGGGAAACGGTGCCAGACGCTGTGGTGCGGGCCGCCGACCAGATCGAACTGGTCGACATGACGCCAGAGGCGTTGCGCCGCCGGATGGCGCACGGCAACGTCTACCCGGCCGAGAAGATCGATGCCGCGCTCAACCACTACTTCCGGGCCGGCAATCTGACCGCGCTCCGCGAGCTGGCGCTGCTGTGGCTGGCCGGCCGGGTCGATGAAGGTCTGCAGCGGTACCGGGTGGCGCACGATATCCGCGATACCTGGGAGGCCAGGGAGCGGGTGGTGGTCGCACTGACCGGCGGCCCCGAGGGCGAGACGCTGATCAGGCGAGCGGCCAGGATCGCCGCCCGTTCGGCCGGAGGTGACCTGCTGGCCCTGTATGTGACCAGGTCAGACGGGCTCACCGGAGCCGATCCGGCGGAGCTGGCCGCGCAGCGGCGGCTGGCCGAGTCGCTCGGCGGCAGCTATCACCAGGTGGTCGGTGACAACGTGTCCGAGGCTCTGCTCGCCTTCGCCAGGGCGGAGAACGCGACCCAGCTGGTGCTGGGTGCCAGCCGGCGGAACTGGATCAGCACTCTGCTCACCGGGCCAGGCGTGAGCTGGCGAACGATCCGCGAGTCCGGCGACATCGACGTGCATATCGTGACCCACGCCGAGATGGGCCGGGGGCGCCGAAGCTGGCTGCCTGACCGGCGAGGCGGGCTCTCGCTGCCTCGCCGGGTGGCCGGCTACGCGCTGGCCGTGCTGCTGGCCCCGGCTCTGACCTTCGTGCTCGCGAACGCGCGCCACCAGGTCAACCTGACGAGCGACGTACTGCTTTTCCTCGTCGGCGTGGTCGCCGTGGCACTGGTCGGCGGCTTGGTGCCGGCGCTGATCGCCGCCGTAGCCGGGTCGCTGTTCCTCAACTATTACTTCACGCCGCCGATCTACACGTTTACGATCTCGGACCCGAATAACGCGCTGGCGATCGCGGCGTTCCTGCTCGTGGCCGCCGCGGTCGCTTCGATCGTTGACTTCGCCGCCAGGCGATCCAAGCAGGCCGCCCGCGCCAGCGCCGAGTCCGACGTGCTGGTCACCACCGCGGGCGACATCTTGCGCGGCGAGCAGCCGCTGCAGGCGGTCGTCGACCGGGTGCGGGAGGCATTCGGCATGGACTCGGTCGCCTTGCTTGAGCGGGAGACCGGTGCCGAGCGCGAGCCGTTGCCTTCTGGCGGCTGGCAGACCGTCGCCGCATCCGGCGAAGTCGACGAGGGCGGTGCGGCTGGCCCGCTGACCAGCCCGGACAAGGCCGATGTGGCGATGCCGATCGACGACGCGCTGTGCCTCGCCGCGCGCGGCCGGACGCTGGCGGCCACCGACCGCCGGGTGTTCGGCGCTTTCGCGCTGTACGCGGCGGCGGCTCTGGAGCAGCAACGGCTCGCCGCGGCGGCCGAGGCGGCCCGGCCGATCGCCGAAGCCGACCGGATGCGAGCGGCGCTGCTAGCGGCGGTCAGCCACGACCTGCGCACCCCGCTGGCCTCGGCCAAGGCGGCGGTCACCAGCTTGCGGTCAGATGAGGTCCAGTGGAATCCCGAAGACTATGCCGAACTGCTGGCGACTGCCGATGAGTCACTCGACAAGCTCACCCGCCTCGTCGAGAATCTGCTCGACATGAGCCGTCTGCAGGCCGGGGCGCTGTCGGTCTTCCCGCGGCCAGCCGACCTAGGCGAGGTCGTCGCTCGGTCGCTCGACGATCTCGGGCCCGACAGCAAGACCGTGGTCGTGGAGATTCCGGCTGAGTTGCCCGAGGTTTTCGTTGACCCTGGCATCCTTGAGCGCGTGCTCGTCAACCTGGTCTCGAACGCGCTGCGCTACTCACCGCCGGGCTCACCGCCCGTGCTGAGCGCGAGTTCGCTGGGCGACCGAGTCGAGGTTCGGGTCATCGACCGAGGTCCTGGCCTGCCGGAATCTGAGACCGGCCGGATGTTCGTGCCGTTCCAGCGGCTGGGCGATACCGACAACACGACCGGGATCGGTCTCGGGCTGGCGCTGTCCAGGGGCCTGACCGAGTCGATGGACGGCCGGCTCGAACCCGAAGACACGCCGGGCGGCGGGCTGACGATGGCCGTGTCGCTGCCGGCCTGGACCGGCCCCGGCCGCGACTTGCCGACGAGTGAGGCTGGTGACCGGGCCGAGGCCGGTGACGGACCCGCCGGGCAGGTTCCGGCATGACCAGAGTGCTGGTGATCGACGACGAGCCGCAGATTGTCCGCGCGCTCCGGATCAACCTGCGCGCCCGGCAGTACGACGTAGACACCGCGATGAATGGTGCCGACGCGCTCCGCACAGCCGCTCAGCACCCTCCTGACCTGGTAATACTCGACCTCGGGCTGCCCGACATGGACGGCGTCGAGGTGATCGAGGGCCTGCGCGGCTGGACCGACGCTCCCATCATCGTGCTGTCCGGCCGGGCCGACAGCACCGACAAGGTCCAGGCCCTGGACTGCGGCGCCGACGACTACGTCACCAAGCCCTTCGGCATGGACGAGCTGCTGGCCCGGATGCGCGCCGCCGTCCGGCGCAGCACCCCGGAGTCCAGCGAGCCCCAGGTAACACTGGGCGACCTGACCATCGACCTGGCTGCGAAGCGAGTAACCAGGAACTCGGCCGACGCCGACACCACCATCCGCCTCACGCCGACCGAGTGGCACCTGCTTGAGGTGCTGCTCCGCCACCCGGGCAAGCTGATGAGCCAGCGCCAGCTCCTGCAGGAGGTCTGGGGCCCTGGCTACACCGACGCGGCCGGCAACCTGAGGCTCTACATGGCCCAGCTCCGCCGAAAGCTAGAGCCAGACCCCGCCCGCCCCCGCTGGCTCCAAACCGAACCAGGCATGGGCTACCGCTTCCAGCCAGACCCCGCTTAGCGCGGACCAGCGCCCCCGGGAAGGAGGGATGGATGGCTAGCTTGGGCCGTTTCCTGACGGCGGGCCGCGCCACGATCGCGTTCGCTTTGGTGGCGCCGCTGGCTGCTGCGGCTATCTTGCTGCCTTTCCGGGCGGCCTGGTCGAACACCAACGTGGCCTTGCTCCTGGTCGTGGTTGTGGTCGCGGTGGCCGCGGTCGGGAACCGTGCCGCTGGTGCCCTGGCCGCCGTGTCAGCGTTCGCCTGGTTCGATTTCTTCTTCACGCTGCCCTATTACCGCTTTTCGATTCGCAGCTCTTCTGACGTCACGACCGCGGTCTTGCTGCTAGCCACAGGCCTGGCTGTGTCGCAACTCGCGGCCCGTGCCCGGCACCAGCACGCGGTCGCGGTCACGGACGAGGGCTACCTGACGCAGATCCGCCAGGCCGCCGGGCTCGGCCGGACGGAAAGCTCGCCCTTCGCGGTCATTGACCTGGTGAAGGAACAGCTCACCGAACTTCTGGAGCTGGATGGGTGCCGCTTCGAGTACGGGTCACTCGTCGGTCATCCCGCCCGGCTGGAGCCCGACGGCACGGTAATCAAGGGACACCGTCGCTGGGACGCCGACCAGTTCGGCCTGCCCAGCGAGGAAATCGAGCTCCGCGCCTTCGGCAACGGCCAGTACTACGGGCGGTTCATGCTGACGCCCAAACCCGGCTCGGCGCCAGCCCTGCAGGCACGCCTGGTCGCGGTCACGCTCGCGGACCAGGCCGGCCGAGCGCTCCGCTCAAGCGAAGCCACTCGTCCCAGCTGATCACCGCGTGAGCTGCTCTGACCACCAGGTCTCCGGATCCGGGTCATATTTGCGGGCTGGCCGCCGGCCAGGTGCACCGGAGCCTCTCTGGTGCAGTTCCCCGCAGCCTCACCGCGGCGGCGGCGGCCGGCTCCGGCAAAGCCCTTGTCGCTGGTGGTGTATATGACGGCAAAGTGACTCAGGTGATTGCGGGTCAGGCGAACCAAGTTGCCGGCCCTGACCATGGGCGCGCAGTCGGCCGATTGGGCGATGGCGAAACAGCGGGCCAGGCCAAACGGCCGCCAGGAGGCCGTCCGGCGATCATCTTGAACATGCAAGTGAAACTGTGCTGGTTGCCAAAACTTGTCGTTGATTACGTACAGTGACAGGAAACTGTCCGTCATTCCGGGCCTCGCGCGCGGATGATCGGCTCCATGAACTTTCGATTCAATGCCGCTGTACTGGTCGGACTTGGCAGCATACTGACGGCACCACTGCTGTCGAATGCCTCGGCGCTCTCCGCTACCTCGAGCACGAAGTGGCGGAGCGTTACCTACAGCGGCGTTAGCCTGAAAGTTCCCGCCGCCTGGCCGGTGATCAACTTCGCCAAGCATCCGACGGCGTGCCCGCGGCTTGATGTGCACGCGGTCTACCTGGGCAGGCCCGGGCCGAACCCGCTTTGCCCAGCCGGCCTGGTCGGCAAGACCGAAGCCGTGATGATCGGCCCCCTGGCGAAGGTCAGCGCCAAGACGGGCGATAGGAGCAGCAAGCACATCGGCGCGAAGGCTCGCAAGCCAGCCAAGGCCCACCAGAAGCCTGCCAGGATCATGATCAAGACCCGCAGCTCAGCGTCCAGGACCCTCACGACCGTGGTCGCCCGAGCACGGGTCCAGGTTGCGATCTCCTACGGCATTGACCGGTCTCTGGCCCAGACGATCCAGTCCTCCATCCAGGTCACCAGCACCACCCCCGCCGTCGAACGCGTCACCAAGACCCGCCACGGCACCAGAGCCAGCCGCGCCGCCGACACAGGCCGCACCGCCAACACAGGCCGCAGCGCCAAGGCCAGCCACAACACGGCAGCAAAGCACGCGGCTTTCCAGGCATCGGCGAAGACCCCGCAGGGCCTCTTCGTCGGCAGCGGCTTCGACTCCTGCGCCGCACCAAGCTCAGGCGCGATGACCAAGTGGCTGGCCTCGCCGTTCCGCTCGGTCGGCATCTACATCGGCGGCGCCAACCGGGCCTGCGCGCAGGCCAACCTGACTTCGTCCTGGCTGACTGGCATCGTCAAGCAAGGCTGGCGCTACTTCCCGATTTACCCCGGACTGCAGTCGAGTTGCGTGCTGGCACCGGGCGACGCCTCGATCAACACCAGCCAGGCCAGCCAGGAAGGCAAGGCCGCGGCCGACGACGCCGCCACCCAGGCCGCCAACCTCGGCATCGTCAAGGGCACCCCGCTGATCTACGACATGGAGGCGTACGGCCCGAGCTGCAACTCGCAGGTCACCACGTTCTTGTCGGCCTGGGACGCCGAACTTCAGGCGCTCGGCTTCGGCTCGGGCGTCTATGAGTCGTTCACCAACATCGGCGCGCTGATCTCGGCCTCCGGCTCGATCACCGAGCCGGACGTCATCTACTACGCGGACTGGGACGGCGTCGCGAGCACTAACAGCTCCTACATGCCAGCCCACATGTGGACCAGCCACCAGCGGATTCACCAGTACCTGGGCAACCACCTGGCCACCTACGGCGGCGTCTCGATCGACATCGACACCGACAAGCTGGACGTGAATCTCGGCGGCGCCCCCGTCACCCCCAACCCGCCCGCTATCAGCAACCGCCCGCGCATCTCGATCGCCATCAACGCAAACGGCACCGCCGAGTGGTTCGCCAAGTCGGCCGCCAACACGCTCATCCACTCCTGGCAGGCCCCGGTCGGCAGCCTGACCTGGTCGGCCATGCACACGCTCGGCCGCTCTCCCAGCACGATCGCCAGCAACCCCTCGGTCGTGCCTGAGGCGGACGGCGGGCTGACCATCTTCGCCGCGTCCGGCTCCGGTCAGATCGTGCACGCCTGGCAGCAGGCCGGGTTCCCGAATGACTGGGAGTGGGGCAAGCCGTTGCCCGCGCTGCCTGAGTCGATGCGGGCCGGGACCGACCCCGCCGCCGTGCTGCTCCCGATCGGCCCGGACGAGGTGCTGGCTACCGGCACCGACGGCAGGGTGCTGGTGACCCGCCAGCGCCAGCCGAACAACAACGGGCACTGGACCAAGTGGCAGTCCATCGGCGGCAGCTGCGCCAGCTCTCCGGCGCCGTTCGTCGACGCCGGCCGTGCCGCCAGAGTGTTCTGCGTCACCACCGCCGGTAAGGCAGCCATGACCAGCTGGAACGGCGCGTCCTGGACCAAGTGGAGCACCGTGGGCAAGAGCCCGGCCAACCTCGCCGGCGTCCCGTCCGCTGTAGTCAACGGCCAGGGTCAGACCGAGCTGTTCGCCACCACGGCCAAGGGCGGTCTGGCCGAAGCCTGGGCGAAGGGCGGAGCCTGGACCTGGACCACCCCGCTGGCCGGAAAGAAGGTCACCGGCTCCCCCGCCGCCGCCGTCTGGCCGACCGGCTGGGCAGTCGTCTACGCCAGCGGTCCTAAGGGTCAGCCCGGATACATCAGGCAGCAGGGGACGGCGGGATCCTCGGGCTGGAGCGGCTGGACCGCGATCAGCGGAGTGCCGGGCGGCAAGATGAAGGGCAGCCCGGCCGGCTGGCTCAATTCGGCGGGCGCTCCCAGCGTCGCTGCAGTAGATAACAACGGCAAGCTCGCTGTATCGAGCAATACGGGAAATGGCTGGTCGAGCTGGAACGAGGTAGGCAGCGGGTTCTGACCAAGTCGTCTCGGAGCAGGCGGTTCCTGAGCACGTTGGTTCTGACCACGGGGCATCTGAACACGGATCATTGACCGATCAGCGACGCGAACCGGTCAGGCTCAGGCGAACAGGATGAGGGCGATGACCACGATCACCAGGACAACCACCCCGGCGACGATCGCCTTCATCCGGCTCGAGCCGCCGCTGCTGCCGCCGCCGCCGGGCGAACTAGCGTCCCACGGCTGCTCGGGCCAGGACCCGGCATCGGTAGCCGGGCTGGCCCCGTTGGCCTGGCCAGCGGCGAATCGCTTGAATTCGGCGGTGCTGGCGGAGGCGTCGGGAGCAGCGCGAAATTCACCGGTGCTACTCGGATAGGCAGAGGCCTCATTACCGACATATCGGGCGTCACGCTCGGACATGGTTAAGACTGTAGCCGACCGCACCGCCCAGATTCGTCTGATCAGCGCAGGTCGGTCCAGCGTAATCGTAAGTCGCCCAGCTCAGGCAGCGCGTCCGGCCGCTCGACCAGCCGGGACAACACGATCGAGCTCCGGGTCCGCACGACGAACGGCTCGGCCCCGATCCGCTCCACGACCTGCTCGAAGTGCCGCATGTCCGAGGCCCTGATCAGCAACAACGCATCCGCCTCGCCGGTCACGGTGCACGCGCTGACGACTTCGGGATGCTTACTGGCCGCCCGGCCGATCTCGCTCGGCGAGGTCTTGCCCCGGCAGAACAACTCCACGTACGCCTCGGTGGTCCAGCCCAGTTCCGATGGGCTCAGCCGGGCCGAGAACCCGGTGATCGCCCCCGCCGCCCTGAGCCGGTCAACTCGCCGCTTGACCGCGGGTGCGGACAAGCCGACGTGCGAGCCGATCTCCGCATAACTAGCCCGCGCGTCCTGCACAAGCGCGTGCAGGATCCGGCGGTCGAGCTCGTCATGCGACATGCGAGTCATTCACGTCGCCCGGAATGGCTTTCATTCGCCTCACCGTCAGTGGTTGGCCGTCACAAGTACTGTCTTTAGCGCTGCCAATTCGGCCTGCGTTACCCCATGGCGCGTCAGATAGCCTTCGACGCTCCCAGCCTGCCGCCTAGCCCGGGCGAGGACCTGCAGGATCAATTCGGGCGGGCTGGCCATCATCGCCTGCGTCACCTGCTCGTCCAGACCAGTATCGGCGCTGATCCGGCCTATCGCAGGGGTTAGCTGCGGGTCCAGATACAAACTGCTGAGCGCGTAGTCGGCGGCGATGATCTCATCGGAGACACCAATTGCCGACAGCGTGAACGCTACCACAATGCCCGTTCTGTCCTTACCTGCTGTGCAATGCACGAGCGCGGGCAGAGCTCCTGGCGCCGCCAGCGCCTTAATGGCCGAGCCAATTGCCTGACCTCGCCGGTCGACCATGAATCGGTAAACGCCTTCGAGGTCCGGCGGAATCTCGCTGAAGTCAGCGCCGACCAGCGACAGGTGAAACACCCGTGTCCCGGTCTCGGCCAGCTGATCTACCGGACTCGGCGCGTACTGGACCTCCTCAGGGACTCGCAAGTCCAGCACGGTCTGCAGCCCGAGGCCGTTCAGCTGGTCGAACCCGGCGAGACCGACCCGGTGCAGCGCGTCGGACCGCAGCAGTGACCGCCAGGCGACGACACCGCCGCCAGAAGTCGGATACCCGCCCGCGTCCCTGAAGTTCAGCGTGCCCTCGACCAGCAGGTGCCGACCCTCCGCCGCGGCGATGCTGCGCATCAAGTCGGTCACGGAGCCTTCAGCGTAATTCGGAACGGAGCCTTCAGCGTAATTCGGCACAAAGCCACCATCTGCCATTCCATCCTCCTGCTTGGCCAGCTACCTTGAGCCCGTGCTGAGTTGGCGTGCTGCTCGCATGCTCGGTATTGCTCCTTGCCTTCTACGCTGCACGTCGGAACATCTCGCCAGTGCCGCTGCTCGCGTTCCCGCTCTACGACGCCGCGACAGCAGGCTACCTGGCGTGGTCGATCGCCATTCCGGCCGGTTACATGGCTATAGGACTGGGGCTGGCGGTCGGCACCACCAGACAGGGGATAGCGGCGATCGCGTCCGAGTTCCTGCCGTCGATCGCCCTGCTCGCCGTCGCCGTCCCGCTCGGCGATTCGGTCCGCAGTCGCCGCGCGCTAGCCGCGGAAACAGCGGAAAAGCTAAAAATCGCGGAGGAAGAAAGCATTGCCGAAGCTGGTCGCGCCGTCGCCGAGGAACGGCTGCGGATCGCCCGTGAACTGCACGATACGGTCGCGCACGCGATGGCGACGAAGACGCACCTCAGCCGGGCTACTCCGCTGGGAGTACCACGAGGCGAGTAGCCGCAGCGGCAAGGTGCCTCCGGCCGTACGACGTTTTCCCAGGGCGATCTGGCGAGGATCGGAAGCGACTTTAAAACGCTTCCAGCTTCCAGCTCCCAGGAGATGAACTCCATGTCACTACTCGGCCAGCTCGGCCGGATTTGCTACCGGCACCGGATCGTGACGGTGTTCGCGTGGATCGTCTTGGTCGCCAGCTTGATCATGCTGTGGATGAATTTCGGCGCGGCGGCCGACGACAGCTTCGGCGGCAGCGACCCGGGCCAGGCTTTGCTCAACGCGCACTTCCACCGTCAGTCCGGGGACGCGCTGACGCTGGCAATTTCGTCTAAGGCACCGATCGGCTCCCCGGCGGTCAAGGCGCGGATCACCAGCGCGCTGGTGCCGTTTGAGCGTGCGGCCGGAGTTACCTCGGTGACCGACCCGTTCTCTAGGCCCGGGCAGATCTCGCGGGACGGCCACGTGGCGTTCGCCACCGTGCAGTTCGCGGTCCAGAGCTCGAAAATCTCGAACACCGAGGCGCTGGCGCTGATGCACGACGCGACGGCCGCGTCCGGGTCCGGGCTGAAGTTCAGCCTCGGCGGCGATGTCGTCGACCTGGCCGAGACGCCGTACGGCGGGCCCACCGAGGGCATCGGCATCACGGCGGCCGCGATCGTCCTGCTGATCGCGTTCGGCTCGCTGCTGGCGATGGGCCTGCCGGTCGTCACCGCCGTGTTCGGAATCGGAGCCGGCCTGTCGCTGATCGCGCTGCTCGGGCACATCTTCCCGGCACCGTCGTTCTCCCCGATCGTGGCCTCCATGATCGGGCTCGGGGTCGGTGTCGACTACGCGCTGTTCATGGTGACCAGGTTCCGTGAGGACCTGCGGGCCGGGGTCGCGCCGCAGGACGCCGTTGTGCTGACGATGAAGACCGCTGGCCGGTCGGTCCTGACCGCTGGCTGCACGGTCGCGATCGGGATGCTCGGCCTGCTGGTGCTGCGTCAGCAGCTGATGAACGGGGTCGCGATCGCCGCCGCCGTGACCGTGGCCATGACCGTGCTCGGATCGCTCACCTTGCTGCCGGCGCTGCTGGGCTTCTCCGGCACGCGGCTGGCCAGGCCGTCGCGGCTGCGGGTGCCTGGCGCTCTGAAGCGGCGTGAGCGGCGGGCCAGCGCGGCCGGCCAGGCTGGTCTTGCTTCGTCGTCGGGCCGGCCGCCGGCCGCCGAGCGGTGGGCCGGGGTCGTGCAGCGTCGCCCGGTGCTGGCCGCGGTCGGCTCTACCGTCGTGATCCTGCTGCTCGCGCTGCCCGCGCTCGGAATGAAGCTGTCGATGCCGGATGAGTCGACCCAGGCTCGCGGGACGATGGGGTACGCCTCGTATGCGGCGATGGCGCGCGGTTTCGGACCCGGCTTCGACGCTCCGCTGATCATCGCCGCTTCCCTGCCGTCCCCCCGCGCTGGCCTCACCGGGCTTTCTTCGGCCGTGGCTCACACCGCTGGCATCGCCTCCGTTACCCCGGCGATCGTCAGCCCGGACGGCAAGGCCGCGATGCTGATCGCCTACCCGACCACGGGCGAGCAGGACCCGGTGACGAACACGCTGGTCAACACGCTGAACTCGCGGGTGCTCCCCCGCGCGACCGCCGGCACCGGCATCCGGGCCTACCTGACTGGCCCGAACGCGGGCAACGTGACCTTCGCGAACATGACCAGCCAGCGGCTGCCTGAGCTCGTCCTGGTCGTCGTCCTGGTGTCGATGCTGCTGCTGATCGTGACGTTCAAGTCGGTGACCGTCGCGATCAAGGCCGCGGTGATGAACCTGCTGTCGATCTCGGCCGCCTACGGCGTGCTCGTCCTGGTCACCCAGCACGGATGGGGCCGCCAGCTGTTCGGCTTCCCCGAGAACATGCCGGTGACGACCTGGGTGCCGATCTTCCTGTTCGTGATCCTGTTCGGCCTGTCGATGGACTACGAAGTGTTCCTGCTCTCCCGGATCAAGGAGCATTACGACGCCACCGGCGACAACGCGGCCTCGGTCGCCAAGGGCCTGGCCAGCACCGCCCGGGTGATCACTGCCGCCGCGGCGATCATGATCGTGGTCTTCCTGTCCTTCGTGCTCGGCGCCAACGTCTCGGTCAAGCAGGTCGGCCTCGGCCTCGCGGTCGCGGTGCTGATCGACGCCACGCTGGTGCGGCTGGTGCTGGTCCCAGCCGTGATGGAGTTGCTCGGCAAGGCCAACTGGTGGCTGCCGAAGCCGGTCGCCCGGCTCCTTGACCGGCTCGGGCCCGCTGAGCCGACGGCTGGCGTCGCGGCGCTGGACCGCCCAGCTCAGGAGGAGACCCTGGTCACGCGCTAAGGTCGGACTCCTGCGGGCACGGTAGACCACAGGAGGACATAGTGACCCGGATCGGCAACCTCTACGGCCCGGACGCCACGTTCCTAGGCGTCGCCAAGGCTGAGGTTGCCGATCCGCAGTCGTTCTCCGACGCGGACGTCGTGATCATCGGAGCCCCGTTTGACGGAGGCACCTCGCACCGGCCAGGAGCCAGGTTCGGCCCGCAGGCGATCAGGTTCACCGACTACCTGCCGCACGACGGCTCCCGCCCGCACCTGGCGCTCGGCGTCGACCCGCTGACCGAGCTGAAGATCGTCGACGCCGGCGACGTGGAGATGCCGTCGGGCCAGATCGAGCTCTGCCTGCGCCGGCTCGAAGACGCCGTGCACGACGTGGCCAAGGCCGGCCCGATCCCGGTCATACTCGGCGGCGACCATACGATCACCTTCCCCGACGCCACCGGCGTGGCCCGGCACGTCGGCTGGGGCCGGGTCTCGCTCATCCACTTCGACGCGCACGCCGACGCCGGCAACACCCAGTTCGGCTCGCTCTACGGGCACGGCACCCCGATGCGCCGCCTGATCGAGTCAGGCGCGGTCCGAGGCGACCGGTTCCTGCAGCTCGGCCTGCACGGCTACTGGCCAGAGCCGGAGACGCTGGACTGGATGGCCAGCCAGCAGATGCGCAGCTACGAGATGACCGAGATCGTCGCGCGCGGCCTTGACGAGTGCCTGACCGAGGCGTTCACGACCGCAACTGATGACTGCGACGCCGTGTTCTTGTCGGTCGATGTTGACGTGGTCGATCCTGGGATGGCTCCTGGCACAGGAACCCCGGAGCCCGGAGGCCTGTCTAGCCGCCAGTTGCTCGACGCGGTGCGCCGGATCG
>DASYAT010000038.1:0-32442 GCA_036501205.1 Streptosporangiaceae bacterium | reverse complement strand
CAGACGCGTCCGGTGGCGGCACGAGCGGAGTTGCGCCGTGCTTGTACTTCTTGTCCTCGAAAATGATCATCTGGCCGGGGTTTAGCTGCTGCCGCAGAACCGGCTTGCCGACGATCTCGCCATCTGCATGGACATCCTCAGGGCGATAAAGGTAAGTCTCCGCGCCCTCGCCGATTCTGTCAATCACATATGTAATAATAAACTGCTCATGATCGTGATGCGGGATTGTCACCACGTTAGTATAAGTACGGAAAAGGTTAATCCCGAATGTTCCCTCTTCTTGCCGAATACGCCCGGGTACAAAGGCAAGAACTGTCCGTATGAACTGCTGGGCGATGACGTCGCTTAGCAGACGCACTCGCGCGTGATCGCGTTTGCCCTCGACGCCCGCGCGGTCTGTGAGGGTGATCGTCTCGAACTCATGGAGTTCAAGATCGTCCCCTCGCCGCTGGTAGAAGACAACGTCACGGGCACGCTCGCGGTCTATGGGCCAATCGCCTTCATCGTGCCGCAGCGTCTCGCTGTTGAAGTAGGCCTGTCCGAACTTGTCGCGAAAGTTCTCAGGTAGCCCGATGGAAACTTCGTCTGTTATCGCGTAGCCGCAATCCTCTAGGGAGGATCGGATCCTGGCAAGCTCCGCAGGAACCGGCGAAGCGGAATTGTCGCTCATCAATGGATGCTCACATTTAAAATATGGGTCGCGAGGGTAAATCTCTGAGATGGTGGCGCTCCGCGCCGCTAAGCCATTCAGAGAGGCTACTCCTGTGGCTCCTGATGTGCGTGATGCTCGAATTAAAAAGTCATAACTTTTTTGTTCGGGGCGTTTGCTCGAAGCGGCTAGGGGTATCGGCCGCCGAGAATCACGGATGCTTCCATTCATCCCTGATCGATCCGATGAGCGCACGGGAGGCATCCTCGTTCAGCGCGGCGTGCACGAGAGCGGCGTGCGCCCGCCGGTAGCGCGCGACCTGCATGGGATCATCGATGATCGTGAAGCCGCCATGTGTTTCGATGTGGACGAGATTGTCGGCATCCTGGTACTCGAAATAGGCGTACATGCAGGTCATCGAGAACACCGGCTTGGCCGAGAACGGCAGGACGTAGAGTTGCACGTTCGGCGTCGATGGCCGTTCGGCAAGGGCGTCGAGCTGGGTTCGCATAGTCTCCTCAGACCCGACCAGTTGGCGCAGCGTCGACTCGTGAGTGACCGCGACGAGTTCGAGTGGCGGCATTTCATCGCGGGCGATCAGCGCCTCCTGGCGCTTGAGCCGGACTTGGGCCAGTTCGTCGATCTCGTCCGCAGACCGTCGCTCCAGATCGCGGAAGACCGCCACCGCGTAGTCCTGTGTCTGCAGCAACGCTGGCAGGAAGGGCATGGTGTAGGTGCGCACCACGGCCGCGTCGGTCTCATAGGCGACGTGTGCTTCTAGCCCGGAAGTTCCGGTCAGTACGTCGTACTCGCTCCACCATCCGGTGCGCTGCGCGTCCTGCACCCAGCGTTGCAGCCGGTTTGCCTCGGGCTTGCCCTGGATGCCGAAGTGCCGGATGAGGTCTCTGATGTCGCGTGGCAGCGGTCGGCCTTGGGCGTTCTCGAGCCGGGACAATTTGCTGCGCGAGATCATCAACTCGTCCGCGACTTCCTGCAGGCTTTGACCCGCCTCCTCGCGCAGCCTCTTGATGCTAGCTCCGATGGACCGGCGCGGCGTCAGAGGGCCTGTTACCTTCTCGGTGCGACTCGGGCGCTCCTCGGTCACCGCGACCCTCACCACCTAACGGTCGGATGGGAACCAGCAGACGGGAATCCCATAGCGCACAGTACTCGCTGGAACTTCATGCCGCAGCCCGTACGCATCGGTAACCAGGCCGCCAATCGTGTTTCCTACTGATTCGGACGAGAAAATGGCCCAAAGGTCCGGGGCTGGATCCCTGGTCATTGCGTTTCAGGGATCGGTGTGGTGGGAATCCCAAAATTGAGATTGCACAATGGATCTTAACGGCTGGCTATCCCATTCTAACCAGCAGGTTAGGCTGCGCGTCTGTTCTGCGTCTGCCGCCGTGAGATCCGGTGCGGTAGGGAGTCGGGCGATGAACATCGATGTTCACGCGGTCAGGCCAGTAGTGGACCCCGCGCTCGGGCTCCGTACCCAGCGGTGGGTGCGGCGTCTCATTGTCAGGAAGACCTGGCCAGCTAGCAAGTTGATGATCGAACGCGTGGGACCGGTCGCGCTGGCGGCCTGCATTCTGGGCGCGTTCGTGAACGGACTGACCGATCCGTCGCTGCTGATCGTGGCCGCCTGCGCCTGCGCCACGTACGCGGTGCGGCGTGAGGTCCGCTTTGCCGGCTTGCGCCGGTTCCGCCGGAGTTTCGTGGAGCAGTCCGATCTGGATGACGTCAGCGCCCGGCGACTTCAGGCGGTGCAACTCGCCGTCGATACCGTCTGCGCCTCCGAGGTCTACCGGACCGGACGGCTCGACAGCCCGGTGTGCGCGGCCCATCTGCGGCAGCACGAGTGGGAGATCGCGGGCAGGCTCTTGGAAATCACCAAGCGTCGCGCCGAGTACGCCGCTAACCGGTCACAAGGTGTCCCGGGTCCGCGCACCGCCGCCGTTCTCGAAGGCCACGCTCGCGCCATTACCATTGCCCAGAACGCGACCACCCATCGGGTCGAAGAGCTGCAGCGCTTTGCCAGCGAGGTGCGGGCCTCCGATCTCGCGCTGGAAGACCTGCGCCAAGCCGAGAAGTTAGCGCTACGGAACGACAGGTACCTGGACCTGGTCGCCGCCACGGCGGCCGATGAGCACGCGATCACCGAACTCACCCACCTGACCGACGATGCCGCCCAGGCTCGTGATGCCTACCAGGCCGCGCTGGACCGGGCGATGCGCGCAGCCAGTCCGCTTGCGCTATCCCTTCCTGATTAGTGCCGCTATTCCACCTGCTGAACAATGAGATAGTCCGCGCGGGCAATCGCGTCCTTATCGATTCCACCTTAGGATTGAGATTCCGAGTGTTGCCGGGCAACCGGCTCGCCTGGAAGGGCGGCGAGCGTGGCTGAGCAAAGTCCGGAGTCCTTCTCCGAGTTGCTGCGCCGGCTGCGCGCCAGCGCCGGGCTGACCCAGGAGCAACTTGCCAGCTCGGCCGGGCTCAGCGTCCGGTCGATCAGCGACCTCGAGCGCGGCATCAACCTCAAGGCTCGCCGGGAAACGGCAAGACTCCTGGCCGACGGGCTCGGCCTGCAAGGTCCGGCCAGGGCCGAGTTCGAGATGGCGGCCCGCCTAGGAACGGCGACCAGGGACACGCGCGCAAGAACGCCCAAGCCAGACGCCGGGATCGCGGCGGCCAAAAGGACGCTGCCGCGCGATGTCGGTTCCTTCACCGGCCGGGGGACCGAGCTCGCCCAGCTGATAGGCGCCTCGCCGCGCCCGACGAACGCAAGCGACACGGTCATCATCTACGCGGTCGGCGGCATGGCCGGAGTCGGGAAAACCGCACTGGCGGTGCACGCGGCGCACCAGCTTGCTGCCGGGTTTCCCGACGGCCAGATCTTCCTGCCGTTGCACGGCCACACCCCGAGCCAGGCGCCCATCGAGCCTGAGCAGGCGCTCGCGAGCCTGCTGCAGAGCGCCGGGGTCGCGGTCGAGCACATTCCCCAGGGCCTGGAGCCCCGGGCCGGGCTGTGGCGCGACTACCTGGCCGGACGCCGGTTCCTGATCGTGCTCGATGACGCGGTCGGACACGACCAGGTGCGACCGTTGCTTCCCGGAACGGCGGGCAGCCTGGTGCTGATCACCAGCCGCAGGCACCTGACCGCGCTGGAGGACGCGCAGGCGATCAGCCTGGACGTGCTGCCGCCGGCCGAAGCGTCCGAACTCATGGCCAAGCTCGCCCGCCGAGCCGATGTCGACGCGAACGAGCCGGCCGTGGCCGAGCTGACCAGGAGCTGCGGCTACCTGCCGCTGGCGATCGGCATGCTGGCCCGCCAACTGCACCACCATCCGTCCTGGACGGTGAGCGGCCTGGCGGCCAGCGTGGCCGCCGCGCAGGACCGGCTCGGGCTGATGCACGCCGAGAACATCTCGGTCGCGGCCGCGTTCGACCTTTCTTACCACGACCTGGCGTCCGGCCAGCAGCGGCTGTTCCGGCGCCTCGGACTGCATCCGGGACCAGGCTTCGACACCTACGCGGCCGCCGCGCTCGACGACAGCGACATCGACGTCACCGAACGCCACCTGGGGGACCTTTACGACCACTACCTGGTCGATGAGCCCGCACCTGGCCGGTACCTCATCCACGACCTGCTCGGCGAGCACGCCCGCGCGCTGTCCGCCGCTGATCCGGTCGCTGACCGGCATGCGGCCGTCGAGCGGCTGCTCGGCTACTACCTGCATACGGCGTCCAACGCGAGCCGTCACCTGGCCAGCCGGCCGCAGGCCGGTCCCGGCATCAAGGTCGACCACCGGCCCGCACACGCGCCTGACCTGTCCGCGAGCCCGCGCGCGATCGGATGGCTGGACGCCGAGCGCGTGAACCTCTACGCGGTCACGATGTACGCGGCGAGCGCCCACCCCACCTATGCGATTGCCATTCCCGCTGTCATTCACGGTTACCTGCGCCACCAGGGCCGCTGGGACCAGGTCGTGACGCTGCACGATGCGGCGATCCAGGCCGCCGCCAGGACCAGTGACCGCTGCGCCGAGGCCAGCGCGCTCACCGACCTCGGTGACATCCAGTTGCTGAGCAGCAACTTCGCGGCCGCGATCGTCAGCCTGACGCGGGCGGTCGAACTGCACCGCGAAAAGGGCAATTCCTGCGGCGAGGCCAACGCGCTGGCCATCCTCGGCTACGCCGAGCACCTGGCTGGCCACCACAGCACCGCCGCCGACAATCTCACCCGGGCACTCGAACTGCACCGGGCCGACTCCGATCAGCTCGGCGAGGCCGGCACGCTCGCCTACCTGGGCCTGCTCCAGCATCAGACCGGTGACTACGCCACCGCCACCGAAAGCCTGACAATCTCCTTGGAGCTCCATCGTGGCGTCGGTAACCGGATCGGCGAAGCCCAGGCCTTAAACGCGATCGGCGAGCTGGCGTTGAGCGCAACGGCGACGGCGCTGGCCCGCGACTGGTTCACCGAGGCACTGCGGATCGCCTACGAGATCTCATCGGGCCCCTTCGAGGCCCAGGCGCTGGAGGGAATCGGTCGCTGCCACCTGTCGGACGGCGAGACGGCCACCGCCAGGACACTGCTGAGCCAGGCGCTGGAGATCTACCGGCAGATCGGCTCGCCGCACGCCGACCGGGTCAGCTCACTGCTCGAATCCTGATCGCCTTGCTCGTGCATTTCCGGCACCGGCCTGCCTGGCGACCGGCCTTTGGCTCTCGGCTAGAGACCTTCGCCAATTTTTATATAGAAAATTTTGCGAAGGCTTGATCGTCGGCGGAGATACCGGCGCGATACAGGCGATTGGCAGGGTCGCCTTTGCGGGCCGATAGGCCCTTCGCAGAGGAGGCCACTAGCCAATGAAACGAACCCGGATAGCGCTGTCGGCGGCAGCCGGCATCTCGCTTGCCCTCATGACCGCGACCTGGGCGGGCGCGGCGCCCATGGCTGCCAAGCCGGCCGCGCGGGCGGACAGTCCTATCGTCCGCGCCTTCGTCAAGGCCGTCGGCGCCAAGGTCATCCGCAATCAGAACGCGCTGTCCCTGTACCGGGCCTGGATGCTGACCCAGCCGGGGTTCGCCCGCAGCGGCTACGTTGGCTCGATCGATCACCTGGCCCGTAAAGCTACGACGATCATGTGGGCCGGCCCGCGCACCAAACTGCTGGCGGCGATCATCGCCGAAGGCCAGCGACGCGGGATCAAGGTGAGCGTGCAGCATCGGGCCCAGAGCCTTCAGCAGCTCAACGCGGCGATCGCCACGATCCGTCGGCAGGCCGCCCGGGGTCAGTGGCGCGGCTTCAAGATCTCCACCATCGCGGCCGTGGGAGCCAAGGACACCGGGCTGACCGTGAACGGCAGCTACACCGCGGTCCCGGCGCGCCAGCGGGCTCCGCAGGTGAAGTCGCTGCACACGGTTGTGAATGGCGTTTCGGTGCAGGTCGCGCCTGGAGTGGTCGCGGTACCGGCCCTCGGGCGTGACACCGATTTCGCCCCATTCCAGGCTGGCGGCCTGATGGACAGCCCGTCGACCAACACTATCTGCAGCTCCGGCTTCGCGATCAACTATGCCGGAGCGACCCACATCACGACCGCGCGGCACTGCACTGCGAATGACTACGAGGCCGCGCTGGCGGCCGGCAACAAGTACGGCACCAGCGTGATCAATTCCTCGAACGGAGGCGGAAAGGTACTGAGCGCCACGGGATTCCCGTTCGCCTGGGATGGGGCATGGAACTCAGAGAACTTCGCGAAGGCCGTCATAGGCTATGAGGATCTGGCGATCAATGACATGGTCTGCACTGGCGGCGGCAACTCCGGCGAGCATTGCAACGTCATAGTCTCCAACCTGGCGGTCAGCTGGAACGACGGCTTCGGCAGCTTCAACACGATAGAAGCCGTCCAGAAGACTCTGAGAGCGATCGCGACGATGCAAGGTGACAGCGGCGGCCCGGTGATTTCTCTCACCGGCACAACGACGAACGGCCAGGTCCGAGCCGCCGGGATGATTCAGGCCTCAGAGGGGCCGATGTTCACCAATAGTGCCTGCGGTCCGGCGTTCACCTACGGCCCTAGCAACAAGCCGAATCTGTGCAGCGCCACGGTGCTGTTCTCTCCGATGCGCACGATCGTCGGCGGCCTGTCCGGCGCATCCCTGCTGACTGACGGGTGACCGACGGACGCTGACCAGGGCGGGTCCGGCCAGGCTGATCTGGCCGGACCCGCACCTTTGCCGTCAGCGGTTACCTGAGCGACCTGAGGTGGGCGCGGTAGCCGGCACCGTAGTTCGTCGGGGTTCCTGAGTACTTCGTGATCAGGCCTGGACCGGCGGCGCAGTTGAAGCCGGCGTTCCAGGCCCAGGCAAGGTAGCTGGTAGTCCTGGCGTCCAGCCAGTCCATGAGCGGGCCGATGTAGCCGTCGGCGCAGTCGTTCTCGCCGATCTCGCCGGCGATGACCGGGACGTGCTTGATCACCGGCTCGACCTGGCTGTCCCAGCAGGACTGGTTGCCGCAGGTGTTGAAGTTGTAGGAGTGCCAGGACGCGGCCAGGTTGTGATCAGGATCGGCTGGCTTGTGCTTGACCCACAAGGCCAGGTCGTTGGAGAAGGCGATCCCGCCGAGCATGAGCACGTTGTGCGCGCCCGCCGCCCGGACCGCGTTCACCAGTTGCTGCATGCCCGCGACCTTGTAGCCAATGCCGGCGCACTGGCCGCCGTGCAGCCAGCAATGCCAGGCCGACGTCTCGGTCGCTCCGGGTGCGTTGTTCGGGAATGGCTCGTTGAACAGGTCGAAGATGACCGAGCCGGTGCCCTTGAACGTGCTGGCCACCGATGACCAGAACGGCACCGACTGGGCCGCGTCGGGCATTGGCTTCTGGCAGATCGCCTGGGCCGATGAGCATCCGCTGGCCGGGCCGGTGTAGAGCCCGTCGCTCCAGTGCAGGTCCAGGATCGCGACCATGCCATTGCGGTTGAGCAACCGCACGTACGCCTCCACCGCGTTTCGGTAGGGGGCGCCGCGGAAGCGCTTCAGCACGTAGGACTCGCCGTTCCAGCAGGCTTCGTTCAGCGGTACCCGGACGGCGTTGATGTGCCAGCTTTTCATGGCGGTCAGCGAGGTCTGGCCCATCGGACCGTCCCAGAAGCCGAAGCCGTGGACGCACTGGTATTCGCCGCCTGACCGGTCGACGCCGTGCATTACCACGCGCTGCCCGCGCGCGTTGACCAGGTGATTGCCGGAGACATGCAACGTCGGCGCCGCCGCTCTGGCGTGCTCGGGTCGGGCAGTCGCACTGGCTGCGACCTGGCCCGCGGCTGCGGTCAGCAGCGTGGCTGTCATTATCAGTGCCGATGCTTGCGCGGTAGAGCGCCTGAGCTTCATCACGTTCCCCTATCTTTGGCCGCCTTGATCTCGCGCGAGCTGAACGACACGGCTTACTGTAGGCGCTATGTCAGGGATCGCGACGTTGGTCACGATAGGTGCCGGCCAGCTTCACGACCGAGCTACAGCAGCGCCGGGCCAGCGAAGCTGCCATTTCAGCGGTTCCGGGCCAGCGCTGTAGCTGAAAAGGGGCTTGCGGCGGGGTTCCCGGCATCGTTGACCCGTGCGCGTCGTACCTTCCCGGACCCGGCGACATCGCTGACCCGTCGGCGTCGTAGCTCCCCGGACCCGGCGACATCGCTGACCCGGCCGCGTACCTCCAGCAACCTCTGCGGGCCGACGATGCTGTCGGTATCGCGGGGTTCACGGCATCGTTGACCCGTGCGCGTCGTAGCCAGCGACTCGTCCCTCGTCTTGGGGGGCTGGGTGGAGAACATGATGATGTGAGCGGGCATAGGGCCAGTTGTGAAGCATTTCTTTTGCAACTAGTGTTGTGAAGCATGTCTTTCAAGTCTGAGGAACCGGCGGGTGAGGCTGGGGTGGAGGCGGGGTCGGTCCCCTCGCTGGAGCCGGTCAAGATCTCTGATCCGCGGGCCTTGCGGGCACTCGCGCATCCGGCTCGGATCGCGATCATGCAGCGCCTGATCCTCGACGGCGCGGCGACGGCGACCGAGTGCGCCGAGGTCGCAGGCCTGTCACCGTCGGCCTGCAGCTATCACCTGCGCGCCCTGGCCAGGTACGGCTTCGTCGAGGAGGAGCCAGCCGAGGCGGCCGACCAGCGGCACCGGCCCTGGCGAGCCCGGATGGTCGCGGTGTCGATCGGCGAGGATCTTGACGAGCACGGCCAGTCGGATGCGCTGAGAGCGGCCGGCCGGCTGCTCCTGGAGTCGGTCCACGCCTGGGTGGAAGACCTCAGGGCCAGTTACTTCGACCACGAGGCCGAGTACCCGAGGGAATGGCAGAAAGCGTTCCGCAGCAGCCAGGTTTTCCTGCACGTAACCGCCGCCGAGCTGCAACAGATCGGGTCGAGGATCAACGAGGTGCTGGCGGATTATGCGCGGCTGAACCCCGACGAACGGCCGCCTGGGGCTCGGCGAGTTCACGTGCTCACCGACTTCACGCCGAGCTTCGGGCCGTCGGAAGAGGACCAGGGGAGTAGCCGATGACCGAGCCCGCCACCGCCGGGACTACGCCGGCCCAGCCGAACCGAGCGGCCCTGCGCGGCCGGATCGCTACGGCCTGGAGCAGCGGACCGCTAGCGGTCAGGGACTTCCGGCTGCTCGGCCTCGGTCAGCTTGCCTCGACGGTCGGCGACTATTGCTACGCGGTGGCGCTGCCCTGGCTGATCTTGTCCAACCACGGCAGCACGGTGCTGCTCGGCACCGTGCTCGCCTGCTACGGCGTGCCGCGTACCGTGCTGATCCCCCTGGGCGGGATCTTGTCCGACCGGCTGTCGCCCAGGACCATCATGCTGATCGCCGACGCGATCCGCTGCGTGCTGGTCGCCGCCCTGGCCGCGATTGCCGTTCCCAAGCTGATCTCGCTGGCCGCGCTCGGCCCGGTCGCCGCGCTGCTCGGAGCGGGCGAGGGGTTGTTCTTGCCTGCCGCCGGCGCGATCGTGCCGTCCCTGCTGCCGTCAGAATCGCTGCAGTCGGGCAACGGCATCTCGGCGGCGATGACGCAGGTCGGCAGCATCGCCGGCCCGGTAATCGGCGGGGTCCTGGTCACAACGTTGGGGTCGGCACCGGCGTTCGCCGTCGACGCGGCGTCGTTCGCGATCTCCGCGATCGCGCTCGCCATGATGCGCGGCCGTCGGTCCGCGAGCCTTTCGACCGAAAGCGCCGCCGCCGACGGTCAGCCGGCCGAGCAGACTACGGCTACTGCAACCGATCAGCCGACCACGCTCTGGCGGTTGCTTCTGCGCTCGCGGTTCCTGCAGATGATCCTGGTCATCGCCGTGCTAGCGAATTTCGCGGCCGCGAGCACGATTGAAGTCGCGTTGCCGGCGCTGGCTCACCTCAGGTTCGGCGCGGCCGGCTACGGCACGCTCATCGCCGGCTTCGGAGTCGGATCCCTGTTCGGAACCCTGGCGTCAATAAAACTGAGCCGAGCCCGCTGGCCCGCCCAGGCCGCCTGCGCCAGTTTCCTGATCGCCGCCGTCGCCCTGACCGGTATACCGTTCCTCGGCGGCCTGCCCGGAGCCGTCGCCGCTGCTCTGGTCTTCGGCGCGGGGGCCATCTTCGGCAACATCGTGATGGTCACCTTGCTGCAGCAGTGGGCGCCGCCAGCCATGATCGGCCGCGTCATGAGCGCGGTGATGCTCGCCAGCATCGGCGCCTACCCCGCGTCGGTGGCCTTGTCCGGCGTGATCGTGCGGGCGGTCGGCCCGGCCCCGTTCTTCCCGGTCAGCGGCGGCGTGCTGGCCGTCGTGGTCTTGTTCGCGCTATCCCAGCGCGAGTTCAGGCTGTTCGGCGCCGCTGACCAGACGCACGTCGAACCGTTGGCCGCGACTAGCTAACCTGGCGGCCCTGAGCCAGGGCGCGGATCTGCTTCATGTTGTTCGCGTTGCGGACCAAGGCGATGGGGGTCCAGATCAGGCCGACGGGGATGCCCCACCAGCCCAGGGTCAGGTTGTGGATCATAGCGTTGCGAGCCGCGGTCTCGAGTTGCTCGAGGGTGCCGGTGTAGACCGTGCGCCGCTGCTGGGTCATGATCACGAAGCTGGTCACCTTTGTCAGGCTCACCCGGAATCTCGCGGGCGCGCCGAACGTCGGCGACGTGCCTGGCGCGAAATCGGTCTGCCCGTAGCCGGGGGCCGGTGCTCCGTAGCCTTGCTGCGGTGCACCGTAGTCCTGGGGTGTTCCCTGCTGCGGGAAGTAGGGCTGGCCCTGCGGTGCTCCGTAGCCTTGGGGCGTTCCTTGGGGTGTTCCCTGCGGGTAGTAGGGCTGGCCTTGCGGGGGCACCTGGTCGTAGGGGGAGTTCATGGGAATCCTGAATTAGTCGATAGCGGCAGATCTTCCGACCTTAGCCCGGTTTGGCGGTCTATCACCGGTGATCTAGGGATTGGCTTCTGGAAGGCGGACTCAGCCTGCGCAAATCTTTCTCCCAAATTAAAACACCCAGTTCAGGTGCGTTGGAGCCGATAGATCGCCATAGGCCGGTCGGATGGCTCGGTTTCGACCGGGCGGACGGCGACGAGCTCGAAGCCGTTCTTCTCCAGGACCCGGCGGGAGGCCGCGTTGGCGGCGTCCGGTGCGACCAGCAGGCCGCAGCCGGGATTGGCGCGGCGTACCTCGGTGATCAGGGCGGCGATGAGTTCGGTGCCGACGCCGCGATTGACGCTCGACGGGTCGCCGATCGCGTAGTCGATGCCGACCTCGTGGTCGAACGCCGCCATGGCTATGGCCTCATCCGGATAGTCGGCCCAGCGGTACCACTGGCACCAGCCGATCGGCATGTCGTTGCGCAGGACGGTGAGCATGATCGTGGCTGCGTCACCGCCGCCGGTGGCGCGTTCGCGGTACTGGGCGAGTTCCGCTTCCATCGTGGTGTCCGGCGTCCACCAGCGGGCGACGTGCGGCTGGGCCAGCCAGGCTTCAAGGGCCGGGAGGTCGGACTCGGCCATCTCGCGAAGAGTGATCACCCTGGCCACGTTACAAAACCGTTCGACCGGGGGCTGGGTAAAGATCGCCGCCCGCTAGGTACTGGTAAGCGCAAAGCCGCACGCCGACCTCGTTGCTCGCCTGCTCAATTAGGAGCGCGCAGTCGGGTTCGCGCTGGGTGTGCGCGGCAACGGGGGAGGGACGATGCTTCGGGGATTTAAGAATTTCCTGATGCAGGGCGACTTGATCATCATCGCGGTGGGGCTGGTCGTCGCGCTCGCGTTCAGCACCTTGATCAAGGCGTTCACCGATGGCCTCATCACGCCGCTGATCAACGCGATCGCCGGCGGGGGTTCGGCGGGTAAGGGTCTCGGCTGGACGCTTAACGGGCAGCGGCTGGACCTGGGTGCGTTCATCGGGGCGCTGATTTACTTCATCGTCTTCATGGCCGTGGTGTACTTTCTGATCGTCGTGCCGTACCGGGTCTATATGCGCAGGCGCGGGCGGGACGTGTTCTCCGATCCGCAGCCTGAGAAGGCGTGCCCGTACTGCCAGTCGGTCGATCTGCCGATCACGGCGACTAAATGCTTGCACTGCGGCAGTGAGCTGACTACCGCGTGAACGTTCGGCCCGTGTTCGAGGCGGCTGGGCCGGCCGGCTACGCGCTGTCGCTAGCTTCGATCAGCCCGCGCAGGTAGGCCGCCTGGCCGGCGTGCTGCGCGTCGTCGTCGATGACGCTGATCAGCCGGACGCCGAGGGTTACCGGCGGATCCCAGCGGTCGTCGACGATCCGGTCTAGGTCGGCGTCAGTGAGCGTGGCTATGAACGAGACCGACTGCGCGTGCACCGCGTCGTGATAGTCGGTCAGCACGTCCGGGGACGGCGGCTTGATCGCGCCCGCCTGCTCGGCGGAGTGGCCGTAACCGACGGCGGTGTAGCCGGACGGCAGCCCGAACCGGCCGGCCCAGCCGTCTTGGAGCCAGGTCTGCTTGTAGCCGCCGACGTCGGCGACGTGGTCGTCCTGGACCCTGGTCAGATGCCAGATCAGCCAGCCGATCGAGTTCGCCGCTGGTCCCGGACGATAGGCAAGCTGGGCGGCGGTCAGGTCGCTGGCCACGTCGTGCACCACTTCCCGTACCCGGCCAAGGCCGTCGATCAGCAAGTCAGCGCTCTTCATGGGACTAGTCTCCACCAGCCTCCGTCTCAGAGCCAAGGCGCCTCTGTTCAGTCGGAGTGTTGCCAGCCGGAGCGTTGTCAGCCGGGCCGGGTTAGCAGACAGCGGGCATGGCGGACCCTCGAATATTCGCGTCAGTGCTGCGAAAGCTCTGGAATGTGCCTGGCAGCTGTGACTTTCTGGCTTGGATGGGGCAAAAGGTGATCTTGTGATTCCATCATTTGATGGCCGAACCAGATGAATCCGCATATTCATCCCCGAGAAAGCAGATGAATCCGCATATTCATACTTACGTGTAGTTGATCATGATGAGAGGGAGGTGACCAGTGTTGCTGACGGGACATATGGGACTCAGGAGGTACGAGCCCGGCCCTGGCGGTGCCGGGCCGACCGAGCGAGCCCGGCCAGCCGTTGGGCCAGCCGGGCCAGGTGACTAGTCGATATTGAGCGGCAGGTCGTAGTGCGCGAGCAGCACCGGGACCCCGCACCGGCGCGGACCCGGCCGGAGCCGTCGACCTGAACGTCCACGTGGTGCTCGTACGGTCTCGGACGCACATTCCGGGATAAATTTGCGCCATGGAGCATTCAGTGCGGATCTTGGCGACCATCGGCTTTTCCGTGTGTGCCGGTGTCATCGCGCTGAGCTTGCTATTCCTGATAGCGGGCAAGTCGATCATTCCGGCGACAAGACGTGCGAATTGGCAGCGGGCGAACGCCCTGGCGCAGATCTTCTCCTGCCTGAGCGGCTGCATCATCACCGGCACGATCGCAGCCGGCTGGACGATGTCCCATCCGGCCGCGACGCTCAGGATCGCCGGGCCGATATGGCTGGTCACGTTCGCGCTGTCTTTGTTCTTCCTGGCTCGATCCCGTCGTGCGTCCAGCGATACGCCCCGATCAAACAGCGGCTCAGTCGCATAGGTCCAAAGCCCGCGCAAAATTTCTGCCGCCAAAGTCAACCGAAGGGCCGCGCCGGGTCGTCGTATTGGCGAGGTGATCGAGTGGATGAGGAATTCGGCGAGTTCGTGGCGGCCCGCGGGCCGTCGCTATGCCGCACCGCGTTCCTGCTGACCGGGGACTGGCAGGCGGGCGAGGACCTGGTGCAGGAGGCGCTGGCCAAGACGTACTTGCGGCGGCGCCGGCTTCGCGACGGCGCGGCGCTCGAGCCGTACACCCGCAAGGTGATGCTGTCGTTGTTTCTCACCGCGCGACGCCGGCAGTGGCGGCAGGAGTTGCCGCACGCTGAGTTGCCGGCGGGAGAGGCCTTGGGCGGGCTCGATGAGATCGCCGAGCGGGCTTGGCTCTGGCAGGCGCTGGGTCAGCTCTCCGGGCAGCAACGGGCCGTGCTCGTACTGCGGTACTTCGAGGATCTCGCCGAGGCGGAGATCGCGGCCGCGCTCGGATGCTCGGCCGGAACCGTAAAGGCGCACGCCGCTCGCGGGCTCGACCGGCTGCGCAAGGTCATCTCCGTGAGCGAGGAGTGGTCGCGATGAACGAACTGGAATACGAGCTGCGGGAACTCTTCCAGGGGCGGGTCGAGGAGGCTGAGCGCCCCGTCAACCTGCTGCCCGCGGTGCGCCGGCGGGCAAGCCAGTCAGTGCGCAGGCGGGTCGGAGCCGGGGCGCTGGCCGGCGTCGCCGTGATCGCTGCGGTGGTGCTGCCGATGGTGCTGCGCCAGCCCGCGGCGAGTTCGCCGAGCCCTGAGATCAGCGGTGATCACGCTGAGCCCCGAGGATGGGTGCCGGTGGATTATGGCAAAGCGCAGGTCTGGGTGCCTCCCTCGTGGCTGGTCGGCTCCTACGCATGTGTTGGGTCGACGACCCAAGGCGTGGTGTACGTCGGCACCACGCCCGATGCGAGCTGCGCGACGCCTCCTAACGTACTGACGCTTGCGGGTCCGAAGTTGAACGGTTCCGCGAGGATAGTGAGGATCAACGGCATGACCGCGAAAGTCAGGTCGGCGGCCAGCGGAAGCTTGTCGGTATACGTGCCCGATCTCGGCAATATGCAGCTGACTGCCAGGGGTCCGCTGGCTATCCGGGCGCTCGGCACGCTGCGACCGTCGCCGCTTGTGACCGCGCTGAGCGGCAGTCCGCAGGCCGCGCTGCCGACCGGGTTCCGGTGGCACGAGTTCGGCGGGATCAAGTTCGCTGCGCCTGCGAATTGGGCTAGTCGGCATGGGACTGTCGCGGCAGCTTGCTCGCCCTCTATCGCCCCAGACACCGTGGTGCTCAGCACGACCCCGCCGATCGGCGGACTCCTGTGCGCCCCTTATGCGCCTGTTCCGGCCGGATACCTTGGTGGCCCGCAGGGCATTGTCGTCATCGCGGCACCGCAGGCATCGCCTCCGCCCGCACGGAAATGCATCGCGTCCGACCGCGAGATGCGCCGGTTCTGCGCCCAGCCGCCCGATGGCCTCGGCACCGTGTACACGCTGTATCTTCAGCCGACCGGCCAGAAAAAGGCGACTGTGATGTACATCGGGGTCGGCGGTCGCGGCAGATTCGCCAGGAAAATCATCGACTCGATCAGGCCGGCCTCTGGGCGCTGACCGGGCGATTGCGTAGCTGATGCGTAGGCGATCGCGTGTGGTGACCGGGTGCGTCCTGACCGAGAGTTGAGCTAGCGGCAGCAAGGGCCGCGGCCATTCCCGCTCTCGGAAAGGACGGCGCCATGCTCAGACAAGGCAGACGCACCTTGCTAGCGGCGGTTCTGTCCGTCGGGTTAACGACCGTCGGGTTGTGCGCGTCGGCCGACCCGTCGCTAGCGGTTCCCAGCGCGCCAGCCGGAGGCGGCTCCGGCTTCGCCGGCCGTGGCGCTGGTCAGGGGACGTGTTGTGGACAGGGGCGACAACACGTACAGCTGGCAGACCTCATCGGGCGCCTACCAGGATCTGGCCTTGCCGCAGCCAGTTCCCTCGGGGGGTAAGTCGCTCGATGACAGGCGGGGCGCCAGCAAGCCGCAGGCTGGCGCCCCGCTTCTATCCGCAATACCTGGTATTGGCTGCCGGTCGGCTGCACCATGGAACTCAATGCCGGGGGTTACCGCAAGGGAGACGCGCGTGGTGAAAAGGTTGAGAGCATTCCGCGCCACGATGGCAACGGTCGTGACACTGGCCGGGGTTACCTTGGCCATGTCGCCAGCCACGGCCGCGGCTTCCCCGCACACCCGTCCGGCGTGCCCCACTTCCAGGAGTTCGCAGACCGCCGCCTGCATGATCTTGATCCGCACTGACATCAAGCAGAAACCAGAGGGCTTCTTTCACGGCAAGGCGCCGGTCGGCTTCGGCTACGGGCCAGCCGACTTGGTGGCGGCCTACAAGCTGGGCAGCTCGAAGGCGGTGAGGAAGATCGCCGTGGTGGACGCCTTCAACGACCCGAAGGCCGTCTCCGACCTCGCAACTTACCGTTCGGCGTGGGGCCTGCCGAAGTGCATCAAGTCGACGGGTGCCGGCTGCCTGACCGTGACCAACCAGCTTGGCTCGGCCAAGAAGCTGCCGGCGGATGCCAGGAGCACCGGCTGGGCCACTGAGGAGTCCGTGGACGTCGACATGGTCTCGGCCATCTGCCCGAGCTGCCACATTTTCCTGGTAGAAGCCAGCGGCCCAAGTCTTGTGGACCTGGGTACCGCGTTGGATTCCGCGGTCAAGGTGCTGGGCGCCAGCTTCGTGTCGAACTCTTACGGCACTTCGGAGAGCAAGGCCGAGCTCGGCTTCGACACGAAGTTCTACGAGCATGCTGGCGTCGCCGTGACCGCGGCCGCGGGTGACAACGGTTTCGGCGTCTCTTACCCGGCCGCCTCGGAATGGGTCACCGCGGTCGGCGGCACCACCTTGAAAAAGGGCGGTGGCGGTAAGCGGGGCTGGACAGAGACCGTCTGGGGCAAGAAGGCCGGCGGAGCGGGCTCCGGCACCGGCTCCGGTTGCTCCAGATTCGAGCCCGTGCCGCCAGGGCAGACGAGCAAGCACCTGGTCGCCAAGAGTTGCACCCGCAGGATCGACAATGACGTGGCGGCGGTCGCGAACCCGAGAACCGGGGTGGCCAGCTATGACACCTATGATCAGCATGGCTGGCTCGAGGTCGGCGGAACAGGCGTATCCGCGCCGATCATCGCCGCGGTATACGCGCTGGCCGGCGTGCCCGCCCCTGGCACCTTCCCCAATAGCTACTTCTACAAGCACCGCCAGCTAGATGGCATGACCCAGGCTGCCAACGGTGGGCTCAACGACATCACCCAAGGCGCCAACGGCACCTGCACGACAGATGTGATTCTCTGCAACGCGGAGACCGGTTACGACGGGCCGTCCGGATGCGGTACGCCGGATGGCCAGTCGGGCTTTGACCCCCCTGCGTCTCAGATACGCAGGCGCCCGGAGATGAGCGGTCATCCCGTATGCATCACCTAGCCGTAGGCCCAGCTATCGGCCACGGTCGCTATTGCCGCATGTAACGGCTCGGCGGCATAGTTTGCCCTGAGATCTGCGTGCGTCAAGCGCGGCGGGTGGAGGGCAGTGACCGAGGAGCCGGTAGATTTCGCAGGCCTGCTGCGGCGGTTGCGTACGGTAGCCGATCTGACGCAGGAGGAACTGGCCGATAAGGCACGCCTGGGCGTCACTACGGTCGGTGATCTGGAGCGCGGACGCCACGCCACCTGTCATCCGCAGACCGCGCAGCGGCTGGCCGTCGCGCTGGGGCTGGCCGATCCGGTCCGGTCGTCGTTCATCGCGGTGGCCAGAGGCCGGATGGCGGCCGCGAGCGTGCTCGCGGCCGCGATATCGGGTTCAGGATCGAACGCTCCTGCCCTGGCCGCGACCGGCGGGCCGGACGGCGGCGAGGCCGGCGCGCCGTCTTCGCTGCAGGTGCGGTACTCGCTGCTCCCAGACGCGGCGGCCTTTACTGGCCGCGGCCAGGAACTCAGCAAGATCGCGGCTGCGGTCACCAGCGCGGCGGGCGGCGGGGGTGTGGTGGCCATCCACGCGATCGACGGGATGCCGGGGGTCGGGAAGACCGCGCTGGCGGTCCACGTCGCTCATCAGCTGAAAGACCGGTTCCCCGACCGGCAGCTGTTCATCGACCTGCACGCGCATACCCCAGGACAGGACCCGCTGTCCGTGCCGGCCGCACTGGCCGCGCTCCTGGCCGCGACCGGGGTTGATCCTCGCTACCTGCCGGACGGAGTGGAGGCCAGGGCGGGGCTGTGGCGGGACCGGATGGCCGGGCAGCGCGCGCTGCTGGTGCTGGACAACGCCGGCAGCAGCAGCCAGGTGGCGCCGTTGCTGCCGGGCGGTTCTGACTGCCTGGTCTTGGTGACCAGCCGCCGGCGGCTCGGTGATCTTCCCGGCGCGGTGATCCCGATTCCCGTGGAAGTCCTGCCGCCGCCGCAGGCTCAGCAGATGTTCTTGCGGCTGGCTGAGCGCGCCCGCCCGGGGCCTGAGGTAGCCGCGCTGGTGCAGCTGGCCGGATACCTGCCGCTGGCGATCTCGCTGCTGGCCAGGGTCTATGTCGGCCATCCGTCCTGGACGCTTGCCGACCTGATCGCCGAGACCCGGGCCGGCCTGCTCACGCTGGCGGCAGAGAACAGCAGCGTTGCCGCAGCGTTCGCGCTGTCCTACCGGCATCTCACGCCCAGGGAGCAGCAGTTCATGCGGCGGCTTGGCCTGCACCCGGGTACTGCCATCGAGGCCTACGCGGCCGCGGCCCTGACCGGGATGAGCGTGGTCGAGGCGGCCAGGTGCCTCGACGCGCTGCACCGCGAAGGCCTGCTGACCGAAGTCAGCTATCGCCGCTACGGCATGCACGATCTGATCCGCCGGTACGCCAGGGAGCACGCCCTCACCGACCCGGCGGCGGTGCGCGCTCGGGCCCAGGAACGACTGGTCGATTTCTATGTCCAGACGGCCAGGAACGCAAGCGCGCTGCTAGCCCCGCAGCGCCGCCCGCAGACGCGGGTGGTGCGCGATCGGCTGACCGTGCCAGACCTGCCGGATGGCTCGCGGGCGCTGGCCTGGGCTCGAGCCGAGCGCGCCAACTTGCTTGACTGCCTCGATCACGTCACCGCGAACGGCCGGCACGCCCGGGTTGTCGAGCTCACCGCCGCCCTGACCGTGGTGATGCAGCGTGACGGGCCGTGGGCCGAGGCCATCGCCAGGCACGCCAGCGCGGTGCGGTCCGCGCGCCAGATAGATGACCGGCTGGGGGAGGCGGCGGCGCTGACCGACCTCGGGGCAATGCAGCGGATCACCGGGAATTATCCGGAAGCGGCGGCCATTCAGGCGGACGCGCTCACCATCTGCCGTGAACTCGACGACCGGCTGGGGGAGGCGTCCGCGCTCAACGAGCTTGGGGTGCTGCAGCGGATCACCGGGGACTACCCGGCTGCGGCGGCGGCGCTGGAGCAGGCCCTTGCCGTCTACCGGGATTTCGGCGACCGGCCTGGCCAGGCCAGCGCGCTCCACGACCTCGGGGCGCTGAAGCGAATGACCGGCGACATGACCGGTGCTGCATCGGCCCTGGCGGAAGCCCTGGCTATCTACCGGGACCTCGGCGACCTTCCCGGCCAGGCGGGCGCGCTCAACCATCTCGGCGTGGTGCGGCGAATCAGCGGAGACTACCCGGCGGCTGCGGCGGTACTGGAGGAAGCCCTTGCCGTCTACCGGGACCTCGGCGACCGGCTCGGCCAGGCCTACATCTTGAATGACCTGGCCGAAGTCTGGCGGATCATCGGCAGATACCCGCAGGCCTCGGACGCGCCGCTGGAGGCTCTGTCCATCTGCCGCGATCTGGGCAGCCGGCTCGGCGAAGCGAACGCGCTGATCTCGCTGGGAGCGGTGCGGCGGGTGTCCGGTGACTATCCGCAGGCAGCGGCAGCGCAGACCGAAGCGCTCGGCATTTACCGGGATCTGGGCAGCCGGCTCGGTGAAGCCAACGCCCTGAAGTCGCTCGGGGTAGTGCGGCGGCTGGATGGCCAGTACCCGGAATCGGCCGCCGCGATGGAGCAGGCGCTGGCTATCTACCGCGATCTCGGCGACGGCGGCGGAGAGGTCGAGGTGCTCAACGAACTGGGGACGCTGGCCTTCAGCCGGGGCGAGTTGGCTGAAGCGAGCGAGTATCACCAGCAGGCCCTGGACCTGTCGCGCGCGATCGATGTCGCCTGGGATGAAGCCGGCGCTTTGGCCGGCCTGGGTCGTTGTGCACTGGCCTCTGGTCGGGCGAGCGAGGGACGGGACCTGTTGCGCCGGGCACTAGAGATCTTCCAGCGGATTGGTGCGGCCGAAGCCGGCGATGTAGCCGCCGAACTGGCTGAACCTCAAGCCTTCTGATAGCGGGGACGGCAGGGCGGCTTCCAGCGCGGCCAGGCTGGCGTGCAGATCTTCGTGCTGATAGGCGCGGGTCTAGGTCCTGATGCGGCTCGACGAGCGGGATCGGCAATGTCCACAGGACGGCGATGTCGATTAGCACCTGGTGGCCGTAGCCCCTGGCCAGCCCGATCTCATTTTCCATGGCCAGCAGAACCTTCAGGCAATTGACGTACCGCCGGTTAGGCCAGGCCTGTCTCGCGTCCAAGGCGTCGAGTATTGCCAGTTCAACCAGACCTACGCCACTGCTTTCTCCCATAAAGGCCTTTTTCTTTGGTTTTACTTCTTGAATCGCCATCGCAAAGCCAAAGCGTGCTCCGCACTCGCGACGAGAACCTGGACGTCGGCGATGGCGATGTAGCTCGCGCCGCGACGCAGCTTGTCCCAGTCTCGCTGTCCGCGTTCGAGCAGGCAGTCCACCTTGCCGTAGGCCGTGATCGCGCTCGTGATGGCGATCTCATGGAGTCGGTGGACCGGGGTGACGGCGCCAGGCCAGATCGCGAGCTCGGTCAGCGCCGCGTGCAGGCGGAGCAGATTCGGCTCGCCCGGCTCGATCACCGCGTCCACGTCGCCGACGCTGATCGGCTCGCCGCGCAGCCACAGCGCCGCGCTGCCGACCAGGAGAAACGAGACGTCCTGGGCGGCGAGCACGCCGGCAGCCAGTACGACGTCCGGCATCTCGGACCCGGTCGCGGCTATTGGCGCGGCACGAACTTTAGCCCTTTGTTCGTTGCTGCCTCACCGTCGCGGTCTGGGTCGATGGCCATTGCCATGGCACAATCCCCCTGAGTGGCCAATAGGGCAGTAGCTGGGAGGATGCATGAGATTGACTCACGGGAATCGGCGTCGGGGGCGACGCTATGCGATGGTGGCGAGCCTCGCGATGGTCGCCGCCGGGCTTACCGTGACCGTCACCGCCGTCTCGCAGGCGAGTCCGCGACCGGTGAGGCACGCCGATGCGGTCCCGGTCCCTGCGACCGTGCCCGCAGCGGTGTACCGGTCGGCTGCCTCGGCGAAGACGCCGGTCAAGCACCTCGTGGTGATCTTCGACGAGAACATCTCATTCGACCACTACCTCGGTACGTACCCGAAGGCGACGAACGCTAACGGCTCGCCATTCCATGCGAAGACCGGGACGCCCAAGATCAACGGGCTGACGCCGGCTCTGCTGACCAGCAATCCCAACTCGGACAACCCCAAGCGGCTGTCGCCGTCGCAGGCGCTTACCTGCGACCAGAACCACAGCTATCAGCCCGAGCAGGAGGCGTTCGACGGCGGGCTGATGGACATGTTCGTCCAGGACACCGGACATGACACGTGCACCGGCCAGCCGGTTCTGTTCGGCGAAACGGGACTGGTCATGGACTACTACGACGGCAACACCGTCACCGGGCTGTGGAATTACGCGCAGAACTACGCGATGAGCGACAACAACTTCGAGCCGCAGTTCGGGCCGTCCACGCCCGGCGCGCTGAACCTGATCTCCGGCAATACCGGCGGCGGGTTCACAGTCAACCCGAATACCGGCGCCAAGGTCAGCGACCCGGGCGCGATCGGGTCGCCTGATGGCAGCGGCGTCGGCACTGTCTACAGCGACCCCGACCCGGCCTTCGACGACTGTTCCAACGGCAGCCACGCGTCTAACAGCCCGGTCGCCGAGATGACCGGCAAGAACGTCGGCGACCTGCTGAACGCCGCGAAGGTCACCTGGGGATGGTTCCAGGGCGGCTTCGCGCCGACCGGCACGAAGAAGGGCTTCGCGGTCTGCGGCGCCGAGCACGAGAACATCAAGAAGATCGAGGTGCAGGACTACGTGCCGCACCACGATCCGTTCCAGTACTACAAGTCGACGGCGAACCCGAAGCACCTGGCGCCGACCTCAGAGGCTGAGATAGGCAAGACTGACCGGGCCAACCACAACTACGACATCTCCGACTTCTTCCTGACGCTCAAGCACGGGAACATGCCGTCGGTCAGTTTCCTGAAGCCGCCCGCGTACGAGGACGCTCATGCGGGCTACTCCGACCCGCTCGACGAGCAGAACTGGCTGGTCACCACCATCAACCAGATCGAGAAGTCACCGGACTGGTCCTCGACGGCCATCGTCGTCACCTACGACGACTCCGACGGCTGGTATGACCACCAGGCCTCGCCGATCGTGAACGGGTCTAACGACTCGATGCTCGACACCGCGATGTGCACGGCCGTCGCCCTCAACCCGAAGCTCGGGACCAGGAATGACCGCTGCGGCTTCGGCCCGCGGCTGCCTATGCTGGTGATCTCGCCCTGGACCCAGCAGAACTTCGTCAGCCACACCCAGACCGACACGGACTCGGTGCTCTCGTTCATCGAGAACAACTGGCTGGCCGACAAGCGGATCGCCGGCAGTTACGACATGATCTCCCCGCCCATCGACACCTCCGGGCTGCTGGACTTCAAGATCAAGCCGCACCTCACGCCGGTAATTCTTGACCCGAAGACGGGCGAAGTTGTCCCGGCACCGAGCGTGACTTCTCTTAAGCCAGTCAGCGGAACCCGCAAGGGCGGCACGAAGGTCACCGTTCACGGCAAGAACTTCACCGGCACGACGACCGTCCTGTTCGGAAAGAAGAAGGGAACCAAGGTCAAGGTCGTCTCCTCGACCGAGATCACCGTCACTTCGCCATCCGGGACGGGCACCGTGCACGTGGTCGTGACGGAGACCGGCGGAAGCAGCAGCTCCAGCAGCGCCGCCGGCAAGTTCACCTACAAGTAGCCCGCGTCCGACCTAGATAAAGATCCGGGCTGGTCCTGGCTCAAGTGCCAGGACCAGCCCGGACGTTTCTCCCGGACGTTTTCTCCTTGGCGTCGGTCCCGGAACCCAGAGTCGTGAGCCTTCTCAGGTCACATCATTCACGCAAGTTCTCATTGGCCACGCCAGCCCCAGGCCGGGCCGTCATGATCATCTTCCGAAACAGATGAATATGCAGATTCATCAGGAATAACAAGTATGAATATGTGCATTCATCCGTCGGACCCGATTGCGGATAGTCCCGAATGCCGGTTTAGGCCGTTTCTCTTGGGTGCTTGCCGCTCTCGCACTGACGAATCTGCCGGCGGATCGGCTACTCGGATGTGCCGTAACGAGTTGACTGGAACGTGATCTGCTGGCCCTGGACTTCGACCGGCGGTGACGGGGATCGCCTCGCGGCCGTTCTGGCTGCTGGGCGGCGGCCTATCGCTGCGGTGGTTTTAGTCGGCGTGCAGGACGAAGAACAGGAAGCACAGGAAGCGGGGCTTGGCCGCGATGTCGTCGGGGAACAGGTCGCGGGCGGCCGGGTCTGGCTCCGGCTCGCTGATGACGGAGATCCGGAACCCGGCCGCGGTGAAGGCTTCGGACATCGCGTGCAGCGGCCGGTGCCAGAAGCTCATCAGGGCGGTCTGGTCGCCGATGGTCCATTCTTCGGTCCGTTTGCTGACCCCGAAGTAGCCGGCCTTCCGCCCGGCCTCAAAATTGGCGAGCACGGTCACGAAGGGATGGTCGACGGCCACGATCAGCCGGCCGCCTGGCTTCAGCACGCGCCGCAGCTCGGCCAATGGCCCGGTCCAGTCTTCCAGGTAGTGCAGGACCAGGCACGCGACGACATCGTCGAACGCGCCGCCGGGGAACGGCAGCGGGCTGCCCAGGTCGGCCACCTGCAGGTCCGCGCCGTCGCCGAGCCGCCGGCGGGCCAGTTCCAGCATCCCGGCGCTGCTGTCGAAGCCGGTCACGGTGGCGCCCCGGTCCCGCAGCGCCCCGAACAGGGGCCCCGAGCCGCAGCCGGCGTCCAGGATCCTGCGTCCGGTCACGTCCCCGGCCAGGGCCAGGATCGCCGGCCGCGCGTAGTAGGCGTTAACGAGGCTGGCCTCGTTAGCATCTGTGTACGCCTCAGCGAAACTGTCGTAGTCGTTGACCCTGGCCGAACCTGCGGGCAGGGCGTCCCCGGCGACAATGCGGGTTTCTACGACGGGGCCATTTCGGGGATTGCCAGACATGCGGTCCATGCTGGCATGCCCCGCTGCCGGCGGCCACCGGCACCAGATGCGTTCTGCGTCCCATGCGGCCAGAACGGCGGCCACGAACACGTCCCGCCTGGACAGCAGCCGGGCGAGGTAACCGGCAACCCCAGACGCCCCGCCGTCGCCGGATTGTTCCTGCGGTCTGCGCCTCGCATGTACCGTGTTGCTTGTGAATCCGCGGGAATTGACACGTCGGCGGACGCTCCTGTTTGTCGTTGCTGGCCTGGTGGCGGGCATCGGCGGCCGGCGCGGTCAGCGGGGCCGTGAGATGCCCGCCGCAGCTGACGACGACTGGCCGGCGACCGGTCCGCAAGTGCAGCACATGAGCATGCCCGAGGATGGCCCCATGTGCCCGGGCTGCAAGGCGGTCCTGGAAGATTGGCTCGGATATCCCGTCGATGAGCCCGAATCCTGAGCAGGCCGCCCAGTCAGGCGCCAGGTTCGGTCAGCAGGCCCGCCAGGACGACCGACACTAGCCGGTCGAGGAGCCCTGGGTCGTCGCTGCCGTACTCGGCGGCGGTGACCAGCCCGTGCGCCATCCGCTGCAGGTCGCTGCCGGTCATGTCGGTCCTGGCGGCACCCGCTCGCTGCGCTCGTTCCAGCAGCGCGTTGGACGACTCGCGGACCACGGTCTTGCAGATCGGCAGGACCGGGGAGTCCCCGAGCAGTTCGCGGGTCAGGCCGCGCTTGCTGATGCTGAACTCGACCAGTGCCCGCATCCACTCACCCAGGGCCGACGATGGTGACTCGGCCGTCATGAGCTTGCCCGCGAGCACGCCGAGCGCCTCGACCTGGTCCCGGTACACCGCCTGCAGCAACGCGGGCCTGGTCGGGAAGTGCCGGTAGAGCGTGCCGATGCCGACGCCGGCCCGGCGGGCGATCTCTTCCAGGGAGACATCATCGCCGCCGCGTTCGGTGAAGGCCGCTGATGCGGCGGCCAGCAGCCGCTCGTAGTTGCGCCTGGCGTCCGCGCGCATGCCCGCATCCGGGCGGGCTGACCTCAGCTCCTCAAGCCCCTCGGCCGCCGCCAGCAGGGCGGCGGACTCGCTCGCGTCCATCCTGCGCTCCTAGTCGAACTTGCAAACCGGAGGCAGCCTCCGTATAGTTACCGGAGGGACCCTCCGAATCAAAGGTTAGCCGACCCGGGCAAATCTGGCCAGCGATCGCGCCAAAGCTACCGGGAGACCAAGCGGCCGGCCTACATGCTTCACCAGCTTTCTGCTTTACCTCGCTTCGAAAGGAAGCCATGTCGTCCCACGCAACGACACGCCCGACCCGTCCGCCTCGGCCTGAAGCCGAAGTCCGCCCGCCAGCCGGTCTGACCACCGTGCGGCGGCGCCGGTTCGGCCTGGCCGGGCGCGACACCGTATCCATCCAGCCGAATGCCGTTTCCGGCCGGCGTGACGAGCCCGCCGAGTCCGGTCAGGACGAACAGCCTGGTCGTCAGGGAGTCAGCCGGGGCGGCGGCCGCGTTGGCCTCACGCTCGCGATCGTGCTCTGCGCCCAGCTCATGATCATTCTCGACGCGACCGTGGTGAACATCGCGCTGCCTGGCATCTCGCACGGCCTGCACCTCTCGGCGGCCGGCTTGTCCTGGGTGCTGAACGCCTACTCGCTGACCTTCGGCGGCCTGCTGCTGCTCGGCGGTCGTGCCGGGGACATCCTCGGCCGCCGGCGGGTCTTCCTGTGGGGCATCGGGCTATTCACGCTCGCCTCACTCGGTGGCGGACTGGCCGCTACCGCACCAGAACTGCTCGCCGCCCGCGCACTGCAGGGCGTCGGCGCGGCCCTGGCCACCCCGGCAACGCTAGCCACGATCATCGCCAGCTTCCCTGAGGGCCGGGCCCGCACCCGCGCGATCGCCCTGTTCACCGCCGTCATCACCGGCGGCGCCTCGCTCGGGCTCGTGCTCGGCGGCGTGATCACCCAGTGGGCGTCCTGGCGCTGGGTGTTCTTCGTGAACATCCCGGTCGGCATCGCCGTCCTGCTGGCCGGCCCGCGCTTCCTGCCGGAATCCGCTCGTCGCGCCGGACGCTTCGACATCCCCGGTGCGGTGTCCTCGACAGCGGGCATCGCGGCGCTGGTCTACGCGTTCTTCCGGGCCGCCTCTGATGGCTGGAGCGATCCGGTAACCCTGGTGACCTTCGGGATCGCGGCGATCCTGCTGACGGTGTTCGTGCTGACCGAGGCGACGACCAGCCAGCCGGTCACGCCGCTCCGGCTGTTCACTGACCGCACCCGGGCCGCCTCTTACGTAGCGCGGGTCCTGGTGGTCGGCGCGATGTTCGGCACGTTCTTCTTCCTCAGCCAGTTCATCCAGGACGTTCTGGGCTTCAGCCCGGTCAAGGCCGGCCTGGCGTTCCTGCCGATGACGATCATGCTGTTCGCGGTCTCCCGGCTCGCTCCGAGGCTGATGACCAGGTTCGGTCCCAAGCAGTTGATGCTCGTCGGCCTCGCGCCTGCCGTCGGCGGCCTGGCGTGGCTCGGTCAGATCACTCCCGCCACGACCTACTGGCCCGGCGTACTCGGCCCGATGCTGATGATGGGCTTCGGCATGGGCCTGGCCTTCGTACCGCTGACCTCGGCATCGCTGGCCGGGGTGGCACCGGAGGACTCGGGTGCCGCGTCCGCGATGGTCAACGTCGCCCAGCAGGTCGGCGGCGCGCTGGGGCTGGCCGCCCTGGTCACCGTCTACGGCCACGCCTCGCACGCGGCCGCGCACCATGCCGCGCAGCAGGCGGCGACCACGACCAGTTCGCTGGCCCACCAGGTGCTCTCGCACGGGATGGCGGCCTCCTTCGGGACCGCCGCGATCTTCGACACGATCGCGCTCTTGGTGATCCTCATCGCCGTGCGACTGCGCACCGCGCCGGCCGCACCGGCCGCGCGCACCGCGCCGGCCGCCGCGTCGGCCAGCCAGCGGTAAGCGCACTCATGATCGGCCCGGCCGCCGCAGCCAAGCGTCTCAGGCTGCGGCGGCCGCTTGCCGCACTTGAAATTGGCTCGCCGCAGCTACCGCGGGCACGTTAGGTTGCTGGCTTGTGAATGATCCAGACGGATACTTCGGCGAGAGCGTCGCCGCCGACTACGACGACCCGGCCGGCCAGATGAACCAGGCGCAGGCCATCGCCCCGGCGGCCGACCTGCTGGCGGAGCTGGCCGACGGCGGGCCCGCACTCGAACTGGCCATCGGCACCGGCCGGATCGGATTGCCGCTGTCGGCCCGGGGCGTGCCGGTGCACGGCATCGAGATGTCCAAGGCGATGGTAGCCAAGCTGCTCGGCAAGCCTGGCGGCGAGAACATCGCCGTCACGATTGGCGACATGTCCACCACGAGGGTCGACGGCAGCTTCACGCTGGCCTACCTGGTGTTCAACACGATCAACAACCTCACCACCCAGCAAGCGCAGGTCGCCTGCTTCCGCAATGTCGCCGAGCACCTGCGCCCGGGCGGCTGCTTTGTCATCGAGACCGGCGTGCCGCCGCTGCGTTACCTGCCGCCTGGCCAGGACATCCACGGCTACCGCGCCAGTCCCGGCCGGATCGTCTCCTACAGTTTTGACCACGCCACCCAGCGGTACGACGGCCACTATGCCGAGTTCGCCGACGGGACCGCCCGCTACCGGACCATTCCGTTCCGCTACGTCTGGCCGGCCGAACTCGACCTGATGGCGCAGCTCGCCGGACTCCGGCTCCGTGAGCGCTGGGCCGGCTGGAACCGCGAACCCTTCACGACCGACAGCAGCTCGCATGTCTCGGTCTGGGAGAAGCCAGCCGCCTGACCTGCCATTTCCCCGGCCTATGCGCTTGCATACCCAGTTGCATACTGAGTATGCTACCTAGCATGATACGAAAAGCGACTCGACGGTGAGCGTCCGGCACGCGCTCCTTGCGCTGCTCAGCGAGGGTTCCAAGTACGGCCTGCAGCTCCGGGAGGAGTTCGAGGCTCGCACCGGAGAGGTGTGGCCGCTGAACGTGGGCCAGGTGTACACGACCTTGCAGCGGCTCGAACGAGATGGATTCGTCGAGTCGGACGGCGCCGGCGAAGGGCCGCAGAAGGCGTTCCAGATCACCGAGAGCGGCGCAGCCGAGTTGACCCAGTGGCTGCGCCTGCCGCCGGATCTGAGCTCGCCGCCTCGGGACGAGCTCGTGATGAAGATTCTCGTGGCGATCAGGCTGCCAGGCGCGGACGTGCATGAGGTCATTCAGGTGCACCGGCGTTACCTGGTCCAGCTCATGCAGGAGTGGACGCGGATCAAGGAAGGCGGCGCTGAGGGCGGCGACCTCAACCTCGCCCTCGCGGTCGATGCTGAGCTATTCCGGCTGGATTCGGTCGTCCGATGGCTCGACGCGGCCGATGGCCGCCTCAAACGGGCGGCGGCCGATGCGGCCGATGCGGCCGACCGACCTGTCCAGCCCGCCACAGCACCGCTGCCGAAGCAGCGACGGCGCATAGGAGTGCGGGGATGAGCATGCTGGAGCTCCGGCAGGTGTCCAAGGTCTACGGTCAGGGCGCGGCGCAGGTGCGCGCCCTTGACCAGGTCTCCCTGGCGGTAGACGAGGGTGCCATGGTGGCGGTAATGGGGCCGAGCGGGTCGGGGAAGAGCACGCTGCTGACGATCGCGGGCAGCCTGGAATCCCCATCGCAGGGGCAGGTGCTCGTGCGCGGCGCCGATCTGGCCGGGATGTCACGCAACGACAAGGCCCGGCTGCGACGGCGCACGATCGGCTACGTCTTCCAGGACTACAACCTGCTGCCCGGGCTGACCGCCGCCGAGAACGTGAGCCTGCCACTGGAACTAGACGGCTGGTCCGCGCGGAAGGCCAGGGCGGCCGGGCTGGCGGCCCTGGATGAGCTTGGGCTGGCCGACCGGGCCGAGCAGTATCCTGACCAGCTCTCCGGCGGCGAACGCCAGCGGGTCGCGATCGCGCGGGCCGTCGTCGGGGAGCGGCGGCTGCTCCTGGCCGACGAGCCGTCCGGCGCCCTCGACTCTGACAACGCCGAGGCGGTGATGCGCCTCGTGCACGAGGCGTGCAAAGGGCGGCGGGGTGGAAAGACCGGCGGAGGCAAGATGGCCGCCGTGGTGGTCACCCACGACGCTCAGCTCGCCTCGTGGGCCGACCGGGTGGTGTTCCTGCGTGACGGCCGGGTCACCGACCAGACCGCGCCGTCTCAAGGTCCTGAGTCGCTGCTCACGCCCGGGCGGCCGTCGTGAGCGTCACCGTCCAGGAGCGGCCTGCGGTCACCCGCGCCAGCAACGGGGGAGTGCCTGCGCGGCGCGCCGTCATTCGCTGGGCCTGGCGGCTGCTGCGCCGTGAATGGCGCCAGCAGTTGCTGATCCTGGCGCTGATCACCGTCGCGGTCGCGGCGACCTTCGTCGGAGCGGCGGTGGCCACCAACACGCCGACCCCGGCCGGTGCAGGTTTCGGGACCGCGACCAACCTGGCCGCGTTCGGCCCCAAGACCACGCGCGTCGGAGCGAAAATCGCGGCCCTGGTCCGCCAGTTCGGCCGCGTCGACGTGATCGAGAACCAGGCACTGGCCGTGCCCGGCTCGATCTCCACCTACAGCCTGCGGGCGCAGAACCCGCGCGGCCCCTTCGGCCAGCCGATGCTCTCGCTGGCGAGCGGGCACTACCCCGCCGGGACCGGTCAGATCGCCCTGACCACCGGCGTCGCATCGGAACTGCACCTGAGTATCGGCTCGACCTGGCGCGCGGCCGGCTCGACCAGGCGCGTCGTCGGCATCGTGGCCAATCCGCAGAACCTGCTCGACCAGTTCGCGCTCGTCCCGCCCGGCCAGGTCGCGGCGCCAACCTCGGTCACCGTGCTGTTCGACGTCCCGGCCGGACCCGCCCAGCTAACCGGACCCCAGGCCCGGCTGGCCCGCGACCTGGGCCCGAGCCTGTCCGCCCGGGATCAGTTCGCCCCCAACGTGATCAACCCGGTCACCATCTCGCTCGCGGCGGCCACGCTCGGGATGCTGCTCATCGCGCTGGTGGGCGTGGGCGGGTTCACGGTGCTGGCGCAGCGGCGGCTGCGCGCCATCGGCATGCTCGGCGCGCAAGGGGCTACGAACCGCAATGTCGGGCTGGTCGTGAGCGCCAACGGCTTCGCGACCGGAGTCGTCGGCGCAGTGGCTGGGTTCGCGCTCGGCCTGGTGGCCTGGCTGGCCTACCGCCCGCACGCCGAAGCGAGTGCTCACCATGTCATGGGCGCCTTCCAGCTGCCCTGGCAGGTGATCTCCACCTCGATGGGACTCGCTGTCGTAGCGGCGTACCTGGCCGCGATCCGGCCCGCCCGGGCGATTGCCAGGCTGCCGATCGTCACCGCGCTTGCCGGGCGGCCGCCGGCCCCGCGCCAGGCTCGCCGCTGGGCTGGGCCGATCGGCATCGGGCTGCTGGTGCTCGCGTTCTTCCTGATCGGGCTGGCCAGCGAGCAGTCGACCTCGACCGCGGCCGAGAGCGGCGACAAGTCGAACCTCGTTCTCGCCCTGGTCGCCGGCCTGATCGCGCTGTGCGCTGGGGTAGTGCTGGCCGCCCCGACGTGCCTGGGGCTGCTGGCCAGGGCCGCCCGGCCGGCCCCGGTGGTCGTGCGGCTGGCGCTGCGCGACCTGGCTAGGTACCGGGCGCGGTCAGGGGCAGCGCTGGGCGCCATCAGCCTCAGCGTGCTCATCGCGGTCATCATCTGCGTGGCCGCCGCCGGGCGGTTCGGCAGCTCCGTCGACTTCGTCGGGCCCAACCTGGCGCCGAATCAGCTCATCATCTACCCGCAGGAGGCGGCCACGACCCCGAACGCGCCGTGCCTGCACGCGCCAAGCGGGTGCCCCGCCCTGACCCGCGCCCAGCTTACGGCGATGGCGGTGCAGGCGGAGAACATCGCGGCCTTGCTCGGCACCAGGAACGTCATCCGGCTCGACACGACTGACTCCGCGCCGCTACGCGCCGCCGCCGGCCGGACCTGGGGCGGACCCGTTTACGTGGCCACGCCGCAGCTGCTGCACGCGTACGGCATCACCAGCGCGCAGGTCAGTCCGGATGCCGACATTCTCTCGATGCGGCCAGGCCTGTCGAGCACGACGAAGATGCGGCTGATGTTCGGCCTGACCAAAATCGGCGGCCTCCTCGACAGCAGCACGCCCTGCCTGCCGAGCTACTGCCTGGCTAATCCGAGGATCCAGGAGATCGCGGCGCTGCCGTCGGGCACCTCGGCGCCGAACACCGTGATCACCGAGCACGCGGTGCGTCAGCTCCACCTCACGATTGTGCCGACCGGCTGGCTCATCCAGGGCCCGGTCTCGCTGACGGCCACCCAGATCAACACCGCCCAGCACGCCGCCGCGGCCGCCGGGCTGACCGTGGAGTCGCGCAACAGCATCCCTTCGTTCACCGAGATCCTCAACGTGGCCACGGTGTTCGGCATCCTGCTGGCACTTGGCATCCTTGCCATGAGCGTCGGATTGCTTCGCAGCGAGACCGCGAGCAACCTCCGCACGCTGACCGCGACCGGCGCGAGCGGCACCGCCCGCCGGACCATCGGCGCGGCGACCGCGGGCGCGCTCGCGCTGACCGGTGCCATCGCCGGAATCGTGGCCGGATACGTCGCCGCGATCGGCTTCTTCCGCAGCAGCCAACTGGACACCCTGTCGGCGCTGACCAGCATCCCGGTGAGCAACTTGCTGCTCATCGGCGTCGGCATGCCGCTCGTCGCGATAGTCGGCGGATGGCTGCTCGCCGGCCGGGAACCGAAAGCGATCGGCCGCCTCCCGCTCGAGTAGCCGGCCGGCCGCGTCGGGGGATCTCAGTAAGCGATCGGCCGCCTCCCGCTCGAGTAGCCGGCCGGCCGCGTCCGGAGATCTCGACAAGCGATCGGCCGCGTCGCGCTCGAATGGCCGGCCGGCCGCGTCGAGAGATCCCGATTTTTTTGGAAGAAAGATTTGCGTCCGCTGAATCCGGCCCGAGACCTGCTGCCTATTGCCTGATCCGCCAGATTCCCGGCTTGCCGTGGAAGCCGCCGACGGCACTCCACTGAACCTCGGTCACCTTGATGTCGTCAGGCACCTGGAAGGCGACCGCGCCGACCTGCACGACCCCGGGACCGACGGTGAAGTCACCGCCGTCGAAGTTGGTGTAGCCCTTGATCGAGTCGAAGTCCGCGGTGAAGGCCTGGCCGTCGGAGCCGAGCAGGATCGCGTCGGAGTTCGCGTCGTCTGAGGTGTCCCTGCTCACGCCCTTG
>DASYAT010000037.1:0-46699 GCA_036501205.1 Streptosporangiaceae bacterium | reverse complement strand
GGAACTGGACCGCACGAACTCGTCCACGCTGGTATCGGCGATCAGCCGGCCCTTGCCGATCACCAGCAGGTGGTCGGCGGTCAGCGCCATCTCGCTCATCAGGTGGCTGGAGACCAGCACGGTGCGGCCCTCGGCGGCCATCCCCCGCATGAGGGTACGGACCCAGTGGATGCCGTCGGGGTCCAGGCCGTTCACCGGTTCGTCGAAGATGAGCACGGCCGGGTCCCCGAGGAGCGCCGAGGCGATGCCGAGCCGCTGGCCCATGCCCAGCGAGAAGCCCTTCACCCGGCGCCTGGCCACGCCCTCGATGCCGACGATATTGAGCACCTCGTCCACCCGGCTGCGGGGGATGCCGCTGCTGCGGGCCAGGCACAGCAGATGATCGCGGGCCCGGCGGCCGCCGTGCACCGCTTTGGCGTCGAGGAGGGCGCCCACCTCGCGCATGGGCGCCGGCAGGTCGCGGTAGCTGCGGCCGCCTACGGTTACCGAGCCCTGCGTCGGCGCGTCGAGGCCGAGGATCATCCGCATGGTGGTGGTCTTCCCGGCGCCGTTCGGGCCGAGGAAGCCGGTGACCAGGCCGGGCCGGATGGAGAAAGACAGGCCGTCGACGGCCACGGTGGAGCCGTAGCGCTTGACCAGGCCGCGGGCTTCGATCATCGCTCTACGGCAAACGGGAGGGCCATGTCGCGGTAGGGCTCCTCGGTGCCCAGCGCGCTGGCGAGATGGGTGATGCGCAGGCCGAGATCTTCGGGCGTGAGGGTAAGACGTTCACCCTCATGCTCCTGCTCATGGTCCTCCTGCGCCCAGGCGTCCAGTGACCCGGCAGCGAGATGCCAGTGCACCGACTCGTCCCCCGCATCCGGATCCGGTAGCGCGACGAACGCCTCCAGATGGGCCGGCTCGGTTCGCAGGCTCAGCTCGGGATAGTGCGACGCGAGAGATTCCGCTTGCGCGGCCGGGACTGGCTTGCACCACTCCATCGGGCCATCGCTGTCGCCGTTCACCAGACCCCACCAGATGCAGAACATCGCGCCTGCTCGTCCTTCGAACTTCGGGAGCGGGCGCTCGCGCAGGATCGCGATGAACTCCTTGCCGAACGCCCACATCTCCTGCTCGTCGACGTTGCGCTTGAGACAGAGCAGGCTCCGGTCGGGAATCTCCCGCGTGGCGACTTCGTACATGACAGACCTCTTTCCGCGCAATCGGTTGACCAGGTGGTCGGCTAGCCCGCGCCGCGCGTCGTGTGCCGCTTCGGCGTCCCGCCAGAACTCAGCGATGCGCGTCGCCGCATCGGCCGGATCGCACGCGAGCAGCTCCTTGACCGCCGCGAGCGGAAACTGCAACTGGCGCAACATCACCACAAGACGTGCCTTCTCCAGCTGGGCTGTGTCGTAGTAGCGATAGCCAGACGCTTGATCGACGCGCGAAGGCACCAGCACCCGGCGTTCGTCGTAGAGTCGCAGTGCCTTCAGCGAAAGGCGCGACCGTCGTGCGAACTCTCCGATGCTCACTTCTCCCACGCTGACTCCCTCGTCGCCCGGGCCCATTCAGCCCGGCAAAATGAGTGTGCGGGCTCCCCCAAGGTGAGAGTCAAGGCGGTCGCCCGCCAGCCATCTTTCTGGTGCAGAAAACGTATTTATTGTTTGGCGCAAAAATAATGCATTGCGTTCAAGCTGAACTGACCGGATCTGGGATGCACAATTAGCAGATGGGGTACTGGGCAGACCGAAGTAGGTATTCCAGATGACAGGGCCGGATTTGGCCGGAGAGTTCAACCCGCCGGGCTCAGTGGGCGAACCCGCATTGCGCCATAACCTGCCCTGGCCGGTCACCAGTTTCGTGGGCCGGGCCGCCGAACTAGCGGAGCTGCGGGCGCTGGTCTCCGCGGGGTCGCGACTGATCACGATCACCGGGCCGGGCGGCATCGGCAAGTCCCGGCTGGCGTTGCAGGTCGCGACTCAGGCGCTGGATCGCGCGGACGACGGCGTGTGGCTCGTCGAGCTGGCGCCAGTGACCGATCCTGAGCTAGTGGCGCGCACGGTGGCCGCCGTTCTGGGCATCCGCGAGGAGCCTGGGCGGCCGATGCTTGCCACCTTGGTCGACGCGGTCGGCGTCCGGTCCTTGCTAGTGGTACTCGACAACGCTGAGCACGTCGTCGGGGCGGCGGCGAAGCTGGCCGAGGCGGTGACGCGATCCTGCCCCCGTACGTGCCTGCTGGTCACGAGCAGGGAGCCGCTGGGTATCAGCGGGGAGCACATCATCCGGGTTCCCTCGCTGCCGGTGCCGCCCGGCGATCTCAGCGCCCCTGACCGCCTGGCTGCTTTCGAAGCGGTGCAGCTGTTCGCCGAACGCGCGACGATGCACCGGCGGGGCTTCGCCGTAGGCGACGACAACGGCGAGGCGGTGGCGGCGGTCTGCGTTCGCCTGGACGGCATTCCGCTGGCTCTTGAGCTCGCCGCGGCCAGGCTTGGCTCGCTGTCGGTGCAGGAGGTCAGTTCCCGACTCGATCAGCGGTTCCGGCTGCTGACCGGTGGGAGCCGTACCGCCCTGCCCCGCCATCAGACCCTTCGCGCCCTGATCGACTGGTCCTATGATCTGCTCGACTTCAGGGAGCGGGAGCTGCTCGACCGGCTATCGGTCTTCGCCGGAGGCTGGACAATAGCGGCCGCGGCAGCCATCGCCTCGGCAGGCAGCACAGAAGAATGGCCGGTGCTGGATTGCCTGTCCGCCCTGGTCGACAAGAGCCTGGTCCAGGCGGACGAGTCGGATGGCTTGACCCGTTACCGGCTGCTGGAGACTGTCCGCCACTACGCCGCCGAACGCCTGGCCCTGCGAGCCGGCTCGGAGCTTGACGCGACCCGCGCCGCTCACCGCGACCACTACCTGGCTCTGGTCGAGACCGCCAGCGCGCACCTGCGCGGCCCGGATGAGCGCGTCTGGCTCGACCGGCTTGAGATCGAGTTCGAGAATATCCGGGCCGCGCTGGCGTTCAGCATCGCCGATCCTGACAGCGCTGAACCTGGCCTGCGGCTGGCAGCGGGGCTGCACTGGTTCTGCAACATGCGCGGCCACGGCGGCGAAGTCCTGCCGGCGCTCACCGTCTTGCTCGATCGACCCGACGCCGGCAGGCCCACCCTCGAGCGAGCCCGGGCCCTGGTCGCGAGCTGTCATCTGCTCGATCATTTCGGCAGCGATCGCGCCGCCCCATCCATGGTCGGCGAGGCCCTGCGGATCGCCCGGGCTCTGGGCGACGACGCCACCGCCGCCGATGCCCTCGCTCAGCTGTGCTGGCTTAGCTTCACCCGCGGCGATCTAGGGATCGCGCTGGACCAGATCGACGAAGCCGTCGGGCTAGCCCGGGCGACCGGAGATCCCCGGCTGACGTCTTACGTGCTCGGCCGGCGGGCGGTGTTCAAGAGCGAAGCGGGCGACCTGGACGCTGCCCGTGCTGACCAGGAGGAAGCCATCATGCTGGCCCGGGCGGCTGGCAATAACTACCGGCTCGTCGTCTCGCTGGCGAACCTCGGCGTCGACAAGCTCTTGGCCGGGGATCATCCCGCGGCTCGCACGCTCCTTGAGGAGGCGAGCATGCTCGCCGACAACCACGGCTACCAGACTCTGTCGGGCGGCTTGCGGGAGAACCTGGGCTTCATCGATCTCATCGATGCCGATCCCCGCAACGCCGCGCGCCACTTCACCGCCAGCCTGAACGCGGCCCGGATCACCGGCGTCACCTCGTATATTCACGGCGCCCTTCTGGGTCTGGCCCTGGCCGTCGGGGCAGACGGCGACCCCGCTGCGGCGGCGACCCTGCACGGCGTAGCTGATGAACGCTATGAGCGGGCCGGACGAGCCTTCGAGAGCATCGAAGCGGGCCTGCGCGATCGCGATCAAGCCCACCTGCGCGCCACGCTGGGAGACGCCGCGTTCGGGGCCAGCTACCAGCGCGGCCGCACGCTCAGCCAGGCCGAAGCCGACGTCATCGCCCTGGCCACTGCGATAGCCGGACCCGAACCCGGGCTTCCTGCCCCCGTTTCCCGCGCCGAGCAGGCGGCTACGGGCCGTCCAACTGGTCCGTTGTCGGACCGCGAGCGAGAGATCGTGGCGCTGCTGGCCGGCGGGGCCACTGACGGCCAGATCGCCGACCGGCTGTTCCTGTCGGTCAACACGGTGCGATCGCATCTGGAGCGGATCCGGGATAAGACCGGCGCCCGCCGCCGAACCGACCTGGCTCGCTACGCCATTGCGGCCGGCATCGACCCTGTAGGCCCTGCCCGCTGAGGATTGGGCCGTTCGGCCCCTGCCGTCACGTCCTGGCCGCGCTCAGGCTGGGCGTACCGCACCGCCACTAAGACGGGACGGCGAACCAAGGGGGCAACATGAAGTCGATTCGAACAACATGCTCAGCGGCGATCACGCTGGGGGTGATGGCGGTGCTGGTCAGCGGGGCGTTCACCGCTGTCGCCGCCCAAGCCGCGCCCAGGGCGCTGAAGGCGGTGCTGTCGCTGTCCGCCAACGCAACAACCGTCGGTCATGCGATCACCGCCATCGCGGCTAAGAGCAGTGTTCCCAAGGGGGACAAGCTCACCAAGATCAGGCTGAGCTGGGGAGACGGCAGCAAGGCCGTTGCCCTGAGCAGCCTGAAGGCGAAGCCGTCGCACCGTTACGCCAAGCCAGGCCACTTTACGGTGCGCCTTACCCTTACTGATCGGCATAAGAAAACAGCGCAGGCCACCGCAGCCGAACGAGTCGCGGCGACGCCTCCCCCGGCGGGCAGCTACACCGGCCTGACGGCGCAGAGCGTCGGCCTGACGTTCTATGTGTCCTCTAATCGCACCAGCTTGCAGGACATCGCCATTCCGACGGTGTTCCTGAACTGCACGCCCGGCGGGACCTCTGCGAGCAGCGAGCTCTCCATCGCGGCGGCGGCGATCAGCTCCAGCCGCTCGTTCAGCGCAGCGGCGACCCAGTCGGGAGTCTGGCAAGGCTTCCCGGCGAAGTTCACGTACAAATTCAGCGGAAGCTTCACGACGGTAAATTCTGCCGGCGAGCTCCAGGCGGCGGGCACCTTCAAGGAAATCATCACCTATAACGATGGGACCGCCCATAGCTGCAGCTCAGACCAGCTGACCTGGACCGCGGCCAGGGACACCCAGCCGGCCCAGAGCACCGCGCGGCCGGTCGCTGGCAGCTACACGGGCCTGACGTGGCAAAGCGTCGGTCTTGCTTTCTTCGTGTCATCGAGCCGCACGAGCCTGCAGGACATCGCGATTCCGACAGTGTTCCTGGATTGCACCCCTGGAGGGGCGACTCCCGGCAGCGAGCTCTCGATAGCCTCGGCTGCGATCAGTTCCGATGGGTCGTTCAACGCAGTGGCGACCCAGTCGGGAGTCTGGCAGGGCTTCCCGGCCAAGTTCACCTACCTGTTCCGAGGCAACTTCCACTCACTGAACCCAGCCGGGGCACTGCGCGCGGCGGGCACCTTCAAAGAGACGGTCAGCTATAACAACGGCACAGCTCACACCTGTAACTCCGACGAGCTGACCTGGACCGCGACCAGGGGTGCCCAGCCGACTCAGACAAATTCGGCCCCGCCAGCTGGCAGCTACTCCGGCCTGACGTGGCAAAGCGTCGGCCTCACATTCGACGTCACGGGTAGCGGCACGCGCCTGCAGAACATCAGTATTCCGACGGTATTCCTGGATTGCACCCCTGGAGGGGCGACTCCCAGCAATGGCCTCTCGATAGCCTCGGCGAAGATCAGCCCGACCCGCTCGTTCACCGCTACGTCGACCCAGACTGGCGTGTTCGCGGGGCAGCCGGCGAAATTCACCTACCTGTTCCGCGGCAACTTCCACTCACTGAACCCGGCTGGGGTGCCGCGGGCGGCGGGCACCTTCTCCGAAACCATCACCTATAACGATGGCACCGCTCGCACCTGCACCTCCAACGAGCTCACCTGGACCGCACTGCAGTCGCCCTAAGAGTCGCACTGAAGAGTCGCACTGAGAAAGGGTCTGGCCGGGCCGCCTCGATGGCGGCCCGGCCAGATCTGCTCGGGTTTCTTGCTCCGGTTCGCTCAGCCGGCCGGGCCGGTGGTGAGCTGGATGGTGCCCGTGTGGGTCTGGCCAGACTGGGTCTTCCAGCTGACCTGGACGCTGTCGCCAGGGTGATGCCCCTGCAGCACGCCCTGAAGTGTCAACGCGGACCCGACGTGCTGGCCGTTGACTGACGTGATCACGTCACCAGCCACCAGGCCAGCCTGCTGGGCGGGTGATCCGGAGATCACTCCCGCGATCAGCGCTCCCGCTCCGGCCGGGACGCCCTGCGCCTTGGACTGGCCGGCCGAGGTCACCTCTACGCCGACGAATCCGGTCGCTCCGATGTGCACGGTCTTCGAAGCCTGGCCGGCGTTGATCTGCTTGGCGATGGAGGTCGCCTGGTTGATCGGGATCGCGAAGCCCTGGGTCGACTGGGTGCCGGAGAACTGGAAGTCGTGCGAGGAAGCGGCGGTGTTGATGGCGATTACGTCGCCGGTCGTGTTGGCCAGCGGCCCGCCCGAGTCGCCCGGCTGAATCGCGGCGTTGTGCCTGATCAGCCCGGTCAGCTTCTCTGAGGTGCCGGCCGAGGCATCGGAGGCGGTGATCGCCGCGTTCAGCCCGGTGATGTGGCCGGCCACCACCGAGGGCCTGCCGCCCTTGCCGCCGGCGTTGCCGAGCGCGACTACCTTCTGGCCGGTGGCCGCGCTTCCTGAGTTGCCGAGCGTGACGGTCTGCAAGCCGCTGGCGTTCACCAGTTTGATCACGGCGATGTCGTGGCTGCGGTCGTAGCCCACGACCCTCGCCTTGTAGGTGTGGCCGTTGCCAATGTCGGTCGCGGTGATCGACGTAGAGCCTTCGATCACGTGGTTGTTGGTGAGGATCTCGCCGTCGGAGGTCAGCACCAGTCCGGTACCGGCCGCTTCGGCCTGCTCGTAGCCGAGGGTGGTGTTGATGTCCACCAGGGCCGGGTCGACTCGGTCCGCGACCTGGGCCGTGGTCAGCACGTTGCTGCCGGACGAGCCGTTGGAGCTGTGCAGACCGGCGAACGCGGTGCCCGCGCCGACGACGGCCGCGACCGCCGCGACCGCCAGGCTGCGGCGAAGGCGGGACGGCCGGCGCTTCTGCCCCTGGCCGCCAGGCCCGCCTGGCCCGATCAGGTAGTCGGGGCCGCCTGGGTAACCGGGGCCGCCCTGGTAACCGGGGTAGCCCGGATAGCCGGCCCCGGTCGGGTAGCCCTGGCCACCCGGGTACCCGCCCTGACCTTGGTAGCCCTGACCGGGGTAGCCCTGGCCCTGGTAACCCTGGCCCTGGTAACCCTGGCCTTGGTAGCCCTGGCCCTGGTAACCCTGGCCCGGATAACTCTGCCCTTGATAACTCTGCCCCTGGTAGCCCGGGTAGCCAGGCGGGGGCGGAGGCGGAGGCGGGTAGGTGGCGCCGCTCGGATTGCCGTAGCCGCCCGCGCTGCCCTGGCCTGGCCACGGTGGTGGCGACGGCGGTGGCGACGACTGGCCAGGATCCGGCCTGGTCGGCGGGTCGTAGCTGGTGCTCATCGCAATCGGCTCCCTGGTTCACCTCGTCGGTTCTGCTTGCATCCCATAGTTCGTCACGTACCTGAGGAAGTCCTGAAGGCAAGCTGACCCCCGGCTCGGTCTTCGCTGCGGTGGCCGCGTCCTTCAGCCAACCTGCTGCTTTGCGCTATACGCAAGGCAGGATGCTGTCGATTCAGCAACCTGAAGACAGAATGTCGGCTGAAGTTTTGATTTCTGCCATCTCTCCGATTGATTCTGCCCGTGACACCGAGATGAAACCGATCGGCTGCTGATCGGTAGCGGCCGATATCCGCCCAGCAGATGGAGGCGACATGCACAGGCTGCGCCGTACCGCAGTCTTCGCAGTCGCTGCTACCGGACTAACGGTAGCCGCGACCGGAGTAGTACCCGTACAGGCAGCGTCCACTTCAGCCAAGGCCCCCAAACCAGGTCATTGGACTCAAGTGACCGGCAAGCTCACGAACATCGACGATATCGGCCTGGCCAGAGGTAAAGACGGCGTGCTGCACGTCCTGTGGACCTCAGGCGGCACTAACCATCGTCTGGTGGCCGACACCCCGATCAGCCCCGCGGGCGTGGTTGGCAAGCCGGTCACGATCCAGTCTCACATCTTCGCGGCGACCAATCCAGACGCCACGGTCACCCCGGCCGGCCTGGCCGTATTCTGGAACGCCGTTCGGAGCAGCGCGCCTGATAGCCAGGTCGGCACCTTCGAAGCGACCCGCCCGAGCCGCGGCGGCACCTGGAAAATCGGCTCGGTCACGCCGACCACCTTCAGCTGGGGAGACTTTGTCTCCGCCTCCGCTGGTCCCACCGGGACCGCCTGGACTGACTTCGGCAACAGCAACGGGATCGTCGTGCACCATTTCGGTCACGCGCCGGTCCAGCTGAGCTTCTCGACCTGCTGCGTCAACTCCGAAGGCGTGGGTATCGACTCCAAGACCGGCACTACGTGGGTCACTTACCTGTCCCTGCGGCCGCACCACATGGGGCTCTTCGCCCAGAGGGTCACCGCGGCCGGCAAGCCGTCAGGCTCGCCGATCCTGCTGCCCACCTCCAACGAGGGCGGCTCTCCGCTCACCATCAACCAGCGCATCACGGCGACCGGCCTCGGCGGCAAGCGGGCCGGCGTCTACGTCACCTATCGCACCGGCAGCCCGAACACCCGCGCGGTCGATCTGCTTGAACTCGGCTCCGCGCACCCGGTCAACATCGCCAAGTTCGGTAATGTCGACGAAGCCGGCGGGTCGACGCTCGCCGCCGACCCGTTCGGCCGGGTGTGGGTGGCGTGGTTCCGCCTCATCAACGGCCGGTCCGCGCTCTGGGTCCGGCGGGCCAAATCAGGGGCCAGTAACTTCGGCAGCACCGACATCGTGAAGCTGCCGGCCGGAGTGCACAACGTCTGGAAGGTGTACATCAGCCCGCAAGCCAAGAAGCTCGACATCGTCGCCCTGCTGACCGTCAGGGGCAAGGTTGCCTACTGGACCACGCAGGTGCTGCCGCCCAGGCAATAGCCCTGCCCGAAGGCGGTCAGTCCGGCACGTCCAGCGTCGGCCTGACCGCCTCTTTTATTTACTTGGCCAGCTCGCTCTGACGTGTTAGTCTCACTGTGAGACGTTCTCAACAAGAGAAAAACTAACAACGAGAAGAACCTACACCCAGAAGGATCCGCGGAGATCGTGACCGACTTCCTCAGCGAGGAGCAGTTCCTCGCTAGCTACGACCCCAGGGCGTACGCCCCGGTGGCCGTGACGGTCGATGTCGTCGGGCTCACGATCAGGGACGGCGCACTGCACGCACTGCTCGTACAGCGCGGCGAGCCGCCGTTCAGCGGTCACTGGGCTCTGCCAGGGGGGTTCGTCAGGGTTGGCGGCGGGCCAGATCAGCCGGCCGCCACCCTGCCGGAGACTGCGGTAACCACCGATCCGACGCTGACCGAATCGAACCTCGTCAACGGCGCCCAGGCCAAACAGGGGCTGGCCTGGGCCGATCAGGCCGACGAGGACCTGCCCGACGCCGCCATCAGGAAGATAGCGGAGGAGACCGGCCAGAACCTGAGCCAGATCCACCTAGAGCAACTCGCGACTTACGGCAGGCCTGGCCGCGACCCGCGCATGCGAGTCATCTCGGTCGCGTACCTGGCCTTCGCCCCCGAACTGCCAGAACCGCTCGCCGGGGAAGGCACCACGGCCGCCGCCTGGATCGCGGTCGACTCACTCGGCCTGGTCGAAGGCACCGGCCAGCAACGGCCAGGTACCACCAGGAAGCTGGCCTTCGACCACGCCGAGATCCTCACCGACGGCCTGGAGCGAGCGCGGTCAAAGCTCGAGTACACGCCGCTGGCCGCCAGGTTCGTCATCGAGCCGTTCACGATCGCCGAATTGCGAACGGTCTACGAAACGGTCTGGGGCGAAGGCCTGCACGCCGGAAACTTCCACAGAAAAGTGCTCTCCGTTCCTGGCTTCGTGGAGAGCACCGGCGAGACCACGCAGGCCGGCGGGCCGCGCGGCGGGCCGCGATCGCGGCTCTACCGGCGCGGTGACGCTCGACTGCTGCATCCGGCGCTATTGCGGCCGGGCCGAGAAGAGTCGGTGCGCTGATTCGGTGCGCTGATCGGTGCGCTGATAGAGATAGGGGACGCGGTGGGCAGCGGAGATTTCTCAGCGGACGCGTTCGCGGCAGCCTGGTTCTGGGCGATGAGTACGCCAGGGTTCGCCGACGGGAATACCGGCATGATCAAGGCCGGGGCCCAGGTCACAGACGCCGTCCCGCCGAACATCGTCATCGCGGTCTCGCTCGATGATCTCGATGGCCAGGACGGCGACCTGCTGACCTGACGCTAGGCCAGGCCGTCCCGGTCGGCCCATTCGAGCAGCTCATCCAGCCGGTACGTCGAATCGTCGATCCCGGCGTGCAGGTCACCGAGCTTGGCGAACCGCTCGGGCACGGTCGCGATCGTGAACTCGCGCGGCTCGACGCCGGCGATCTCGTCCCAGCCGATCGGAGTGGATACCGTCGCCTCCGGCACGCCGCGTACCGAGTAGGCGCTAGCGATCGTGTGATCCCTGGCGTTCTGGTTGTAGTCGACAAAGAGCTTTTTCGGGTCGCGGTCCTTTCGCCACCAGGTCGTCGTCACCTCATCGGGGATCCTGCGCTCGACCTCCCTGGCGAAGGCATGGGCCGCCCGGCGCAGGTCAGAGAACCCCCACTCGGGCTCGATCCGGACGTAGATGTGCATGCCGTTGCCGCCTGAGGTCTTCGGCCAGCCGGTGGCACCGAGTTCGTCGAGCACCTGGTGGGCCACCGCCGCGACCCGGCGCACCGTGTCGAAGCCGCATTCCGGCATCGGGTCAAGGTCGATGCGCCACTCGTCGGGGCGTTCGGTGTCGGCCCGCCGCGAGTTCCACGGATGGAACTCCACCGTGGACATCTGCACGGCCCAGATCACGCTGGCGATTTCGGTCACGCAAAGCTCGTCGGCGGTCCGGTTGTACCTCGGGAAATGCACCCGCACGGTCTCCAGCCACGGCGGCGCCCCGGCCGGGACCCGCTTTTGGTGCACCTTCTCCCCCGCCACCCCGGACGGGAACCTGTGCATCATGCACGGCCGCTCGCGCAGCGCGCGGACGATGCCGTCACCGACCGACAAGTAGTACCTGGCCAGGTCGAGCTTCGTTTCGCCGCGGGCCGGGAAGTAAACCCGGTCCGGATTAGAGATCCGGACTGTCCGGCTGCCGACCTCTAGTTCGGTTTGTTCGGCCATAGCGGCAAGCTAGCCGACGCTTGCCGCCGGCAACTAGCCGACCGGCCGACTCGGCCGGTAACGTGCTGGCGTGACCGCGATTACTACCAAGCTCAGCTCCCAATCGGTACCTGACACCGTGGCCCGCCTGGTCAACATCGTCAACGCCAAGGGCGTGAAACTATTCGCGGTGATCGACCAGCGAGCCGAAGCGCAGGCAGCGGGGCTGGAGCTGCGGGAGACCACCCTGGTGATCTTCGGGAATCCGGCGGCGGGCACCCCGGTGATGGCGGCGGCGCCAATGGCCGCGCTCGACCTGCCGCTCAAGGTGCTGGTCTGGGACGACGATGGCCAGACGAAGGTCAGCTACACCGGGCCGGCCGAACTCGCCGCCCGCTACCGGCTGAGCGCTGACCTAGCTGGCAATCTGGCCGCGATCGATGTGCTCACCACCGCGCTCGTAGCGGCGCAGTGACAAGGCTGACCAACTGGGCGGGCAACGTCACGTTCAGCGCGGCCCGAGTCCACCGGCCCAGGTCGGTGCGGCAATTGCAGCAACTCGTAGCGGGCGCCGACCGGGTCAGGGCACTGGGTACCGGTCACTCGTTCAACTCGATCGCCGACACGCCCGGCGATCTGATCTCGCTGGCCGGCCTGCCGCCGGATTTCGTGGTCGACACCGATCGCAGCCGGGTAACGGCAAGCGGCGGGATGACCTACGGTCAGCTCGCGCCGCGCTTGCATGAAGCCGGCTACGCCCTGGCCAATCTGGGTTCGCTGCCGCATATCTCGGTCGCCGGCGCGTGCGCGACCGGCACGCACGGCTCGGGCGATGGAGTCGGCAACCTGGCCACGGCGGTAGCGGCGATCGCGCTGGTCACCGCCGACGGCGAACTGGTCACGCTCGATCGCGACCGGCCCGCCGACCAGCCGGCCTTTAGCGGCGCCGTCGTCGGTCTCGGCTCGCTCGGCGTGGCGGTCGGACTGACGCTCGCCATCGAGCCGACCTATCTGGTCAGCCAGTACGTCTACGACGACCTGCCGACGGACGTCCTCGACGGGCACTTCGAAGAGATCTTCGGCGCCGGCTACAGCGTGAGCCTGTTCACCGACTGGCGCGGCGGGACGTTTAACCAGATGTGGGTCAAGCGCAGGATCGCGGGCCAGGATCTGGCCGCACCGGAACCTCGCTGGCTTGGCGCGAGGCTGGCCGACGGCCCGCGGCACCCTGTGCCCGGCATGTCACCGGTGTACTGCACCGAGCAGCTCGGTGTGCCCGGCCCCTGGCACGAGCGGCTGCCGCACTTCAGGCTCGACTTCACTCCGAGCGCGGGCCGGGAACTCCAATCTGAGTTCATGCTGCCCCGGGCCCGGGCGGTCGAGGCGATCCGGGCGATCGAGGCGATCAGTGACGTCGTCGCACCGGTCGTGCAGATCTCGGAGGTGCGCACGATCGCGGCCGATGAGCTGTGGCTGAGCCCGGCCTACCAGCGTGACTCGGTCGGGCTGCACTTCACCTGGATCGATGACCTGGCGGCGGTCACGCCCGTGCTGACCCAGGTTGAAGAGCGGCTCGCGCCGCTCGGCCCCAGGCCGCACTGGGGCAAGCTCTTTACCGTGAACCCGGCCGGCCGGTATCAGCGAATGCCCGAGTTCAGCGAGCTCAGGCGCGGCTACGACCCAGCCGGCAAGTTCGGCAACGACTTCCTCGACGCCTATCTCACGCCACGACGACCTGGATCCCCGCTTCGGTGAGCTTGGCCAGCTGAGCCTGGTCGATGCCGCTGTCGGTCACGAGCACGTCGACATCCTCCGCCGCGCAGATCCGCGCGAACGCCCGCCTGCCCGCCTTCGAGCTATCGGCCGTCACGATCACCCGCGCGGCCCGCTTGGTCATCAGCCGGTTGATGCTGGCTTCGCCCTCGTGGTGAGCGGTAGCGCCAACCTCGGCATCGATGCCGTCCACGCCGATGATCGCGACATCGAGCACCACCTGCTCGAGCACTCCGGTGGCGAGCGGTCCGGTCAGCTCGTAAGACTGCGGCCGAGCGACGCCGCCAGTTGTGACGATCTTGATGTTCTGGCGCACCGCCAGCTCAGTCGCGATGTTGAGCGCGTTAGTGACCAGCGTCAACGCCGGTGCCATCGGGCCGCCCGACTGCAGATCGGCGCGGATCGCGAGCGCTCGCGCGACCTCGGTAGCGGTCGTTCCGCCGTTGATCCCCGCCACCTGCCCGGGCCGGATCATCGCCGCCGCGGTCACTCCGATCCGCTGTTTCTCGGTCGGATGCCGCTCACTCTTGTACCGCAGCGGCAGGTCGTAGGTGACCGCCTGGGCGACGGCGCCGCCCCTGATCCTGGTGAGCATCTGCTGAGCCGCCAGGTCGTCGAAGTCCCGGCGGACCGTCGCGGCCGAGACGCCCAGTTCGCTGGCCGCCTTCTCGACCGTGACCTGGCCGTCGGCGGCCAGCAACTCAAGCAGGTCATTCCAGCGCCGGTACCGGCTCATGGCGACGCAAGCACGGTTAGCAACCTGGCTACCTCCTCTGCGACCGCATCGCGGCCCGCCGCCATGTACTTCCTCGGGTCGACCAGCCGCTCATCGCCCGCAAGCGCGGCCCGCACCGATTCTGTGAACACCTTGTTCAGCGCGGTGGCGATATTGATCTTCGTCAGGCCCGAACGCACAGCCGCGATGAGGACATTCTCGGGAACTCCGGACGATCCGTGCAACACGAGCGGAACGCTTACTTCCGCCCGGATCTGCCCGACCAGCTCCAAGTCGAGCCTCGCGCTCTTGGTAAGCATCGCGTGCGAGCTGCCGACCGCCACCGCGAGCCCGTCGACTCCGGTCGTCCGCACGTAGTCGGCGGCCTGCGCCGGCTTGGTTCTGGCCCCCGGTGCGTGCACCCCGTCCTTGCCGCCGACCTCACCCAACTCGGCCTCGACCCAGACCCCGCGATCGTGGCACCACCGGGCGATTTCCGCCGTGGCGGCCACGTTCGACGCGTAATCCAGCTCGGAGGCGTCGAACATCACCGATTCGATGCCGGCCGTCACCGCCGCGCTCACCAGCCCCACGCTGGTCGCGTGATCCAGGTGCACGGCGACGGGCACGGCACTGGCCGCCGCGACCGCGAGCGCGGCCGCCGCGATCGGCTCGACCGCCCCGTGATAGCTCACGCAGTTCTCGCTGATCTGCAGGATCACCGGCCGGCCGGCCACCTCGGCGCCGGCGACGATTGCCTCGGCGTGCTCGATCCCGATCACGTTGAACGCGACCGACGCACCCCCAGCCGCCCGAGCCGCTCCCACCAACTCACCCGTCGCCACCAGCGTCATCGAGTACCCCTGACCACCGAGCGACTGGATCGAACCGGATGAATACGCATATTCATCCCTCAGAAACCTGATGAATCTGCGTATTCATCTGAGGCCTTGCCGCTTCGAATCCTTCGAATTCCGGCAAATCTGGCACAGAGTCGGAACGGCGTTCGCGGGACGAGGGCGGATTGCCGGAAATGTCGACCTTGACGCTACGGTGCTGGCGCTCGTACTCGTCCGGAGCGAACTCGCCCGCCACCGGCGTCGCGACCGTCGCCGAACCCAGCGCCACCGCATGCCGAAGCAGGTCCGGCCACTCAAGCCCGCGCACCAGCCCGTCAGCGAGCCCGGCTACTACAGCGTCTCCGGCCCCGGTCGGGTTCCCGCTGACCGGTACACCGGGCCAAGCCAGCCAGCGGCCATCCCCGGCAACAGCCAGCAGACCGTCCGCCCCCCGCGAAACCACCACAGACCGGGCACCTGCCCGGAGAAGCTCCTGAGCCGCTTCCTCGATCGGCGCGGAGGCTGGGGTCGGAGCGGAGGCTGGGGTCGGAGCGAAGGCTGGGGTCGGAGCAGGGGCTGAAGCGGCACCGGCACCAAGCGATCGTCCCGTGACATCCTCAAGCTCAGCCAGATTTGGCTTGACCAGCGTCGGCCCGGCTGCCACGCCCGCCACCAACGCCGGTCCGCTGGTATCCAAGATCACTGGCACCGATGCCGCCCGAGCAGCCGCGATCAGTTCCGCGTACGCATCAGCATCGACCCCGCCCGGCAGGCTCCCCGACAGCACCACCGCGTCGCATAGGCCCAGAGCAGCCTGGTACCAGGCGACAAACTCCGCATACTCCTCGGCCGCGACGACAGGCCCTGGCTCGTTGAACAACGCCGCTTGCTGACGGGCCGCATCGACCACGGTCAGCGTCCGCCGGGTGGCGCCCGCGATCGCCGTGAACGCCAGCTCGATCCCCGACTCAGCCAGGAGCCCGATGAGCTCAGCCCCGGCGCTCCCGCCGGCTAGCCCCGCGAGCCGGACATCGAGGCCGAGCGCCCGCAGCGTCCTGGCCACGTTCACGCCTTTGCCGCCGGGCCGGACGTGCACGGTGTGCGGCCGGTTGACGCCCGCCCAGTCCGCCGCGTCGACCTCGTACGTCAGATCGAGCGCCGGGTTGAGCGAGACGACCAGGATCAACTCAGAATCACCGAACGGGTCAGGTTCCGAGGCCGGTCGGGATCGAGTCCGGCGGCCCGGGCGACCGTGACCGCCACCCGGTGCACCCGCACCAATTCGGCCAGCGGATGCTCGACCGGAGCGGACCCGTCCGCTGGCCACATGGTCCCGCCCGTCGCCGCGACTTCGTCGGCCAGCCCGTCCGGCGCCGAGCCGAGCATCCACACCAGGCTCCCCGGTCCGGTGATCGCGACCGGCCCGTGCCGGTATTCCATCGCCGGATACGACTCGGCCCACAGCCTGGCCGACTCGCGCAGCTTGAGCGCCGCCTCGCTGGCCAGGCCGACCGTCCACCCGGTCCCGAGGAAGGTGTACTGGAAGGCATCGGTCAGCACTTCGGGCAGCGGGCCGGCCAGGACGCGTTCAGCCGCCGCCGCGACCGGCCCGACGTCGGTGCCGAGATGCGCGAGCAGGAGCGCCAGTTCGGTGGTGGCGAACCGGGTCTGGACTACCGACTGCTCATCGGCGAAGTCCAGCGCGATGATCGCGTCCGCAGCCGACGAGATCGGCGTCCGCGCGTCCGCGGTGATCGCCACCGTCGGCTGCCGGCCACCCAGCACATCGAGCAGCCGCAGGATCTCGGTGGTCGTGCCGGACCGGCACAGCGCCACCACCCGGTCGTACCGGCGGCCGGGCGGCATTTCGGACGCGGCGAAAGCGTCGGTCTCGCCGAGCCCGGCCGCCTCGCGCGCCGCCGCGTAGCACTGGGCGATGAACCAGGACGTGCCGCAGCCCACCACGGCCACGCGCTCGCCCGGCGCCGGCAACAGCCCGCCCACCTCGGGCAGCAGTGCGGCCGCCTGCCGCCAGCAGTCGGGTTGCGACGCGATCTCGGCTTCGGTAAGGCCGAGGTCGGCCTGCTGCATGGTCAGTACCTCCTAAATCCCGGACAGGCCCGTGGCCGCGACGGATCGGACGAAATACCGCTGCGCGATCAGGAAGACGATCATCATCGGCGCGAGGCTCATCACGTTGCCCGCCATCAGCAGCGGCCACTCAGTCGAATGCGCGCCCTGGAACGTCGCGAGCCCGAGCGGCAGCGTAGACGCCGCCGTCGAGTTGATCGCGATCAGCGGCCAGAGGAAGTTGTTCCACGAGTCGAGGAAGGTCAGCGCGGCGAGCGTCGCCAGCGCCGGCGTCGCCAGCGGCAGCACGACCTTCCACAGCACCTTCAGCCGGTTAGCGCCGTCCACCCGGGCCGCGTCCTCGTACTCGATCGGCATGGTGCGGAAGAACTGCCGCAGGAAGAACACCCCGAACGCGGTCGCGGCATTCGGCAAGATCAGCGCTCCGATATGGCCGATGCCGGCCCCGGCCAGCAGGTTCACGCCGACCCACTTGGTGATCAGGAACTGCGGGATCATCGTGACCTGGAACGGCACCATCAGCGTCGCCATCATCACGATGAACAGCGCGGTCCGGCCCAGGAACCTGAACCGGGCGAACGCATAGCCGGCCGCGGAGCACAGCACCAGGTTGCACACGACCGTGGTCAGCGCGACGATCGCGCTGTTGAAGAAGAACCGGCCGAAGGGAGCCGCGTTCAGCGCGTCCGGGTAGTTCTGGAACCTGATCACGTGCGGCGTCAGGTCGGGCGGAAACCGCAGCGCCTCCGACGAGGTCTCCACGGACGTGACCACCAGCCAGACGAACGGGAACAGCAAGACAATCGTCGCCGGAATCAGCACCAGATGCCAAGGGCTGAACGGCCACCGGCGCCGCCGCCGCACCAGCCCCGGCACAATTGCTGTGCTTACCCGGCGCGCCTCCGGCACGACGCTCATGACCGGTAGTAGGTGAATCGCCGCCCGATCCGGAACTGGATCGCGGTGACCACCAGGATCACGATGAACAACACGTACGCGATGGCCGAGGCGTAGCCGAAGTTAAAGTTCTCGAACGCCTGCTGGTACAGGTAATAGACCATGACCGTGGTGGCCCCCAGCGGCCCGCCCTGAGTCGACAGGTACACCTCGTCAAAGAGCTGCAGCGCGTTGATCGTCAGCCAGACCGCCAGGAACAGCGACGCGGGCGACAGCAGCGGCATGGTGATCCGCCAGAACGACTTGACCGGGCTGGCCCCGTCGATCGCCGCTGCCTCGGTCAGGTCCTTCGGGACGCCCTGCAGCGCGGCCAGGTAGATGACGACCGCGAACCCGCTCCAGCCCCAGATCGTCATCACGACAATCACGTACAGCGCCTGCGACGGCGAGTTCAGGAACTGCTGCTGCGGAAGATGCAGCAGGCTGAAGATGTAGTTCACGATCCCGTACGACGGGTCGAACAGCCAGATGAAGACCAGCGCCTCGCTGATCGTCGAGATCGCCATCGTGGCGTAGGCGGCGGTGCGGTACACCCACATGAAGCGGAGCTTCCTGTTCATCGCCACCGCGAGGAACAGCCCGACCACCATCGTCCCCGGCACGAACAGCACCGTGTAGATCAGCGTGTGCCAGATCGCCGATCCCACCACCGGGTCGTGCGCCATCTGCCGGTAGTTGCGCAGCCCGACGAACGGCGTGTTCGACGAAAGCAGGTTGTTCTGCTGGAACGACAGGATCAGCGACCAGATGATCGGCGCGGCGCCGAACAGCCCGATCACCACCGTCGCCGGGGTGACGAACGCCCACCCGGTCAGCGACTCGGCCCGGCGCAGCCGCCGCGATCCCGGCCGCTCGCCGAGCCGACGCCGGCTGAGCGCAAGCGAAGCCGACAGGCTCATCCAGACCCGGCCAGAATCTGGTTGACCTTCGCGGCGGCGGCGTCCAGCGCGGCCTTCGGCTGCTGCTTGCCGAGCAGCACGGCCACGATCATGTTGCCGATGACCTGGGAGACCTGCGGGTAGGTGGCGATCTGCGGCCTGGCCTGCTTGACGTTGCTGAGGTTGGCGATGAACGTCGAGACATCAGGCAGCGCCGCGTTCATCTGGGTCTGGTAGCCGGGCGAGTTGGCGGTCGACTGCCGCGTCGGCAGATTGCCGGTTTTCAGGGTGAAATATTTGTCCTGGGCCGGTGCCGTCAGCCAGAGGAGGAAGTTCTCGGCGGTTTTGACCCTGGAGGCGCCGTTGTTGAAGACGACCCAGTTATCGGGTCCTGAGATCGTCTGATGCCCGCCGGTCGTGCCGGGGAACGACGGCATGACCTGGACGCCGTACTTCACGTTCGGGAAGGCCGACAGGTCCCACGGCCCGGTGACCAGCATGCCGACCTTGCCGGAGTTGAACAGGTTCGCGTAAGCCGAGTCGGTCGGGTCGAGGTACATGGACTTATCGGTGACGGACATCGTGCGCAGCGCGTCCAGCGCTGTCAGCCCGGCCGGGGAGTCGAACGCCGCCTTGGTGTTGTCAGGGTTGAGGAGCTGGCCGCCGGCCTCCCAGAGCAATGCCTCCCAGTGCCAGACCGTGTCCTCGCTACCCGGCGTGACGTAGGCAGTGCCGAACTGCTTGATCGACGAGATCGTCAGCTTCTTAGCGTCGGCCTCGAACTGCGACCAAGTCCAGTTCGCACTGGGCAGCGGCAGGTGGGCCTTGGCGAACAGGGTCTTGTTGTAGACCACGGCGAGGTTATCGACCAGGGCCGGCATCCCGATCACGCGGCCGTTGACGGTAGCGACATCGCGCTCGCCGACCCAGAAGTCGTTCCAGTCCACCCCGGGCTGCTTCACCAGGCTGGTCAGCGTGACCACCGAGGAGATCTTGGCGACGTTCGGTGCCCACGACCCGTACAGGTAGGCGATGTCCGGCGGAGCGCCGCCGGCCACGGCGGTCTGCACCTTCTGCAGCGTGTTATCGCTGTTGACATACAGCGTGTTGACTTTCACGCCCGGATGGGACTTCTCGTACTGGGTGATCATGCGGGCGAACACCTTCGCCTCAACGCCGGTATAGCCCTCCCAGATCTGGATCGACTTGCTGTTGCCGGTCGCCACGCTGCCTGAGCCGCAGGCCGCCAGCCCGGTGACGACGGTCATCGCGAGCGCGCAGATCCCAGCGGTTCGCAGCCGATTAGTGCCCATCACGACCTCTGTTCACCTACGCCGATGTTTGAGGCATATCTTTGGGCTCCCGCCTGACTGTGTCAAGGTCGAGCGAGCAGCAAAACTGCAGGTAACTGTGGGTCATTGCATGATGACCTGCGCAGTCTTGCGCGTAACTGAGCAGAATGAAACACTTTTGATCGTGATCAAGATCGCGTTCATCGGTGCTGGCAGCATCGAATTCACCCGGAATGTCGCCACCGACCTGTGCGGGTTCGCCGAGTTCAGCGGCCGGCTGCACCTATCGCTGCACGACATCAGCGCCGAGCGGCTCGCGTTCGCCGAACGGCTGGTCAACCGCATCGTCGAGCAGACCGGCGCCGGAGTCACGGTCAGCGCATCGCTCGATCGGACGGCGGCGATCGAAGGCGCCAAGTACGTGATCAATGAGGTCCAGGTCGGCGGCTACGACGCGACCAGGCTGGACTTCGATATCCCGGCTAAGTTCGGGCTGCGGCAGACGATCGGTGACACGATCGGCATCGGCGGGATCTTCCGCGGGCTGCGCACGATCCCGGTCGCGGTCGCGCTCGCCACCGACATGCTGCGGCACTGCCCGGACGCGTACCTGCTCAACTACACCAACCCGATGGCGATGCTGCCGTGGGCGATCTACTCGGGCACCGAGTTCACGCGGGTCTACGGCCTGTGTCACTCCGTCCGGGACACGCACGCGTTCCTCGCCGGGCTCGTAGGGGTTCCCGAAGCCGAGATCAGCTATCTGACGGCGGGATTCAACCATCAGGCGTTCGTGCTGCAATTCGAGCACAATGGCGAGTCGCTCTACCCGAAGCTAAGGCAAGTGCTCGACGCTGATCCGGACGGGCTCGGCCGCCGGGTGCGGGTCGAGCTGTTCCGGCGGTTCGGCTACTTCCCCACCGAGTCCAGCGAGCACTCGGCCGAGTACGTGCCGTGGTTCATGCGGCACGACTCCCAGGTCGCGCACTACCGGATCTTCGTCGGCGACTACCTGGCCAGGTGCGAGGAGAACCTGGCCGAGTTCGCCGAGCTGACCAGGCAGCTTGACGCCGGTGAGCGGATCGAGCTGGAGTCCAACGACGAACTGGCCTCGCAGTTCATCCACTCGATGGAGACCGGCGAAGAGCGCGAGATCTACGTCAACGTGCGCAACGACGGCAAGATCGAGAACCTGCCACCGGACGCGTGCGTCGAGGTGCCCTGCTACCTCGGCGTCGGCGGGCCGCTCCCCCGGGCGGTCGGTGCGCTGCCGGTGCAGCTGGCCGCGCTGAACCGGACGTTCCTCAACGTGGTCGAGCTGACCGTGCAGGCCGCGCTGACCGGCAACCGGGACTACGTCTACCAGGCGGCACTGCTCGACCCGAACACGGCGGCGACGCTGACCACCGCCGAGACCGTCGCGATGTGCGACGAGCTGCTCGGCGCCCACGCGGCGATGCTGCCGCCCGCCCTTACCAGGTAGCTGCCAGCGAGAGGTTGATCGGACATGTCCACCAGAGCACTGCGTGTCCAGGCGGCGATCGCCGCTCTCGCTTCGGCCGGCTTGATCGGCGTGCCTACCGGTACAGCGGTGGCCACCTCCCGGCCGGCCGCCTCGAAAGCGATCGAGCTGCCCCAGCGGTCAGGTGCGCTGCGGATCGCCGGCCCCGCTCGCGATGGCAGTGTCGTCAGGGCGGCCGGCCTGCACTGGCGACCGGGCCGGGTACCGAAAGGCGATCGCCTGCTCAGCTTCGGTGTTGCTTTTTACTGGAAAAATTGCGAAGGCTTCTGCCAATCCGGCAGCGACAGCACGGCCACGCCATTCGCCGCTTCGACGTACATCGTCGGTCACGCCGACACCGGCCGGAAGCTGCAGCTCACCGAGACCGCCACCGAAGTGGTGCAGACTCGCCGGGCGCCGTTCTCGTTCTCCGTGGTCAACGCCTCGGCCACGGTGAAGACCCGGCGCGTGGTGCGCGCCTACCCCTCCGGGCGCGCGCCGCGCACCGAATTCACGGGCGGCCTGCCCGAGCACAGGACCGGATCCCGGCAGGAGTACTTCGAGGTTGGCTCGCCGCACTACGCGGCCAGCCTGGGCAAGCCGGTCGAGTTCTACCGCATTGACCGTCGCTCCTGGCACAAGATTCAGCCGGCGCATGCTTTCTACACCGGAAAACTGACGCTAGGCGCGCATCAGGTCACCGTTCGGACCGTCGACCGGGGCGGTGCGACGGTACTGCGATTCCGGTGGCGGGTGACTCCGCTGCCGAGACCGGTCACGTGTCACTGCTGGCTGCCGCCGCATCTGAACTCGAAGGGCAAGCCGATGCGGTGGGACTGGCAGATCGGACGGGCCACGCCGCTGGAGCGGACCGGCAAGCAGGCCGTGGACATGTATGACATCGACGGGTTCCTGACCACCAAGGCGCAGGTGCACGCGATCAAGACCCGCTGGCAGGCGGACACGCTCGCGCATCCCCGTACGATCTGCTACCTGGACCTGGCCTGGGAGGAATACCGTCCTGACGGTAGTCCCGGGCAGCGGGCCGGGTTCCCGGCCGCGACGCTCGGCAACGTCTACTACGGCTACCCGCAGGAGCGGTGGGTGGATTTCCGCCAGCTCAATTCGCTGAAGCCAGTGATCAAGGCCCGGCTGGAGATGTGCGCGCGCAAGGGATTCGACGCGGTCGAACTGGACGACATCGACAGCTTCGACCCGCCGTCCACCACCGGGTTCCACCTGACCCGAGGTGACGCCCAGAACCTGCTGGCGTACGCGTTCAACGAGACGCACCGGCTCGGCATGGCCGGGCTGTGGAAGAACTCGCCGTGGCTGACCTGGTGGGCCAGGCGCTACGCGGACGGCGCGGTGATCGAGGAATGCTACATCTACAAGGCCTGCTTCGCCGCCGAGCTACGCGGCAGCAGGCAGTACGGCCTCACCTGCACGGCGCTGGCGGGACCGACGCCGTGCGGATGGGATGCGTTCAGCGCGGACCGGACCAAGGCCCAGCCGACCGGAAAGTGGGTCGGCGAGGTCGAGTACTCGGCCGATCACTACGTCTGCTCACCTGGCCAGACCGGGAGCAAGTGCTCTGGGCGGCACAGTTACGCCGCGTTCTGCCTGACGGTCTATTCGCGGCCGGACGGGTTTTCCGCTATGAAGCTTGATGTGGACCTAGACGGCAAGATGTTCTTCCCCTGTCCGCGCGGGACGTGACCGCGGTCGTGCCGGAGGCGCGCCAATGAGCGCGGCCCGGCCCGGCCGGGTCGGCAGCCGGAACGCGACCTTCCAGCAGTGGCAGGCGCTGCTTGTTAACCGGACCAAGCGGCACCGGACCGGGGAATTCCTGGTGCAGGGCGTCCGGCCGGTGTCGGAGGCGGTCAGGTGCGGCTGGACGATCCGGGCCCTGCTGCACGACGGCCGGACCGCTCCGTCGAAATGGGCGCTGGAGCTGTGGGAGACCGCGCCGGCGGCGGCCCGGTTCGTCGTCGCGCCTGAGCTGATGGCTGAGCTCGGCGAGAAGTCGGAAGGCGCGCCTGAGCTGCTGGCCGTGGCCGAGCTGCCGCCGGATGACCTGTCCAGGCTCGCGGTGGCCGGCCGGACCTTGCTAGTGACGGTCTTCGACCGGCCGGCTAGCCCTGGCAACGTCGGCACGCTGATCAGGTCGGTCGATGCGTTCGGCGGGACCGGCCTGGTGGTGACCGGGCACGGCGCCGATCCGTACGATCCGCGGTGCGTGCGGGCCAGCACCGGCTCGTTCTTCAGCGTTCCGGTCGTGCGGGCGGGCTCGCACCGGGAGGTGATCGACTGGGTGGGTGGGCTGCGCTCGGCCGGGTCACCAGTCGCCGTGATCGGTACCGACGAGGACGGTGCGGTCGACGTCCGGGCCGCCGACCTGACCGGGCCGGTCGTGCTGGTGATCGGCAACGAGACGACCGGGCTGACCGCCGCCTGGCGGGCCGAATGCGACGTGCTGGTCAACTTGCCGATGACAGGATCGGCCAGCTCGCTGAACGCCGCCACCGCCGGATCGATCGTCCTCTACGAGGCGATGCGCCAGCGCAAGTACAGCTAGGGCAGCCGGTCCATCATCGTGGTGTCCGGCGGGCCGGCCTGGCCGGAGGGCGGGTAGGCGGTGAAGGTGGCCGTCAGCTTGTCCCGCCACACCATGATCTTGACCATGCCGTAGCCGGCCGACTGGCACGTCTTGGGGTTGAACCACTGCCAGGTGCCGACGTAGTCCAATTTGTCGACGAGGCGCAACACGAGCTGGCCGTCCTGATCGTTCACCGTCGGGCAGAACACGCCGATGCGCTGGGCGATCACCGTGTCAGAAATGGTCCCGACCCCGGTCCGGCTGAACTTGAACTCGCCGCCGAACAGTGACCACGTCCCGGCCAGCGATGGGTGGCGCCGCTGGTGGACGACCGGGTTCATCCTGGAGCGGGTCGGAGGCTTGCGGATCGGGCGCTTGGGGGGCTTGCCTGGGTGCGTCTTGGTCCCGGTCTTGGTCCCGGTCTTGCCGGGCGACTTGCGCTTGTTGCCAGCCGGGTGAGCGCGCGTCCTTGCCGGCCTGGTCACGATTGGCGCTGTGTAGACCCCCGGTCGCAGGTCGGCTCCGACCTGGAATTGGCTGGCTGCCGAGGGACGCCGCTTGTGCTTGGCCGTCGCCTTGCTCTTGGACTTGTGCTTGCTCGTGGTCTTTGCCTTGGCCTTGACCTGCGGCGCGGCCGTCTTCGCCGACACGATCTCATGGCCGGAGGCGGTCTCGCCCGGAGCCGGCAGGATGGCGTCTGCCCCCTGGACGGTCGGACCGATCAGCACCAAACCCAAGCCGATGGCCAGGCCGGCTTTGCCGAGCTCACGAGCGACTCCGGGCATTCGAACTCCAATCCAGCTCCGCCGTGGGCGGCTCACGGTACGGCAGCTAGAGCAGCGTGTCCTAGAACAGCACTAAATGTACTCATGAAAGACTCGGTTTCGACTCACTTCCCTTAACGAATGAGTCCATCCCTACGCTCCCAGTTCGCACGCCCCCGTACCAGCAGCTTTCCCTGATTAACCCCTCATGAGTCCCAGCCCGGCCTGGGCGCTAACTACATCAGGACGGCAGCTGCCAGCGGCCTGGTGCGGCCAGTCGCCAGAGCGCTTGTGACCGGCTGGACCCAATGCCGGTGAGTTGAGGAGTTGTCGCAGGTGGCGGGGTTGCCTGAGGTGGGCCGACACGGGTGTTGCGGCGGCTTGGTGTCGGACGGCGTGTCGGCCCGGTACGCGGCGGGAGCGCGGCAAGCTCATCTAAAACCTAGTATGTCCATCGGAATTCTTGACATTCGGTAGAGGGCGCGGGAGATTGGGGGCAAGACCACAGCCGATGAAGGGCGAACTTGCTGTGACCCAGGTACAAGATCACCAAGCCACTGCACTGGCCGGCGCACCGAGCCGGCCCGACGAATACCGGCATGTCGAGGTAGCCAAGGTCGGCGGATCGCTCGGCGCGATCGTGAGCGGGATCAAGATCAGCGGCGAACTCCCGGCCGATGCCGTCGCCGAGTTGCGATCGGCCCTGCTCGCGCACCGGGTCGTGTTCTTGCGCGACCAGCAGCACGCCGGTGATGCCGAGCAACTGGCGTTCGCCCGGCTGCTCGGCCAGGTGACCAAGCCGCACCCGACGGTGGGCGGTGACGGGCAGGCCGTGCTGCCGATCGACTCCGAGCAGGGCAAGGCCAATAGCTGGCACACCGATGTCACGTTCGTTGACCGGGTGCCGGCGATCAGCATCCTGCGGGCGATCACCCTGCCGCCGTACGGCGGCACGACCGTCTGGGCGAACACGGTGCAGGCTTACCGTCGGCTGCACCCGGCCCTGCAGGCCCTGGTCCACAGCCTCCGGGCACTGCACTCGAACCTCTACGACTACGCCGATAGCCGGCCGCCGCGTATCGGCGGCGTGGACGTCAAGGAGAAGGAGTACGGCAAGGAGTTTCGGCGGCTGGAGTTCGAGACCGAGCACCCGGTTGTCCGGCTGCACCCGGAGACTGGCGAGCCGTCGCTGCTGCTCGGGCACTTCGTGCGGTCGTTCGCGGGGCTGACCACGACCGACTCGGCCGACCTGTTCCAGTTGCTGCAGCGGCACGTGACCAGGCTGGAGAACACGGTGCGCTGGACTTGGCGGCCCGGCGACATCGCGATCTGGGATAACCGGGCGACCCAGCACTACGCGGTCGCCGACTACGATGACCTGCCCAGGCGGCTGCACCGGATCACGATCGCCGGTGACCTGCCGATCGGCATCAGCGGCGACCTCAGCGTGGCGCTCAAGGGCGACGCCAGCAGCTACTCCGACTTGCCCGCCTGACCTTCCGCATCGTTGTCCCGGCGCCGACGTTGCTGCCGGGACCACGGTGTTTTTTCTTGAGCCACGTGGTGGACTGGGCCAATGCGGGTCAACCGGTATCGTTCGGCGGCCATTGCCACAGTGCTGACGGCGGCGGCGCTGATCGTAGCCGCCTGCGGCAAGCCGGTACAGGTGGGCGTCAAGGCCAGCGGCCTGCCGATCAGGGCCACCTCCTCGGTCGAAGTGGCGGCACCCCCGGGTGAAGACGGCGCGTTCGCCGTTAAGCACAAGCTGCACGTGCCCCCCGGGTGGACGGTCCGCGTCTGGGGCCGTGTGTCGGATGCGCGGATGGAAGCATGGACCCCGCAGGGAGACCTGCTGGTCAGCCAGCCCGACGAGGGAACCGTCGCCGAGCTGATCCCGAGCCGGACGGGCCTCGCGAAGATGCGGACCGTGCTGAGCAACGTGACCCAGCCGCAGGGCCTGGCCTTCGCCCGGCTCGGCGGCCGCTGGGTGCTCTACGTCGCCGAGGCCGACCAGGTCGTGCGCTACCCGTGGGGCAAGAAAGGCATCAGCGGGCCACCACGGGTCATCGCTCCGCACCTGCCTGGCATCAAGCCGGACGGCGACGACAACCACATCGTCAAGGATGTGGCCGTGGCGCCCGACGGCACCATTTACTTCAACGTCGGCAGTTCGTCGAACGCCAATCCGGACGACCGCACGTTCAAGCCGCCGCGCGCGACCATCATGTCGGTGCGTCCGGATGGCACCAGGCTCCGGGTGATCGGGCGCGGGGTGCGCAACGGCGAAGGCCTGGCGGTCGCGCCGGACGGGACGGTCTGGACGGCCGTGAACAACCGGGACAACATCCCCTACCCGTTCCACTCCGCCTACGCCGGGCACCATGACGCCTTCGGCCTGGTCATCCAGGCCTACGTCAACAACCACCCGCCGGACGAAGTGGTGCCGGTAACCCAGGGCCGCGATCTGGGCTGGCCTTACTGCAATCCCGATCAGGACGTGAACCATACGGCCGGCTCGCTGGCCGCGATTCCGCTGGTGCGCGACTCGCTAACGAACCCGCGCGGCCACCACCTCAACTGCGCCGGGCTACCGCCGATCAACATCGGGCTGCCCGCGCATAGCGCGCCGTTGGGCATGTCCTTCCTCGAAGGCAGCCGCCTGCCCGCGCCCTGGAGGAACGGCGCGGTCGTGGCCGTGCACGGCTCGTGGAACCGGGTGCCGCCGAGACCGCCAGCGGTGCTGTGGCTGTCATGGAACGCGGCCAGGCACACCCTCGAACCAGCCGTGGTCATGGTCACCGGCTTCCAGAAGTCCGACGGCAGCCGGTGGGGCCGCCCGGCCGACGCCGTACCGGGACCGGACGGCGCCCTCTACGTCAGTGACGACACCGCCGGCGTCATATATCGGCTAGCTCCTCCGTCTAAGTGAGCACCAGCAGAGAATCGAGGTCTGTGAAGAATGAGATCGCACAGCATCTGGGGAGCAATCGCCGCCGTTTTGATCGGCCTGCCTGCCCTCCCGGCTCTGCCCGCGACGGCCGCGACCGCCAGCGGCGGCGGCAACGTCATGCGCGCCGGCGCGAACTCGGTAATTGTCCCGGCCGTCATCGCTGTGAACTCCAAGTCGGCCATCGGGCTTGACCTGACTAAGGACAACAAGGATCCGTTCTGCAACGGTAAGGGTTCTGGCCGCTGCAAGCCGGGGTGGGCTAGCACTGCTTCCTGGGCCTACTTCGCCAAAGCGACCACTTTTGCGCTGAAGCTCAAGGGCCATGCCTCCTGTGACTCCACGCAGCCGAAGGCCGCCCAGGTCACGCCGGTTCAGCCACCCGCCAGTATCCAGATCGGCTATCAGGTCGGCTTCGACCTCAACTGCGGCAAGAAGGGCAAGCCTGATTACTCAGGTGTCGTAGCGCAGTTGTTCGTGATGGATTCCGCTCGTCTGCACAGCTACGCCGCACCGCCGGGCGGCGGATTCCAGGGAACCGATCACCTGGTCGTGGCCCTGCACGACAAGGCCAAGGTGAACGGCGTCACCTGCGTCACCGGAAAGGCACTCGATGCGGTCAGTTTCCTGCTGAAACTCAAGGACTACACCGACGTCATCGGCGACATAACCTCCGGTGAGTTCGCGAAGAAGCTAGCGGAGATCGCCGCCGAGGATTTCCAGGAACTGGCCACCAAGCCCGTCTCCGGAACCACAAGCTGCAAGGCCCAGCGGATCTTCGACCAGGCAGCGGCCGTGATCCACGCCGAGGCCATCGCCGCCAAGCACAACGCAGACCCGCTGCACTTCTTCGATGAACTGGAACTCAAGGGGAAGACTACCTCCTCTTTGTCAACGACCCAGCCAAGATCGCCGGAAAGAAGAGCATGTCGATCCCGATCATCAACGTGACCACCAGCGCACAGGACGCGATGCTAACCAGGGCGCTGCTCGCAGGAGTGCCGAGAGGAATCGCCGGAGGCTGACTGTCGGCGGGCCGGGTTAGTGTGAACAAGTGCTCGAATCATTCCACCCGGCAGTAAGGACCTGGTTCGCCAGGCGATTCCCGGCTGGGCCGACCGCACCGCAGGACCAGGGCTGGGGTGAGATCGCCGCCGGCAGGCATACGCTGATCGCCGCACCGACCGGCTCAGGAAAGACGCTGGCCGCCTTCCTGGTCTGCATTGACCGCCTCTACCGCGCCCACGAGACCCCGGCCGAAGCCGCCGCCGAAGAGGACGAGGCCGAGACCTCCGCTGGCCCGCAGGTCGTCTACATATCGCCGCTCAAGGCGCTGGCGGTCGACATCTGGCAGAACCTCGAACGGCCACTCGCCGAGATCGCCGAGACCGCCGCCGAACTCGGCCTGACCGCACCGCAGATCAGGATCGCGGTCCGCACCGGCGACACCGAGGCGGCCGAACGGGCCGCGATGCTGAAGCGGCCGCCGGACTTCCTCATCACCACCCCGGAGTCGCTTTACCTGCTGGTCACCGCCGAGCGCAGCCGCAAGATGCTGGCGACCGTCGACACCGTGATCGTCGATGAGATCCACGCCGTGGCCGGCAACAAGCGCGGCTCCCACCTCGCCCTGACCCTCGAACGGCTCGCGCACCTCACCGGCCGCCCCCTTCAGCGGATCGGCCTGTCCGCGACGCAGAAGCCGATCAGCGATGTCGCCCGGCTGCTGGTCGGCGCCGGCCCGGCCAGGAGCAATCCCGACGGCTCGCCACACTGCTCGATTGTGGACACTGGCCACCGGCGCGAGCTGGACCTCGCTCTCGAGCTCCCCTCGGACGAACTCGGCGCGGTCGCCTCTGGCGAGCAGATGGACGAGATCATCGACCTGATCGCCGGCCACGTCGAGCAGCACCGCACCACGCTGATATTCGTCAATACCAGGCGGCAGGCCGAGAAGATCGCGCATGAACTCGGCGAACGGCTCGGTGAAGGCCAGGTGGCCGCTCATCACGGCAGCTTGTCCAAGGACCGGCGGCAGCGAGTCGAGGCCCGGTTGCGCGGCGGTGACCTGCGTGCGCTGGTCGCGACCGCGTCGCTGGAGCTCGGCATCGACATCGGACCGGTCGAGCTGGTCTGCCAGATCGGCTCCCCGCGCAGCTTCGCCACGTTCCTGCAGCGAGTCGGCCGGTCCAACCACAGCCGGGACGGCGTGCCGAGCGGCCGGCTGTATCCGACGAGCAGGGACGAGCTGGTCGAATGCGCCGCCTTGCTGCGCGGCGCCAAGTCCGGGCGGCTGGACCGGCTGGTCATGCCGAACTGCCCGCTCGACATCTTGGCCCAGCAGGTGGTCGCCGAGTGCTCGGCCGCCGAATGGGCAGAGACCGAGCTTCTGGAGCTGGCCAGGGGCGCCGCACCATTCGAATCGGTCTCCGACCACGACTTCGACGAGATCGTGACCACGCTGTCGGAAGGCATCAGGACCGGACGCGGTCGCCGGGCCGCTTACCTGCACCGGGATCAGGTGAACGGCACGATCAAGGCCAGGCGCGGCGCCAGGATCGCGGCACTGACCTCCGGCGGGGCAATCCCCGAGCTGGGCGACTACCGGGTGCTGGCCGAGCCCGACGAAGCCCTGGTCGGCACGGTCAGCGAGGACTGGGCGTTCGAGAGCATGGCCGGGGACGTGTTCCTGCTCGGCACTACGTCCTGGCGGATCCGCCGGGTCGAGCCCGGCATCGTCCGGGTCGTCGACGCGCAGGGGGCGCCGCCTTCGGTCCCGTTCTGGCGAGGCGAAGCGCCAGGCCGGACGATCGAGCTGTCAGAGGAGGTCTGCGCGATCCGGGCCGCGGTCACCGAGATCCTGGCCCCCGGCCAGGTCCGCGATGACCAGCCTCCGGTCGAGCGAGCGGCGGCGGCGGTGAGCTGGCTGATCTCCGAATGCGGGCTCGGCCCGGATGCCGCCGAGATGATCGCGGCTTACCTGGGCACGGCGCTGGCTCAGCTTGGCGTCATGCCGACGCAGGACACCATCGTGCTGGAGCGGTTCTTCGACGAAGCCGGTGGCATGCAACTGGTCGGCCACTCCCCCTACGGCGCCCGGATTAACCGCGCGTTCGGCCTGGCCCTGCGCAAGCGGTTCTGCGTGACGTTCGACTTCGAATTGCAGGCGGCGGCCAGCGACGACGCGATCCTGCTCTCCCTCGGGCCGCAGCACAGCTTCCCCCTCGACCGCGTCCCCAAATTTCTCGCCTCGGGCACGGTCGAAAGTGTCGTCCGCCAGGCCGTCCTGACCGCGCCGATGTTCGCCGTCCGCTGGCGGTGGAACCTCAACACTTCCCTGACCGTGCTCCGGATGCGCAACGGCCGGAAGAATCCGCCCGCGATCCAGCGGATGGAGGCTGATGACCTGATGGCGGCGGTGTTCCCGGTGCTGGCCGCCTGCCAGGAGAACGTCGCCCCCGGGCCGATGGACATCCCCGATCACTTGCTGGTCAAGCAGACCCTGCACGACTGCCTTAACGAGGCAATGGATATTTCGGGTTTGAAAGCTTTGCTCGGGCGGATCGAGTCGACCGAGGTCAATGTGGTCGTCAGGGACACCACCGAACCGTCGGTGCTGGCCCACGAGATCCTGAACGGCCGACCGTACACCTTCCTTGACGACGCCGAGCTTGAAGACCGGCGCAGCCGGAACGTGCCGCTCCGCCGCGGCCTGCCGGTCGCGCCGCACGAGCTGGCTCGGCTTGATCCGGCCGCGATCCAGCGAGTCGTCGAACAGGTCAAACCCGATCCGCGCGACCTCGATGAGCTGCACGACCTGCTGCTCACGCTGGTCGTGATGCGGCCGAGCGGGCAGTGGCAGGACTGGTTCGACTCGCTAGTCCTGACCGGCCGTGCGGTAGTGGTTCAGGCTGATTCAGGTCCGCTATGGGCGGTTACCGACAACCGGCAGACGATCGACGTACTGTTCCCCGATACCGCAGTCGTCCCCGATCACCGCCTTCCGACGGGCCTGGTCGAACGAGAGCCGCCGGAGGAGGACGAGGCGATCGGCAGGGTGCTTCGCGGCCACCTGGACTGCCTGGGTCCGTCGACGGCGGCCGGCCTGTCTGAGGTGACCGGGCTGCGCAAAGCGTTCATCCTCAGAGGTCTTGCCAAGATCGAGCAGGAAGGCTTTGCGCTGCGCGGGCGATTCACCGCGCCCGATGCTGATGAGGAGTTCTGCGCGCGACGGCTGCTGACCAGGATCCATGCGTACTCCAGGGACCGGTTGCGCCGCGAGGTCGAGCCGGTGAACGCGCGAGATTTCATGCGGTTCCTGCTGCGCTGGCAGCACGTGAGCGCGGGCACCAAGCGCGAGGGCCGGTTCGGCGTGCTGTCGGTGATCGAGCAACTCCAGGGTTACGAACTGGCGGCGGCCGCGTGGGAGCGGTCGGTGCTCGCCGCCCGGGTGGAGGGCTACCGGCGCGAGTGGCTCGATGACCTGTGCCTGTCCGGCCAGGTCTGCTGGGGACGGCTATCTGTGCGCGACGCCGAGCCCGAGGCCGGTCAGAAACGAGGACGGGCGCCGTCTCGGGCGACCCCGATCACCTTGGCGCTGCGCGCGGATCTGCCTTGGCTGCTGCGGGCCGCGCGGGGCGAACTCACCCCGGCGCTGCCCGAGCCCGGCTGCAGTCTCGAGGTGCTCGACGCACTGCGTCGCGGGGGCGCGCTGTTCCGGCACGACCTAGCCGCCGCGACCGGCCTGCCGCCCGATCAGATCGATGAGGCACTGTGGGACGCCGTGGCGCGCGGGCTGGTCACCGCCGACGGGTTCCGGGCGGTGCGCTCGTTGCTGCGGCGCGGTGACCGGCAGCGGTTCGCGCCTCGACGGGGCCTGCGCAGGGGCGCGAGCGGCAGCGTGCCGACCGGATCGGCCGGCCGGTGGTCTCTGCTGCCGAGCCCGATGACAGCGCCGGACCGGGACGAGCTGGCCGAGGCCGTGGCCGAGCAACTGGCCGCCCGGTGGGGCGTGGTGCTACGGGACATCGCGGTGCGAGAATCGATACCGGCCGGGGTCGGCTGGCGGGACCTGCTCTGGGCGTTCCGGCGGATGGAAGCCAGGGGCACGATCAGGGGCGGCCGGTTCGTCAACGGGTTCAGCGGCGAGCAGTACGCCCATCCGGACGCTCTTGACGTGCTGCGAACGGTGCGTAAGCAGCCCAGATCCGGTGAACTCGTGCAGCTCTCGGCGGCTGACCCGCTCAATCTCACCGGAATCGTGCTGCCAGGACCGCGGATCCCCGCTATCGCCGCCAACACGGTCTCTCTTCTAGACGGCGCGGTGGCGGCCGCATCAGATGCGACCGCCACCGTCACTGCCACCGCCTAATCTGCCGGTTACCGACCCGAACGCTCCAGTTCCGGCAGATCGTCGAAGTCGTCGACCTCGTCCGTCCCGTCGGTGTGGGCGTTGGTGTCGGTGACCTCGGCCGGGCCCGCGCCCGGCATTACCGGGGTGGCGGCGATGTCCTCGCGGGTGATCCTGACCATGACCCACGTGACGACCAGGGCGACCACGGCGATCCCGGCCGCGACCAGGAAGCCGCGCGAGATCCCTGACGCCAGTGCCTGGTTCAGGATCGAGGCCGGCACCTTGCCGCCCGGTTTGCCAGCAGGCAGGTGATGTCCTGCCTTCGCGGCCGCGGCCGCCGCCTGGGAAACCTGGTGCTTGATGCTGTTCGACACCACCGTCCAGGTCACGGTGCCCAGCGCGGCCAGCCCGATCGCGCCACCGACCTGCTGGCCGGTGTTCAGCAAGCTGGACGCCACGCCGGAGTCCTCCGAGCTGACCTTGGTCAGGGCCACCAGCGAGATCGGCACGAACACCAGGCCAAGCCCGATCGAGGTCACCAGCATCGGACCGAGCAGCCCGCTGACGTACTGACTGTGGTCATTGATGTGCGAGAACCAGTACATGCCGACGGCCGTGATCGCGGAACCCGCGATCATCAGCGGACGCGGGCCGGTGCGGGCGACCAACTGGGACACGACACCCGACATCAGCACGACGGTCACGGCGAACGGCAGGAACGCGAGGCCTGAACGCAGCGCGCTGTAGCCGAGCACTTCCTGCACGAAGATCGTCAGGAAGAAGAAGATCCCGAACATCGCCGTGGCCAGCGCGAGCATCACGAGGTAGCCGCCGGTGCGGCTGCGGTTGGCCAGCACCCGCATCGGCAGGAGCGCGTGCTTGCTCCGCCTCTCGATGAACACGAAACTGACCAGGAGAACGGCCGCGGCGATCAGCGAGATCACCACCTTGGGGTCGCCCCAGTGGGAGACGCCAGACTGATCGGTGCTCGCGTTGGACAGGCCGTACACCAGTGCGGCCACGCCGGCCGTCGCGGTGATCGCACCAGGCAGGTCGAACCGGCCCGTCTGACGGTCGGACTCGGAGATGACGTAGCGAGCGACCAGCGCGGTGACGATGCCGATCGGCACGTTGACGAACAGCACCCAGCGCCAGGACAGGTATGAGGTCAGCAGCCCGCCTGCGACCAGGCCGACCGCCGCGCCGCCGCCGCTCATCGCGGCGTAGACGCCGAATGCCCGGTTGCGCTGCGGACCTTGCGGGAACGTCGTCGTGATCAGAGCCAGCGCGGTCGGAGCGATCATCGCGCCACCGACTCCCTGGATCGCGCGCGCGGTCAGCAGCCAGGCTTGCGACGTGGCGAACCCGCCGAACAGCGAGGCCGCGGAGAACAGCAGAAGTCCCCAGATGAATATTCGCTTCCGGCCGAGCAGGTCCCCAGACCGGCCGCCTAGCAGCAGCAACCCTCCGAAGGTCACGGCGTAGGCGGTCACGACCCACTCCAGGCCGTTGCCAGTGAAGCCAAGCGCATGCTGGATATGCGGCAGCGCGACGTTCACGATGGCTGCGTCCAGCACAACCATCAACTGGGCCATGGCGATAACGACAAGAGCCAGCCCGAGATGGCGGTTTACGCCACCCTCGGCGGGACTGTTCGCCCGACCGGTAACCGTTTGCGTCGATGACACAGCGGTCTCCTCACCTTTCTTAGGGCGTGCGGATCTAGCGCCGGGACTACAGGCTGCTGACTGGCGCGAGATGCTGCCGCTAAGGCGCGGCTGTCCCGCACCGTGACCAGGCAGCGATCACGGCGTTAAGGCTTGAGTTGATTTGCGGTAGCAGATGAAGTTAATTGGTCGCGATCCCCCGACAGGCCGGCGGACTCCGCCTCGTACGGCTCGCTGAGCCACCCCTGCCGGTGTCGGCCAAGGGAGGACAACCCCCTATAAGCCCCCGAACACCCCGTCAGGGTCACCGGGCACTTGATACACCCGGGCCTTCGATTCTCAGCGTCGCGATCCGCCGGTCAGTACGTTTAACCGGCTGCGGAAGCAGTGCTGCTCGTCACCTCCTCAAGCACGGCGGCGACGGCTGCCGCGGCCGCATGATTCTTGACCTTGGCGTGGCCCTTGCCCGTGGCGGGCGGCGGGCCGTCCTGCTCGGCGAGCGACGCGTTCATCTTGCGTACGAAGCCGAGGAACTGCTCGCGCTCTTCTTCATTGAGCGCGTCGGCCCACGGCATCACGCAGAGCGTCTCCTGATCGAGCGTGGCCTTAAGCTCAAGGCCGCGCTCGGTGAGCACGAGGTTCTTGATCCTGCGGTCGGTCGCGTTGGCCTCGCGCTTGGCGAGACCGCGCTGCTCAAGCGCATCGGCGATCATGGTCACGAAGGACGGGTCGCAACGCAAGCGTTGTCCCAGATCCTTCATCGTCACCGGCACGTCAAGCCGGCGGAGCGCCTTCATGCAGGACACTGGCACATCGAGACTTTCAGCGAGCCGCTCTCCGCGCTGCATCAGCTGGGTTATGAACTCGGTCATCGCATCGAAGATGTCTTGATCAAGTCGGTTACCGCCCGGACACCAGTTCACCGTCCGCCTCCCTTCGCACCTAGTGCCATCATGACCCCTCCGCTGGGCTAGATCTACGGTGCGAGGTCAGGGCACCTATAGACCCTCAACAGTTGAGTAGCTCAACCATATTCCGGAATGCTTGAGACTGTCAAAGGTTTTCTGGCTCAACTTAACGTGGGCAAGATCACAGCTTCCTGGCGACGCCGACCAGGACGCCGTAGTCGGCTAGGTCGGCCTGGATGTCCTCGGGTGAGCTGGGACGCCACATCGTGGCGTAGACCAAGCCAGGATCGACCAGGTCGAAGCCGTCGAAGAGGCGCTCGATGTCGACCCGAGAGCGCAGGTGCAGCTTGGTCGCGACGTTGCGGTTATAGATGGTCTCGCCCGCCTGGGCCACGGTCGGCTTGCTGCCATCATCAGTGGCGTGGCCAAGGACCAGATAACTGCCCGGGACCATCCGGTCTCGCAGCGTCGCCATGATCTGCCGGGGATTCTCGGCGTCGGCGATGAACTGGAGCACGGCCAGGACGATCAGGCCGACCGGACGAGAGAAGTCGATCAGGCGGTCGACTGAGTCGTGCGCCAGGATCTTCTCTGGCTCGCGGACGTCGCCATCGATAATCGCGGCGTTCTCGTTGCCAGCCAGAATCGCCTTGCTGTGCGCGATCGCGACCGGGTCCACGTCCACGTAGGCGACTCTGGCCGCGGGGTTCGCCTGCTGCGCGACCTCGTGCACGTTGCCCGACGTCGGGATGCCGGAGCCTAGGTCGAGGAACTGATCGATGTCGCGAACGCCAAGGAACCGCACCGCCCGGCGCAGGAAGGCCCTGTTGGCCTGCGCGATCGAGCGCATCCTCGGCTCGACCGCCGCGATCGCACGTCCGGCGTCCTGGTCAGCCAGGAAGTTGTGCGTGCCTCCGAGCCAGTAGTCGTAGACCCTCGCCACGTTGGCCCGCTTGGGATCGACTCCCGGCGGCACCCAGTCAAGCCTGGCCTCCTCGGCCATGAACGCTCCCCACCCTCCCCTGTCGATTACATTCCGTTACCACGCGCTGCGCCCTGCACCGAAATCTGAACCGTGGTCTTGCGGTTAGCCGTTTCTCCACGGAGACGGCGGCAAACTGACCTCCGGCGGAATGCAGTCAAAGCGGCCGCGATGCGGTACATTTTGCTGATTGAACGATATCTCAGGCACTCGGTCTAGCTACGGGTGCCATGCTGTGATTAGAGCGCTGTTGTTCAGGAAAGAAAGGAAGCGCACCGCGATAGCGCGGCTCGGTGGTGAGTGGTCGTCAGGAATGGTGCTGATGCGGTCGTGGTGTCCCAGCTAGCCGATGACGGCAGATCGCTGGAACAGGTCTGGCAAGGGCCGGACCTGCACGGTCTTGCCGTGTTCACGGCCAGCCCGACCGGCCTGATCACCTCGTGGTCGGTGACGGCCGCGCGACTCTTCGGCCACACAGCGCAGGAGGTCGTCGGCAAGGACGTCCGCGATGTGCTGATGACCGAGCAAGAGCAGCGGGACCTAGTCGAGCAGGGGCTGATCGCGGTCGCCGCCGGCCAGGTATGGTCGGCCAACTTCCCGATGTGCATTGCGAACGGCAGCTGCCAGATCAATGTGCACTGCGAACCGCTCGCGGGTCAGGGCAGCGGCGCGCTGGTAATCAGCCGGCGCACCTTCCCTGGCCAAGGCCAGCACGTGCTGAGCGATGCCGCGAACCGGATCGGCACGACCCTCGACCTGAACCGCACCGCGAGCGAGGCCGCTGACGTCGCGGTGCCGGCGTTCGCCGATGCCTGCGCGATCTTCGTGTCCGAGCGGATGCTGGTCGCCGACGAACTGGCGCAGCGGCCGATCGGCACCGAAGTGGTGGTGCGCCGGCTCGCCGCCCGGCTCTCGGACCAGCCGACGATCGTGAGCAATGACCAGCTCCGTCCGCGTGAGGCGATCGTCCTGTCCGCGGGTTCACCGAGTTACCGGGCCATGACGACCCGCGGGCCGGTCACGTTCGACCAGTTGGACGCGGAGTCGGTGGCGCGGCTCGCGCGGCTGCCCGGTAGCGGCAAGCTGGCGGCGGCCAAGTTCACCTCGTTCCTGGCGGTGCCGCTGGTTGCCCGCGGGATCGTGCTGGGCTGCGCTACTTTCGCCCGTTCGGCGAACTGGTCCGAGTTCAGCCAGGCCGATATCGGCGTAGCCGAGGAACTGGCGTCCCGCGCCGCGGTCTCCATCGACAACGCCCGGCTCTACCTGCGTGAGCAGCGCACCGCCGAGGCTCTGCAGCAGGGCCTGCTGCCCGGCAAGCCGATCTCTCCGGCCGGGATGACGGTCGCGACGCGGTACCTGGCGGTGGGAGCGAGCATCGTCGGCGGCGACTGGCACGACGTCGTTCCGCTCATGAGCGGACGGGCGACGCTGATTGTCGGCGATGCCATGGGACACGGCCCGGAGGCAGCGGCCGTGATGGTGCAACTACGCACCGCCGCGCATACGCTGGCCGATCTTGAGCTGCCGCCCGAGGAGATCTTGACCAGGCTGGACCGGATGGCCACCAGCATGGCGACGGCACCGTTCGCGACCTGCATCGCGGCGGTGATCGATCCGGTCTCCAATAGCTGCATGATCGCCAAGGCCGGTCATCTGGCACCGATCCTGACGCTGGCTGACGGAAGCACCCAGAGCATCGACCTGCCGGTCGGCTTGCCGATCGGCCTCGGTCTCGGCGGCTACGAGGCCGCCAAGATCACCTTGCCAGCGGGGGCGACGCTCGCCCTGTTCACCGACGGGCTGGTGGAGAGCCGGTCCAGGCCCCTGGACGACGGCTTGGCTCAGCTGACGAAGGCGCTGAGCGGAGCGCTGAGCGAGCCTGGTCACACGCTTGACGGAAGCTGCGGCCAGATCACCCAGATGCTGCAGCAGCGCGGCGAGGACGACATCACGCTGGTACTGGCCCGGATACTCGACCAGGAGCCCGGGCCAGCCGATCTCGCCTAGCCGGCCTCTGGCCAGGTTCACGCACACCCTTCCCTGGCTTTCACTCGAGCTGGTCAATTCACCCGCCTCAAATCAGCCCAGATCGACCTGGCAAGACGCCAGGAATGCCAGGAACAATGCCCGGCGCGCGGCCCCGCGCGATATTCATAAAACTGTGATTCACAAATCGACGATTAGCAGACAGTAACCGACGTCCAGAGAGTCACGCTCAAGGAGGTCGGCGTGGGCGGCGTGCCACCGGCCGGTGCGGAGGTCACTGGCGAGCCGGTCCAGGCCTGGCCGCAGTTCGTCCTCGGTGGCGCGGGCGAAGAATGAGATCCCGGCCCTGGTATCAGGATCGAGGTAGGCCTCCGGCCGGCGCCAGTAGGCGGCACCGAACCCGTCGACGCAGTCATGCGTGACCGAGCTCGGCTCGATCGCGGCGATCGTCGATGCGGGCTCATAGGACCCGGTACCGGCACCGACGTTGACGACGCTGCCGGCGGCACCGAGGGCACCGGTGATCGCGGCCGCGATCCTGGGATCGGTCCGCCGCCGCGCGGCATAGGTTCGCCCGATCGAGTCATAAAGCGCCACCTGACGATGCTGCGGCCTGGAGGCGGCGGCTGTCTACCGGCCGGGCTGCTGGGCAAATCCGGATTGGTGTGGTAATCCGGATCCGTGCCCGCATTGGCCTCAATCACCCCCGAGCTTCCCGACGGCTCGCATGCCCTGGCCCGAGACCATGGCGGCAGCGGGCCGCCGATCCTGATCGTGCACGGCGGGTTCGACGACGGGTCGTCCTGGCTACGAACGGCCGGGCGCCTGTCGCCTCGATTCCGGGTAGTACGCCTGGTTCGCCGGCACTACCGGATCGACCTGCCCGAGCTGGCGCCGTACTCGATCGACACCGAGGTCGAGCACGTGCTCGCGATCGCCGAAGCTATCGGGACTCCGGCCGTGCTGGTCGGCCACTCCTCCGGCGGCGTGGTCGCGCTCGACGCGCTGCTGGCCGCGCCGGAGCGCTTTGCCGGCGCGGTGCTCTACGAGCCGCCGATCGCCACCGGCCAGTTTCCGCCTGGTGCCTCCGATGACAGCTACCGGCGGGCCAGGGAGGCGCTGGAGGCCGGTCAGCCGGGCAAGATGATGCAGATCTTCATTGGCGAGATCGCGGGCCTGCCGAAGTACGCCGGCTATGTGCTGCGGCCGATGATCGCGGCGTCACCCAAGGCACGCCAGCTCGCGTCCCGGCAACTGTCCGATCTTGACGGGCTTGAGCCGCGCCTGGACAGCTACGCCGTGATCGAGACGCCGACGCTGCTGCTCGGCGGCGAGCGCAGCCCGGCTCACCTGCGCGCGCGGCTCGACACGCTGGCGGACACGATGCCGCACGCCGAGAAGCTGATCATGCCGGGCCGCGACCACAACGCCAACAGCCGCTCCCCCGGCGACGTTGCCCGCGCGATCGCCACCTTCGCGGTCAAGGTCCAGCCGGGCCGCGAAGCCAGCGCGGGCTAGCCGATCCGGCGGTAGCGGCGCACCGCGAGCGGTGCGAAGACGGCCGTGATCCCGATCGCCCACAGGATCGAATGCCAGGCCGGGGCCGCCACCGGTCCGCCGGTCACCAGGCCCCGGCTCGCCTCGGTCAGCGCGGTCACCGGGTTGATCTTGACCCAGGCTTGCAGCCAGCCGGGCAGTGTCGCGGTCTGCACGAACACGTTGCTGCCGAAGGTGAGCGGGAACATCACGATGAATCCGAAACCCTGCAGGCTCTGCGGTGACTTCACGAACAGGCCGAGCAGCACCCAGATCCAGCCGACCGCGAAGCCGAACACGAACATCAGGCCGACCGCCGCCAGCGCTGACAGCGGGTTGGTGCCGATCCGGAAGCCGAGCAGCGAACCGTAGGCGAACACCATGCCGACCGAGACGACGTACCGGACGAAGTCACCCATGATCGTCCCGGTCAGCGGCGCGGACCTGGCGATCGGCAAGCTCTTGAACCGGTCGAAGATGCCCTTGGTGACGTCGGTGTTCAGGCCGATTCCGGTGCCCATGCTCGCGAACACCACGGTCATCACCGTGATGCCGGGCAGCACGAACTCCAGGTAGGTGTGCCGGGATTCGCCTTTGATCGCGCCACCGAACAGGAACACGAACAACGTCACGAAGACGATCGGCTGCAGCGTCACGTCCAGCAGCTGCTCGGGATTGCGCCTGATCCGCACCAGCGCCCGCCAGGCCAGCGTCAACGAGTGACGCAGCACCCGGTCCGGGGTCATGGACCTGGCCCGGCCAATCTCGACCGCCGTCGGCTCGGTGGCCGTGATCGTTGTCATCGCGCGCCTTCCTTCACTGGCCCGGTGGTTGCTGGCACAGCCTGTTCTTCGGCGGCGTGTCCGGTCAGCGCCAGGAACACCTCGTCCAGGCTGGCCAGGCGTACCGCCAGCTCGGTGACTTCGATGTGGGCCTCGGTCAGCCGGCTGACCATGTCCGACAGGATCTGAGCGTCGTCGACCGCGACCGAGAGCAGGCCAGGGTTCTCCGGTGTCCTGTTAGGAGCGGTGCCGACGATCTCAGTGATGATCCCGGCGACCGCCTCAAGGTCGGCGATCGGGTCAGCGGGCCGCACGTCCAGCGTCTGCCCGCCGACCTTGGCCTTCAACTCGGCCGGAGTGCCGGTCGCGATGACCCGGCCATGGTCGATCACCGCGATCTCGCCGGCCAGCCGGTCGGCCTCGTCCAGGTACTGCGTGGTCAGCAGCACCGTGGTGCCGTCGGCGACGAGCTGGCGCACCATCGTCCAGACCTCGGTCCGGCTGCGCGGGTCAAGACCGGTGGTGGGCTCGTCCAGAAACAGCACCTGCGGCCGCTGGACCAGGCTCGCAGCTAGGTCAAGGCGGCGCCGCATTCCGCCTGAGTAGGTCTTCACCGAGCGATTGGCGGCCTCGGTGAGCTCGAACCGCTCCAGCAGGTCGGCCGCCCGGCGCTTGGCCTCTGGCTTGGCGATCTCCAGCAGCCGCCCTATCAGCAGCAGGTTCTCAAAGCCGGTCAGGTCCTCATCGACCGCCGCGTACTGCCCGGTCAGCCCGATCAGCTCGCGCACCCGGTCGGCCCGCTTGACGATGTCGGCCCCGCACACCCGGGCGCGACCGGCATCGGGCCGCAGCAGCGTCGCCAGCATCCGCACCACGGTCGTCTTGCCAGCCCCGTTCGGCCCGAGCAAGCCATGGACCGTTCCTGGCCGAACCGCCAGGTCAACGCCATCAACAGCGAGCGTCTTGCCAAACCGTTTGACCAGGCCGTCAGCCTCGATCGCGAATTCCATGAGACGCAATATATCGCGTCTTGCCCCACCATCGGCGACGGCGCCGAGAGCAGACGCACCGCTCGATTGCTCACTGGGTCGCGCTTCGACCAAGACCACGGCCAGCCAACCAGCCCGCCCGCGTCCCCTTCCGCCGGGGGTAATGCGCCAGAGGGTCGCCTGGCGCAGAATGCCGGTTCCTGGACGTGGTCTGGGGCTGACGCTGCAGATGATGCAGTTGGTGATCGAGTGGTCTCCTCTGCCGGCTGGCGGGCCGGATGAATGCGCATATTCACCCTTGAAGTCCCTGATGAATCCGCATATTCACCCGGAACCCAAAGTTGATCATGAACGCTGATCTGTGATTGACGGTGTCATTGAGAGCCACGTGACCCAGCGCCGTCCGCGATGCGCGAATCAGGCTCATCACGATCAGGAAACCGGTGGGCGCCAGGGCACCTACCGGCCGGTCCCTTGTCAACTACGGCCTTCCGGCCACGCCGACGCAGGGGGCCGCGCAAGTTCGGGGGCTAAGGCAGCGGCCAGGTGTGGACGGGGCTGTTTTCGTGCATGTGCTCGGTGTAGAGCTGGGTCATCTGGCGCAGGGCTTCCCGGCGGGTCAGGCCTCGGCGCTCCAGGGCGGCCACCGCGGCTGTCTGCCAGGCCGAGCCGGTCTGGCCGGTCAGGCAGCGCTGCTCGATAACGCCGAGCAGGCGGTCGGTGTCGGCCTGGTTGACGCCCCAGCGGGCGAGCCCGGCCCGGGCGAGCGGCAGCAGCCGGCGCAGGACGAGCTCCGTCGCCGGGACCTCGCCCAGACCGGGCCAGTACAGGTGCGCGTCGAGTCCGTGCCGGGCGGCCGCGTGCAGGTTCTCAGCCGCCGTCGCGAACGAGAGCTGACTCCAGATCGGGCGCTCGGCTTCGGCCAGGGTTCTGGTAAGCCCGTAGTAGAAAGCGGCGTTGGCCATGATGTCGGCGACCGTAGGCCCGGCCGGGAGCACGCGATTCTCGACCCGCACGTGCGGCTTGCCGCCTGTGACCGCGTAAACCGGGCGGTTCCACCGGTAGATCGTGCCGTTGTGCAGGCACATCTCGGCGAGTTCGGGACACGCTCCTGAGTCGAAGGCGACCTGCGGGTCCTCGTCTTCGCAGATCGGCAGCAGGGCCGGGAAGTACTGGAGGTTCTCCTCGAACAGATCGAACACCGAGGTGATCCAGCGCTCGCCGAACCACACTCGCGGGCGGACGCCCTGCTGCTTCAGTTCCTCCGGCCTGGTGTCGGTGGACTGCTCGAACAAGGTGATCCTGGTCTCGGCCCACAGGCGGCTGCCGAACAGGAACGGCGAATTCGCGGCCAGCGCGACCTGGGCCCCGGCAATTGCCTGGGCTGCGTTCCAGTAATTGGCGAACTGCTCGGGGCTGACCTGGGTGTGGAATTGCACGCTGGTGCAGGCTGCCTCGGGGGTGATGCTGTCCGCGTGGGTGAGCAGCGGCTCCGGGCCGTCGACCTCGATCCGCATGTCCTCGCCCCGGGCGGCGAAGACCTGCTCGTTCAGCACCTTGTACCTGGCGTTGGCCGACATCGCGCCTTCGTGCACGTCTTCCTTCTGCAGCGTCGGCAAGATGCCCACCATCACCAGGCGGCTGCCGGTGCTCCTGGCCTTGGCGTCGGCGGCGTTCAGGCTGGCCCGGATGGCTGTCTCGAGACCGGCCAGCGCATCGCCTTCGAGTTTGCGCGGCGGGACGTTGATCTCCAGGTTGAACTGGCCGACCTCGGTCGCCCAGGACGGATCGGCGATCGCGTCGAGCACGGTGGCGTTGCGCATGTGCGGTGCACCGTGTTCGTCGACGAGGTTGAGTTCGATCTCCTGGCCGACCATCGAGATCTCGCCCTCGAAGACCCGCCCTCGCAGCATCTGGGCGAGCACGTCGAGCGAGCGCCTGACTTTCTCGCGGTACTTACGCCTGTCCTCGCCGCCAAAGGTCATTGCCTGAATGTCACGCCCCATAGTGCCCTCCCGCCGTCCACAGTCCCACGTCACGGCACCGACTGCTACTACTGCGTTAGAACTACCCAAACGGCTAGCATTTACATGACCGGCCCGTGCGCTGTGGGTGGTGGGGGGCGTGCGGGAGGATGTGCGAGTGAGCGCCGAAACTGGGGTTGTGACGTTCCGGATACCAGATCCGGAGCGCAACCTTGCTGGTGCACGGCTTCAGCAGGACGTGCGGGTCCCTGGCGATCGGCTTAACTTTTCCTATTTCGGCGATCACTGGCAGCTGAGCATCGACCGGCCGCCGGTGAGCCGGATGGAGTACCTGTTCGAGTTGCGGCACGGCGACGGCGGCACCGAGACCGTCCTGGACGCGGTCAACCCGCGCCAGGTCGACGGGGCGTTCGGGCCGAAGAGCGTGCTTGAGTTCGCTTCCTACACTCCCCCAGCTTGGCTGGCTTCCGGCGCTGAGGCCGGCGACCGCGAGGACGTGGAGGTACCCGTACGCGGGCTCGGGGCGACGGCGACGATCGGAGTGCGGATCTGGTCACCGGCCGGGGCGCCGCCAGAGGAGCCGCTGCCGCTGCTGGTCGTGCACGACGGGCCGGAGTTCGACTCGCTGGCTGGCATCACCAGCTACCTGGCGGCCGGGGTAAGCGGCGAATGGCTGCCGCGGCTGCGGGCGGCACTGCTGAGCCCGGGGTCACGCGACGACTGGTACTCGGCCAACCCGGCCTACGCCCGGGCGCTGCGGCAGGCGGTCATCCCCGCCATCACCGGCCGGGTGGCCAGCAAGGCCAGGATCGGAATGGGCGCCAGCCTCGGCGGACTGGCCATGCTGCACGAGCACTGCCGGTACGCCGATTCGTTCGACGCGCTGTTCCTCCAGTCGTCGAGTTTCTTCAGTCCGCGCTATGACGAGCATGAGCAGCGGTTCTCGAACTACCGCCGGATCGCCAGGTTCGTGACCAGCGTCCACCGGGGCAGCGGTGCTCGCCAATCCAGTCTGCCGGGCCGCCCGATCCCGGTCGTGCTGACCTGCGGCGTGATCGAGGAGAACGTGGCCAATAACCGGCTGATGGAGCAGACGCTGCGATCCCGCGGCTACCCGGCGACCCTCCAGGAGGTACCCGACGTGCACAACTACACGGCTTGGCGGGACGCGCTCGATCCGCATCTGACCGCGTTGGTGTGGCAGGTGTGCCCGTGAACCGCGAGGTGACCGAGCTGTGGTCGGATGCCATCGGGTCGGCTGGCATGGTAATCCGATATGGGCATTGGGGAAAACCCCTGCTAATTTTTCCGTCTGAAAGGGGTAAAGCTTTTGATTTTGAAAACAATGGCATGATCGAAGCCGTCGCCCCGCTCATCGACGCCGGCCGCCTGAAGATCTACTGCGTCGGCAGCTACGACGGAGCCTCTTGGTCCAATGCGGAGGTACCCCTGGAAGAGCGTGCGCGCAGGCACGGCGAGTACGAGTCCTGGATCATCGACCAGGTGGTGCCGTGGATCCGGCAGGACTGCGGTGACAGCGGCGAGATCGAACTGGCGACGGCCGGATGCAGCCTCGGGGCGTTCCACGCGGCCAACTTCACGCTGAAGCGGGCCGACCTCTTCCCGCTGGCGCTGTGCTTCTCGGGGAACTATGACCCGTCGTCATGGAACGGGTGGGGCGAGCGCGGCGAGGCCGCGTACTTCAACAATCCGATCGACTATGTCGGACACCTCGGCGGTGATCACCTGGCCTGGCTTCGGAGCCAGGTGAGCCTGCTGCTGGTCTGCGGGCAGGGCTCCTGGGAAGACAGCACCGGCTCGCTGCCGAGCACCAGGCAGTTCGCGGCGCTGCTTGCCGAGAAGCAGATCAGGCATGAACTCGACTTGTGGGGATATGACGTTCCCCATGACTGGTCGTCCTGGCGTGCCCAGTTCGCGCACCATATGCCCAGATTTTGCTGAGCTCATAGCACTGAAGGGAGCGGCTGTTGACCGCCAACAGGCACCTGATCGGGTTGCTGCTCGGGACCGAGGAGGACTGGCCGCGAGCGTTCGGTGAGATCCTGCGCCGGCTAGGGCCGGTCGACGGACCCGGTGGCACCAAGCACGAGTTCGACTGCCAGCGGATCACGATCGAACCGTTCAACCTCCGCGATCGGCCGCGGTACGACCTGGTGATCGACCGGCTGGCCTACTGGTATTACCACCCGAGAGAGTGGCTGAAGAAGGTCGCGCTAATGGACAGCGTGTACTTGCTGAACAGCCCGTTCACATTCCAGTCGATGGAAAAGCACGCGGCGTACTGCGCGATGATCAGGCTCGGGCTCAAGGTGCCGGAGACGGTGCTCGTGCCGTACAAGAACCCGCTCGACAACTCCAGGTACGCCTACACGGCGGCCAAGTACAACAAGTCGTTCGACCTGGACGCGGTCGCCGATCAGATCGGCTATCCGCTGTTCATGAAGCCGTACGACGGCGGTGCCTGGCGCGGAGTCTCGCTGATCCGCAACGCGGCCGAATTGCACGAGGCCTACGACGCGAGCGGCGAGATGCTGATGCACCTGCAGAAGGCGGTCGACGGCTACGACGTGTTCGCCCGGTCGTTGTCGATCGGCGCCGAGACGATGGTGATGCGGTTCCAGCCCGATCAGCCGATGCACGCGAGGTATGCGGTCGACCACTCGTTCTTGTCGGCCGATACCGGCGATGAGGCGGTGACGATCGGGCGGCTGGTGAACGCGTTCTTCCGGTGGGAGTTCAACTCATGCGAAACGCTGGTCAAGGGTGCCGAGGTCTATCCGATCGACTACGCGAACGCCTGT
>DASYAT010000036.1:0-28467 GCA_036501205.1 Streptosporangiaceae bacterium | reverse complement strand
CGCCACCAGCCTGTTGCCGACCTGCTTGGAAAGGGGAGTCAAGGTACTAGCCGGCGGCGTCTTCAACTCGGGGATCCTGGCTGACCCCGAGCTAGGACGTACGTACGACTACGCGCCCGCGCCGACCCGTCTGATCGAGCGAGCCCAGCGGATGCGGACGTTGTGCGCCGAGTACGGTGTACCGATCGGCGCCGCTGCCCTGCACTTCACGCTAGCGCATCCCGCGATCTCGACCGCCGTGGTCGGCGCCCGGACCCCCGCCGAAATCACCGAGGACGCCGGTTACCTCCGCATCGAAGTCCCAGCCGAATTGCTAGGTGCCCTGGCCATAATTTGATCGTCGACGCCCATCATCACCTGTGGGACCCCGGCGCGGCCAGGCACGACTGGCTCGCCGGCTTCCCGGCCCTGCAACGCCGCTTCGACCTGACCGACTTCGAACAGGCCAGCGTCCAGCCCGGGATCGACGCCAGCGTCCTAGTCCAGGTACTCAACAGCTCGACCGAGACCGTCGAGTTCCTGAACGTCGCGGCCACCGCAGGCGGCCGCATCGCCGGCGTGGTCGGCTGGACGGACCTGACCAGTCCTGGGGTCGCAGACGACCTGGCCCGGCTGAAAGAACAACCAGGCGGCGACCGGCTGGTAGGCATCCGCCACCTGGTCCAGGACGAATCCGACCCCAGTTGGCTCACCAGACCCGACGTCTATCGCGGCCTGCGCGCCGTCGGCGCCGCCGGCCTCACCTACGACCTGCTGGTGCGCCCCCAGCAACTGCTGGCTGCGATCAAGATCACGACTGCGCTGCCCGACGTGCGGTTCGTACTCGACCACGGGGCCAAGCCCGAGATCGCCTCGGGCTCGATCGAGCCCTGGATGACGCTGACCGACGAACTCAGCCGCCGCCCGAACGTGACCTGCAAGCTGTCCGGACTGGTCACCGAGGCCGGCCCGGCCTGGAGTCAGGCCAAGATCGCGCCGTACGTCGATCACCTGTTCGACAGCTTTGGTCCGCGCCGCCTGATGTTCGGCTCCGACTGGCCGGTCTGCCTGCTGGCCGCCAGCTACGAGGAGGTCTTCGGACTAGCCAGGGCGCTGTTGACCCGCTTGCTCGGCCCGTCCGAGGTGGACGAGGTCTTCGGCGCCAACGCGATCTGGCATTACCGCCTAGAGCACCTCAGCTAGCCACTGCTCGACCGACGCGATGTGCACGGTCGACCACGACCTGGCCGCCTCGGCGTCGCGCAGCACCATCGCGTGCAGGATCGCCCGGTGCTCGGCCAGCGTCCGCTCCCAGGCCCCGGCCTGAGTCAGCCCGCGCCACACCCGGGCCCTGGTCGTCGGCGCCGACATCGTCTCGACCAGCGAGCTGAGCACCGAGTTGCCCGAGCAGGCCACGATCCGCCGGTGGAACTCAAGGTCATTGGCCACCAGTTCGTCGGCGGACGGGCTCTCACCCAGGCTGTCGAGCAGCTTGCCCAGCTCCTCCAGGTCCGCATCGGTGGCCCGCTCGGCCGCCATCGCGGTCGCGGCCGGCTCCAGGATGCGCCTGACAGCCAGCAGCTCAAGCACGGTCGCGTCGCGGTGGAAGTCCACGATGAAGCTGAGCGCCTCAAGCAGCAGCGTCGGCTCCAGGCTGGTCACGTAGGTGCCGTCGCCCTGACGGACATCGAGGATGTTCATGAGCGACAGCGCCCTGACCGCTTCCCGCAGCGAGCTCCTGGACAGCCCGAGCTCGGCCGCCAGATCGGCTTCCTTGGGCAGCCGGTCACCGGCTCTGAGCGTGCCCGAGACGATCATGGCCTTGATCTTCTCGATGGCCTCGTCGGTCACCGCCACGCGCGAGGCCCCCGTCCTGCTCAGTGATCGCTTTTCCCATACCGTAGCGCTCGCCCGAGTTCCGGCAGAACGGACTCGATCCAGCGCAACTCACTGGCCGTGTGCTCAAGCTTGTCCGCCATTCCCGGCACATCAGGGGCGATCTGCTCGATCATGGCGGGGCTTGACAGCCGGCACCGCGCCAGCTCAGGCAGGATCACGGCCGGATCGGCGAGCCCGTAGGCGGTGACGAAGTCCGCTAGCCGGCCCGCCAGGTCCGTTGCCCACGGCGCCAGCGGCACGAACGCCCAGGCCGCCGAGGCCAGGTCGGCGAGCGGCTGAGCCGGCCCGGCACCGTCAAAGTCGATGAACGCGACCGGCAGGCCGTCTCGGTAGACGGTGTTCCACGGCCCGACGTCGCCGTGGCAGATGATCTCGCCCGGCAGCGGCGGATGCGGGTGGTACCGGTACGAGTGCACTTCGGGCATGAATCCGGCCGCCGCTTCGTGCAACTGGCGCAGCAGCACGGCGCTGGCCCGCAGCGACTCGGTGGTCTCGGCATAGCCAGGCAGCCGGTGCTCGTGTCCAGGCTGCCAGTGCGGGTCGGCCGCGACCTCGCCCTCGAGGTAGGTCAGCACCTCGAAATCGCCGTCGATCCCGAGCACCCGAGGCGCGCCGCCGAAGCCGGCCGCTTCCAGGTGCCGCAGATACTCATGAACGGCCGGGGTCCACGGCCCCGCCGGCCGCCAGATGCGGTCTGCACGCCTGATGATCCCGCTGGTCATGCGGCCGGGCGGAAGCAGCTGGTCAGACATAGCACCTCTCATGCCGACGAACGATGAGCGCGTTTGCCCGATCCAAGATCAGGACACGCCCGTCGCGCCGATGGAACTCAGCACCCGCTCCGCGTTGTACTCGGCGATCTCGATCATGAAGTCGCGCTCGGGGTAGTCGCTGTCCGCCAGCCGCATCGGCCCGGCGGCCAGCGACAGGGACAGCGCGAGCCGGTACAACCGGAGCCGGTGCTGATCCAGGTCATCGCGGCCCAGCTTGCGGTACTGCTCGCCGAACCGCAGCTCGAGGAAGGCGTGCTCCCACTCCGGATCGAAGAACATCAGGCCTTCGATATCGACGATCACCGGGCGGCCGAAGTCATCGACCAGCACGTGATCGGGTCCCAGCTCGCCGTGTACGAGCCGGTAGCACTGCCGTTCGGTGACCAGGGCGAGCAGATCGCGCAAGCGCTCGCCGACCGCCGAGCGAGCGACGGCGATCCTGGGCATCACTTCCGCCGCCTCGGCCAGGTGGTCAAGCGCCCGGTCAAAGACAACCTGCGCGCAAGACCCAGCCAGCAGCGGGAATCCGACCTTGCCGAATCCATCGCCACGGCAGCCGTACATCAGCTCAAGCGCCGCCGCGAGCCGGCCCATCACCTCGTCGGCACCGGGCGCGTCGACGCGCCGCCGATCCTCCAGCGTCCCCCCGCGCAGGTGCTCGACCAGGGCGAGGTCGAAGTCACCGAACGCACCGGTCTGGTCGAGCAAATACAGCTCGGGTACCCGGACGCCGAGGCCGGTCAGCACGCTGTGCGCAGTCTCGAACAGACCGGCCCCGCTGGCGTCGGAAAACGGGTCGGTCCGCTGGTCGTAAGCCTGGGGCCGGTTAGAAGCCGGCCAGTAGTTTTCTCCCTCGTCCCAGATATAGCCGACCACGGAGAAGCCATCATCGAACGCCAGCCGGTAGACGCCCTTCTTGCTGCCGCCCGCGAGCCGGCGAACGCCGGCGAGGCGGCGGGCGGGGCCGAACGCGGCGCGGACGGCGGGCTCGAAGTCTGCGGGGGTCTTAGGGGGTCGTCCCCCTCCGGGCTGCACAGCCGGGCTCTTCATTCCCCCAGGATGTCACCCGAGCAACTGGGCGAAGCGGTGCATAGCCTCCGTCGCGGTCTCATCCGGCGGCGCGGCCCAGATCTCGGCGTTCATGATCTCGACCTCGGCGTAGCCCGTGTACCCGGCTGCCAGCACAAGCTTGGTGATCGCCCGGAAATCGATGAAGCCGTCGCCGAGGTGACCGCGACCGAGCAGCATGTCGGCGGGCAACGGCAGGAGCCAGTCGCAGACCTGGTAGCTGACGATCCGTCCGGCCGCCCGCTCAAGGTCGGCCGCGAGTGCCGCGTCCCACCACACGTGGTAGGTGTCGACCACCACCCCGACCGCGTCGGCGGGGAACTGCAGCGCCAGGTCGACCGCCTCGCCCAGCCGGGAGATCGCGCAGCGGTCGGCGCAGAACATCGGATGCAGCGGCTCGATCCCGAGCGTCACTCCCTCGGCCTGGGCGACCGGGACCAGTTCGCCGATCGCGTCGGCGATCATCCGGCGGGCCAGTCCGAGATCCTTGCTGCCGGGGATCAGCCCGCCGGACACCAGGATCAGGGTGTCCGCGCCGAGCGCCGCCGCTTCCCGGACGGCCGCCCGGTTGTCGTCGTGCGCGGCGGCCCTGGTCCTGGCGTCCTGGTGGGTGAAGAAGCCGCCCCGGCACAGGCTCGACACATGGAGCCCGGCCGCCCTGACCGTCTCGGCGGAGTGCGCCAGGCCGTATTCGGCGACCTGTTCGCGCCACAGTCCGATCGCGGGAATGTCGTGGCGGACGCACAGGCTGGCGGCCTCGGCGACGGACAGCGGCCGCACGGTCGCCTGGTTCAGCGAGAACCGGTCGAGGCTGATCATCGGAGCGCGGCCCATCGCTCAGACGCTAGCTCTACGTCGATCAGCGCGCCGGCATTCCTGGCAAGCTCGTGCACCTTGGCCAGGTGCGCGGGCGACCGGCGCTCCTGAAGCTGACCCAGCATCGCGAAGTGCGGCTGCAGGCCGTTCAGCCAGGCCAGGAACGCGACGCCGACCTTGTAGTCATAGGTGGGCGGCTCGAAGATCAGCCGGCTCAGCGGCACGGTCGGGTTCATCGCCGCGTCGTAGCCCGCCAGGTCGCCGTGGTCGAGCGCGGCGAGAGCGGCCGCGGCCGGGACCGTGATCGCCGCGAACGCGCCGAGCAGCGCGTCGCTGTGGCCCAGCTCATCGCCCTTGATCAGCTCGGCGTAGTGGTAGTCGTCGCCGGTGTACATTCGCACGCCCGATGGCAGTCTTCGCCGCAGCGAGATCTCGTAGTCCGCGTTCAGCACGGACAGCTTGACTCCGCTGATCTTGCCGTCGGCCCGGCGGATCAGTTCGAGCACGGTGTCGGCGGCGGCCGCGAAGTCCTCGCTCCCCCAGTAGCCGCGCAGTCCGGGATCGAATGCTTCGCCCAGCCAGTGCAGCATGACCGGTTCCTGCGCTCGTTCGATTACCTCGGTGTAGACGTCGAGGTAATCCTGCGCCGACCGGGCGCTGCCGGCGAGCGCGCGGCTAGCCATCACGATCGCCTGCGATCCCGTCCCCTGCACGAACTTGAGCTGCTCGACGTAGGCGGCGCTGATCGTCTTCAGCGAGTGGCCGCCCGGTGGCAGCTGGTCGGTGCCGGCGCCGCTGACGATCGCCGTGCCGAGCTGCCGGGCCCGCGCCGCCGACCGGCTGATCAGCTCACCGGCCTGATCGAACGACAGGCCCAGGCCGCGCTGGGCGGTGTCCATGGCCTCGGCGACGCCGAATCCGTGCGCCCACAGATGCTCGCGAAACGCCAGGGTGGAGTCCCAGTCGATGCTGCCGTCCGTGAACGCGGCGACGTGCGCGGCCGCGTAGACGCTCCTGGCCCCCATTCAGGCTGTGTCCATCAGCTCGGTCAGGGGCGGCACGCTGACCCGGCGGCCTTCCTCGGACGACCGCAGTGCCAGCCCGGCCAATTGCACGCCCTTGGCGCCTTCGGCCAGGTCCCAGCGGAACGGCTGCCCGGCCGCCACGCAGGTCAGGAACAGCTCCCACTGGGCCTTGAACCCGTTGTCGAACACCTGGTTGTCGGGGACGTCGGTCCACTGCGCGAGGTAGTCGATCGGGTCAGGCAGGTCGGGATTCCAGACCGGCATCGGGGTGCAGGCGCGGGGCTGCACGGAGCAGTTCCGCAGGCCGGCGACAGCGCTGCCATGGGTTCCGTCGACGTGCAGCTCGACCAGTTCGCGCCGGTTGACCCTGACCGCCCAGGACGAATTCACCGAGCCGACGACGCCGCCCTCGAACTCGAGGACCGCGTAGGCGGCGTCGTCCGCCGTCACGTCGTAGGCGTTGCCCGCTTCGTCCCAGCGCCTCGGCACGTGCGTCGTCTGCCGGGCGTACAGCGCCGTGATCGGGCCGAACAAGTCCTCAAGCAGGTACTGCCAGTGCGGGAACATGTCCAGCACGATCCCGCCGCCGTCTTCTGAGCGGTAGTTCCAGGACGGCCGCTGGGCGGAGATCGTGTCGCCTTCGAACACCCAGTAGCCGAACTCGAGCCGGATCGACAGCACCCGTCCGAAGAAGCCGTCCTTGACCAGCCGGCGCAGCTTGATCATGCCCGGCAGGAACAGCTTGTCCTGCACGACGCCGTTGACTATCCCGGCGTCCCTGGCCGCCCGGGCCAGCCGGATCGCGCCGTAGAGCGAGCCGGCCACCGGCTTCTCGGTGTAGACGTGCTTGCCCGCCGCGATCGCTTTGGCCAGGCTCGCCTGGCGGGCGCTGGTGACCTGGGTGTCGAAGTACACCTGCACCGCCGGGTCGCTCAGCACCTCGTCCAGGTCAGTCGTCCAGCGATCCAGGCCGTGCCGCTCGGCGATCGCGCGCAGCTTGGGTTCGCTGCGGCCGACCAGGATCGGCTCAGGATAGGCCTCGGTGCCGTCCGGCAGGCTGATGCCGCCCTGCTCTCGGATGGCGAGCAGGGACCGCACCAGATGCTGCCGGTAGCCCATCCGGCCGGTAACCCCGTTGACTGCGACAGTGATGACCTTGCGGGACACGGCCCTCCGCCCAGACTTTCGGAAAGTGCTTTCCGACACTAAGCTGAGCGGCGATCACTGGTCAAGATCCGGAGCCGCGCGTGGTTACCTTGCAGGACGTCGCCGACCGCGCCCAGGTGTCGCTGACCACGGCGTCCCGGGTGCTGAGCGACGGCCAGAGGCGGGTCGGCAGCCAGCTCGCCGGCCGGGTAACCCAGGCCGCCGCCGAGCTCGGCTACACCGCCAACCTGCAGGCTCGTGCCGTCGCGACCGGCCAGAGCAACATGGTCGGCGTGGTCGTGCACGACATTTCCGATCCGTATTTCTCCTCGATCGCGGCCGGCCTGATCGACGTCGCCCACCCCCGCCAGCTGCTGGTCTGCCTGTCGAGCACGCCGGGCGAGGACGGCGAGCGCGAGTACGTATCGCTGATGCGGGCGCAGCGGGCCCGCGCGGTCATCATCATCGGCAGCCGCTCGACCGACTCGGTGGCCGTGGCCGGACTGCGCGCCGAGGTGGCCGCGTTCCTCAGCGCCGGCGGGCGGGCCGCGTGCGTCGGCCAGGACCAGCTGGGCGTCGACACGATCCGGCCCGAGAACGCGGCGGGCGCCCAGGCCCTGGCCAGGGCGCTGGTCACGCAGGGACACCGCCGGTTCGCGGTGCTGGCCGGGCCGCGCGAGCTGCTGACCGCGCGCGACCGGCTGGACGGGTTCAGGACCGGTCTCGCGGACTGGTCGGTCGACCTGGCCGAGACCGACGTCATTCACGGCGCGTTCACCAGGGACGGCGGCTACGAGGCGATGAGCGCGATCCTGGCCGCCGACGGCCCGCTGCCGGACTGCGTGTTCGCGGTCAACGACGTGATGGCGGTCGGCGCGCTCGCCCGGCTCCGGGCGGCCGGGATCCCGGTGCCCGCCGGCGTCGGCCTGGCCGGCTTCGACGACATCTCCACGCTCCGCGACGTCTTCCCGCCGCTGACCACCGTCCGGCTGCCGCTGGCCAGGATGGGCGAGCTGGCCGCCAGCCTGATTTTCACCGACGTGCTGCCGAGCAAGCCCAGGGTGATCCCGGTACCCGGCGAGGTGATCCTGCGGGAGAGCACGACCAAGCCGCCGCCCGGTCACTGACTCTTGCGCAAGACGGTTCCCGCGGGATAGTTTGCCGCCAATTGGAAAGCGCTTGCCAACAGGGAGCAACATGGTCAACACAGGCGCGGTCATCGAGGTACGCGACAAGGCCTCAGGCGAGATCTTCGCCGAGGCTGTCCAGGCCACCCTGGCCGACGTCGACGAGGCGGTGGCCGCGGCCAAGCGCGCGCAGCCAGCTTGGGCGGAGCGTCCGTACACCGACCGCACGGCCGTGCTCCGCGCCGCCGCGGCGGCCCTGGCCGACCGGGCCAACCAGTTCCGCGAGCTCATCATCCGCGAGACCGGCTCCATCGGCGGCAAAGCCGACTACGAGATCGGCGCCGCGACCAGCGAGCTGATCGAGGCGGCCGGGCTCGCGGCCCGGGCCACCGGCGAAGTACTCCCCTCCAGCCACGCGGGCCGGTTCTCGCTGTCCGAGCGCATTCCTGTCGGCCTGGTCGGGGCGATCACGCCGTGGAACTTCCCGCTCGTGCTCGGAATGCGGGTCATCGCCCCCGCGCTCGCCCTCGGCAACGCGGTGCTGCTCAAGCCCTCGCCGGAGACCCCGGTCAGCGGCGGCCTCGCGATCGCGGAACTGTTCGAGGCGGCCGGACTCCCGGCGGGCCTGTTCAGCGTGCTGCCCGGCGATGTCGAGGTCGGCCACCGGCTGGTCACCCACCCGGACATCTCGATGATTCACTTCACCGGATCGACCAAGGTCGGCCGGCAGCTCGCCCAGACCGCCGGCGGACTGCTCAAGAAGGTCTCGCTCGAACTCGGCGGCAACAACGCGCTGATCGTGCTCGATGACGCCGACCTGGATCAGGCCGCGATGATCGGCGCCTGGTCGAGCTTCCACTACCAAGGGCAGACCTGCATCACCGCCGGCAGGCACATCGTCCAGCGGCCGGTCGCGGAGGAGTACGCCCGGCGCCTGGCCGCCAGAGCCGACGTGATCTCGGTCGGCAATACCTTCACCGAGGACGTCGGCCTCGGCCCGATGATCAACCAGACCCAGCTCGATCGCGCCACCGCCCTGCTGGCCGACGCGGTCAAAGACGGCGCGACAGTTCTTGCTGGCGGCACGACCGACGGCCCGTTCTTCCGCCCCACCGTCGTCACGAACGTGAATCCGTCCAGCCGGCTCTGGACCGAGGAGATCTTCGCCCCGATCGCTCCCATCCTGGTGGTGCAGGACGACCAGGCGGCGGTCGACGCGGCCAACGACACCGACTACGGGCTGGTCAACTCGGTGCTGACCGGCGATCCCTACCGGGGCATCCGGCTGGCCAGGCGGCTGCGGGCCGGCATGGTGCACGTCAACGACGCGACCCCGCAGGACGAGGCGATCGCTCCGTTCGGCGGGGTCGGCCAGTCGGGCCTGGGCGGCCGCTCCGGCGGCGACGCGAACCTCGAGGAGTTCACCGAGCGGCGCTGGCTGACCGTCACCGACGGACCCGCCCACTATCCGTATTAACCAAGATCTTGTCCCAGGTGTCACTAGAGCGGACAATTCAGGCAACGCTTCGCAGTATCAGCCGCGGAGCAGTGGCGGCAGAAATGAGGAATGGAATGAGCGAAGCAGCGCCAGTGCCGTTCACGGAGACGAAGGCACCTGAGTCCGCGGACCGATTGCATCGGGGTGCGCTGTCCCTGATCGACATCTCGGCCTCGACGATGGCGAACATCGGTCCGGCCTACAGCTTCTTCTTCGGGTTCGGTTTCCTGGTCTTCACCGCCGGCGTGGCGGCACCGCTGACGATCATCGTGGCCGGCATCGCGATCGCACTGCTCGGCAACACGCTCGCGCAGTTCTCTCGCGCCCACCCGTCGACCGGTGGGTTCATCTCGTTCGTCGGCAAGACCTTCGGCGGCACCAGCGCCGTGACCACGGCCATCCTGTGCGGGGCCGGCTACATCATCGCGATCTCTTCGGTTCTGGCGATCTCCGGGGGCTTCCTGGCCGACACGCTCGCGCACTACTTGCACTGGAACGTCCCGTGGATCATCTTGTCGGTCATCCTGACCAGCGCTGCGGTGCTGATGACGATCCGGGGCGTCGGGGTATCGACCAAGCTGGCCGGGTTCTTCTTCGGCTTCGAGATGCTGGTGCTGATCATCGTCTCGGTCGCGGCGCTGATCAAGAACGGCGGGCACCTGTCCTTCACCCCGTTCGAGCCGTCCCATATCAAGGACGGTTTCAAGGGCCTGGCGGCCGGCTTCCCGCTGGCCGTGTACTTCTTCATCGGCTGGGAGAACTCGGCCGCGCTGGCCGAGGAGACCGGCAACCCGCGCCGCAACGTGCCGCGGGCCGTGTTCTTGTCCGCCGCGCTCATGGTCGTCAGCTATGTGCTGTTCTCCTACGCGACCGTGTCGGGCTTCGGCTACAACGTCGCCAAGATCAGCAATCCGAACATCATTCCGTTCATCACCCTGGCCCAGGGAATCCTGGCCAGCTTCGCGTTCTTCGCCTACCTGGCCGGCTTGACCTCTACGCTCGGCGTGCTGATCTCGGCGATCAACAGCCAGGCCCGGCTGATCTTCAACGCCGGCCGCGAGGGCCTGCTGCCGAGCTGGATCGGCCGGGTCCACCCGGTCAGGAAGACCCCGGTGAACGCGCTGTTCGTGTTCACCGGCATCGCCGGACTGATCATCTTGGTCTGGGCGCTGCTGCACCTGCTCGGCGGGCATGCGAACTCGGGCAGCATGAACCCGGAGACGTTCTTCGTCGAGTCCTCCACTCTGGGCACGATCCTCATTTTGGTCGTGTACTTCCTGTCCAACCTGGCGCTGCCGTTCTATTACCGCCGCTTCCTGCCCGACCAGTTCAACGCCGTCAAGCACTTGGTCCTGCCGGTCCTCGGCATGATCGCGATCGGCGTGCCCGTGTACTACCTGGTCAAGCCAGGCCAGCCGGCGCCGTACAACTGGTTCCCCTATCTCGCGCTGGGGATCGTGGTCGTCGCGATCGTCTACGCCTGGATCCTCAACCGCCGCGACCCCACCCTCGGCGAGCGCGCGGGCTCGATCATCGCCGACGAATGACTGGAGCTACCTGGAGATGACTGACACGGCGATCAAGCTGGCGCACCCGCTCGACCCGGCCACCGGCGCCGAGTACCTGGCCGGGCGGCAGATCCTGGCGGCGGCTGGCTTGCTCGCCGAGTCGGTCCGGTTCGCGTACTACGGCCTGGAGGAACCCGCCAAGCACGAAGTGCTCGGCGGGAACCCAGACCGGCGGCTGCGGGCGTTCCTGATCGACGTCACGACCGGTGAGTCAAGCGACGTAGTGATCTCGCTAGGCCGCCAGGAGGTAGTCAGCCGCCGGGTGCTTGACCCGATGACTGACGGCCAGGTACCCATCCTGGACCAGGACTTCGCCGTCACCGAGGAGGTCGTCCGGGCCGACCCGGCCTGGCAGGCGGCGATGGCCAGGCGCGGCCTGACCGACGTCACCAAGATCAGGACCTGCCCGCTGACGGCCGGCTCGTTCGGCGATGACGACGAGCAGCGCCGCCGGATGGTGCGGGTACTCGCGTTCGTCCAGGCCGACGAGCACGATTACGCCTGGTCGCATCCGGTCGACGGCGTCGCCGCCTATTTCGACCTGATCGAGCGGCGCGTCTTCGAGGTCGTCGACGAATTCGAGGCGCCGGTTCCGGCCGAGTCGGGCGATTACGACGACCCGGCCGTGCACGGCCCGCTGCGCACCGGCCTGCGCCGGATCGACATCACCCAGCCCGACGGTCCCAGCTTTACCCTGACCGGCCATCACCTGACCTGGCAGAACTGGTCAATGCGGATCGGCTTCGACGCGCGCGAGGGCCTGTCCCTGCACCAGATCAGCCTGGCTGACAGCGATCGGGAACGGCCCGTGATCTACCGGGCCTCCATTCCCGAAATGGTCGTGCCCTACGGCGACCCGAGGTTCAGGTACTGGCAGACCTACTTTGACTCCGGTGAGTACCTGGTCGGCAAGTGGGCCAACTCGCTCAAGCTCGGCTGCGACTGCCTGGGCGAGATCGCCTACCTGGACGCCACCGTCGCCGACGACTTCGGCGAGCCCCGGACGATCAGCAACGCGATCTGCGTTCACGAAGAAGACGCCGGGATCTTGTGGAAGCACTTCGACATCTTCAACGGCTCCTCCCAGTCGCGCCGGCAGCGCCGCCTGGTCATCTCGTTCTTCACCACGGTCGGCAACTACGACTACGGCTTCTACTGGTACTTCTACCTCGACGGCACCATCGAGTTCGAGATCAAGATGACCGGCGCCCTGTTCACCGCTGCCTATCCGGGCGGCGACTATCCATACTCCGCCGAGGTCGCGCCCGGGCTCGGCGCTCCGGTGCACCAGCACCTGTTCAGCGCCCGGCTGGACATGACGATCGACGGCCTGGCCAACGCCGTCGAGGAGATCGACGCCAGCGGTGTTCCGATCGGCCCCGACAACCCGTACGGCAACGCGATCGCCCACTCGGTCACCCGCCTGACCAGCGAGTCAGTCGCGGCCCGGCGAGCGGATGCCAGCCGTGGCCGGATCTGGCGGGTCATCAGCACCGAGCACGTCAACCGATTCGGCCGGCCAACCGCCTACACGTTGTACCCAGAGGCCAACCCGGTGCTGCTCGCCGACCCGCAGTCCTCAGTCCACCGCCGGGCCGGCTTCGCGACCAACCACCTGTGGGTCACCCAGTACGACCCGGCCCAGCGCTATCCGGCCGGCGACTTCGTGAACCAGCATCCCGGCGGCGCCGGGCTGCCGGCCTTCATCGCCGGTGACCGGGACCTCGACGGCACCGACCTCGTGCTCTGGCACACCTTCGGCCCGGTGCATTTCCCGAGGCCAGAGGACTGGCCGGTGATGCCGGTAGCCCGCTGCGGGTTCACGCTGAAGCCGACCGGGTTCTTCGGCCGCAACCCCGCCCTCGACGTGCCGCCGACCGAGCACTGCTGATCACCCGCTCGGGGTGGTGCGCCGGATCGCTCCCGGCGGCACCGTGGACGCGTCAGTACCCACGGCGAAAGGGAGCGGCCAGTGAGCACGACCGTACACGTGGACGTAGATAGCGAGACTCAGCGCATGCTGTCCGGCCTCGCGCTGGGCGACGTCGAGGTGCTTGAAGAGGCACTCGAACTGCGCGAGGCGGCCAGGGAGAACAGCGGCCTGGACCCGCGCAGCTTCGCGCTGGTCAAGATCGCGGCTCTGGTCGCGCTCGACTCGCCGCCGGCTTCGTACCTGTGGCAGGTCTCCAACGCCATCGACGCCGGCGCCTCGCCGAGGGACATCCTCGGCGTGCTGCGCGCGATCGCACCTCAGGTCGGCGGCCCGAAGGCGATCTCCGCCGCACCCGAGATCATGGTCGCCCTCGGCCTCGCGCTGCCATCCGAGGACATCTGACCGGGAGGACAGAGCGATGTTCGTCCGACGACGCCCGCTGCTGCGCGCCGCGGTTGTCGGTGGCGGCGCGTATGTTGCCGGCAAGAAAATGGGCCAGCGCCAGGAACAGCAGACAAGCCAGGAACAGCAGACAGGCCAGGATGGCGGGCAGGGCCAGGCCAGCGTTCCCAGCCAGGCCAGATCTGGCGAGTCGGCCCAGCAGTCGGTGTCGGACCAACTGGCCAAGCTCAGCACGCTGCACCAGCAGGGCGCTCTGAACGATTCCGAGTTCGCCACGGCTAAGGCGAAACTGCTCGGAAGCTGATCGGTACCGCCTGACCATGTAGGCGCAAGACCGGCCGCCGCACCGGCCGGTCTTGCGCCTCAAGATAGTTTGGGCGGATGAAATACGGCGTTGTGCTGTTCACCAGCGACCGCGGCATCACGCCGGCCAGGACGGCGCAGGTCGCCGAAGCCGCCGGGTTCGACTCTTTCTCGGTCCCCGAGCACACCCATATCCCGGTCCGGCGCACGGCGCCGCATCCCGGCACTCAGTCCGCCGAACTGCCGGATGACCGGTACCTGCGGACGCTCGATCCCTGGGTCGCTCTGGCGACCGCGGCCTCGGTGACCAGCCGGATCAGGCTGGGCACGGCGGTCGCGCTGCCGGCCGAACACGATCCGATCAGCCTGGCCAAGACCATCGCCTCGCTCGATCACCTCTCCGGCGGGCGGGTGAATCTGGGGATCGGGTTCGGCTGGAACACCGATGAGCTGACCGATCACGGCGTGCCCGGCGGCCGGCGCCGGACCGCGGTCCGGGAGTACCTGGAGGCTATGCGGGCGCTCTGGTCGCTGGATGAGGCCAGCTATGCGGGCGAGTTCGTGAACTTCGGGCCGTCCTGGGCGTGGCCGAAGCCGCCCCAGCACGCGACCGGCTCGGGCATTCCCGTCCTGGTCGGCGCCGGCGGGACGGAGCGTACGTTCGGCTGGATCGCGCGCTGCGCGGACGGCTGGATTACGACTCCGCAGGACACCGGCATCGAGCAGCGGATCGGACAGTTGCACCAGATCTGGAAGGACGCCGGCCGGGACGGTTTGCCGCAGGTCAGCGCGCTGGCCGGCCGGGTTGACCAGGACCAGCTCGCGAGCTGGTCGCAGGCCGGGGTTACCGAGGTGATGTACGGGCTGCCCGACCGCGGCGCCGAGGAAGTCGAGGCCTACATCGGCAAGCTGGCCGGCCGGCTCGGGATCAGCTAGCCGTCAGCCCAGGCCAGTGAGCGTGGACGTGCTTGTCACCCAGAACTCGTTGCCTTCTGGGTCCCGCATCACTGTCCACGTGTCCGGGTTGTCATAAGTCGGCGGATCCTGCCGCACCTCTACCACTTCTGCCCCGGCGCCGGCGAGCCGCGCGACCTCGTCCTCCATGGACCCAGTCGTCACCACATCCAGGAGCATGCGGCTCGTACCCGTCCTGGGCTCAGGCCCAGCCATGAAATACAGGAACGGCCCGCCACCGGGCTTGCTCACCCTGACCTCCCCAGGGTTCCGCTCGGCGACCTCATAGTCCAGCGCCCGCGCCCAGAACTCGGCCAGCCGCAGCGGGTCAGGACAGTCAACGATCACAGCCAGCAGCGAACCCGACATCTCTCCCCCGTCTCAGAGCCGTCGTAGACGGCCCTACCCGCCAGCCGATCCTGGGAACACCGTCGCCAGGTTCCGCTCGGTCAGCTTCAGGAAGATCGCGTCGGCCTCTACCGTGACTTCGCCGTTCGCGCTGATCTCGGCGGTCAGGTGCAGCCTGCGGCCTTCGGTTTTGTCCAGTCGCACCGTCACGGCCAGCGGGACACCGAGCGGGGTCGGCCGCAGGTAGCGCATCGTCAGCCGCACGGTCATCGCGGGCCGCTCAGGTCCTGCGGCCACGTTGCCCATCGCGTGATCGATCAGCAGCGCGAGGATCCCGCCGTGTACCAGGCCAGGCCCGCCCTGGAACACCGCGCCGATGGCCACCTCGCCGCGTGCGGTATCTCCGTCGACTTCCATCTGGAGTTGCGGGGCGATGGGGTGAGACAGGCCGCCCACCAGGCTCATGTGGGCTCGGTAAGAGCCGGACGCGACCGACTGGTCCGTCCGCACCGTCGAGGTCGAGAGCCTGGCGGTCAGTTCGTCGATCGCTGCCGTCGCAGCTTTCATCTCGGCCGGCGAGGCCCCGGTCTGCACCACCACGTCGAGCAGCCGGCGGAGCGAGGAGCCCAGCTCACGCCGCTCGTCGGTGGGTTCCCAGGCGACTGCCTCTGGCTGCGACATTCAAGCTCCCGCAATGCGTTATGCATCCGAATTATTAGCTTTAGCAGTTTGCCTGATCATCCAAGCTTGCGGATCAGCTTCTCCGCCTGCATGCTCAGGCTGGCGCCAGCGGGCCAGCCGGCGTAATGAGTCAGGAAGATCACAATCTCGCGGAGCTGGTCGGCGTCGAGCTCGGCTGACTTCAGCGCGGCGCCGATCTGGATCTCGGCCACGTCGTCCCGGCCCTGGCCGATGAGCAAGCCTATGAGGAGCAGCCGCCGGTCCCTGATCGACAGGCCGGGCCTGGTCCAGATCTCGGCGAACAGGTGGTCGACGGTGAGCCCGAAGAAGTCGCCGGGGCCGTCCTGGACGTCCCAGCCGTAGACCTGACGCATCATGTCGAGGCCGCGCTGGCGCCGGTCGTCAGTCATTTACTGCTCCTGTGGATTCGGGAAGCCGAGGCCGGGGCCGAAGCGCTCCAGCGCGATCTGGGCGAGCGGCAGGTCGACGCCGAGTTCGGCGCCGAGTCGCAGCGCCAGCGTGAGGTCCTTCTCCCCCAGGTCCCTGACGTGGGCGAGGATCTCATGAAGCGGGTCGGTCTCGGGCAGCGGTGCGGTGGTCGGGCGCAGCATGATCGAGCCGGCGCCGCCGGTGACCGCGTCGGAGTGCCTGACCACCTTGGCGAGCTTACGCAGGTCAAGTCCGGCTGCTTCGGCCAGCCGCTGCGCCTCGGCGGCGGCGGTGAACGACACGAAGTGGAGCAGGTTGCGCGCCAGCTTGGCCTTGGTGCCCGAGCCTACCGGCCCCAGGTGGAGCACCAGGTCGGCGAAGTGGCCGAAGGGCTGGCGGCAGCGTTCGAAGGCTTCGCGCGGGCCGCCGACCATCACGGCGAGCCGGCCGTCCTGGGCGCCCATGAAACCGCCGCTGACCGGGGCGTCGAGGATCTGGAGCCGGTCTTTGGCGTATTCGGCGGCGAGCGCGGGGGCGGTGTCGGCCAGGATCGTGGAGTGGATCGCGACGATGGTGCCTGGAGCGGGCCGGGCGGCGACGATCGCGCTGACCACCTCGGCGACCTGGTCGTCGTCGCGGACCATGAGGCAGATCAGGTCGGCGTTCCTGGCGACATCTTCGATGGCGGCGGCGTGGCTGGCGCCGGCGTCGACAAGCGGCTGGGCTGCTTCGGGGCGGACGTCGTAGACGATCAGGCCGACTGGCGCATTGACCAGCCTGGTCGCCATCGGAGCGCCTATCTGGCCGAGCCCGATGAAACCGATCATGACCGGAACACCTGGCCGCCGTCGACGTTGATGATCTGGCCGGTCAGCCAGCGGGCATCGTCGGAGAGCAGGAACAGGCAGGCGCCGACCAGGTCGTCGGGCTGGCCGAGGCGCTTGAGCGCGAACGTCTTGACCAGGTCATCGGCCATCGCGCCGACGACGGTCCTGGTGGCGGCCGTGTCGGTCGGGCCGGGGGCGATCGCGTTGACCCTGATGTTCTTGCCGCCGAGTTCGTGGGCGAGTTGCTGGGTGAGCCCGTTCAGGCCCGCTTTGGCCAGGCCGTAGAAGCTGGAGTACATCCAGGCGGCGGTCGAGGACTGGTTGACGATCGCACCGCCGCCGCGTCTGGCCATGTGCCGGTAACAGGCTCTCGTGCAGACGAGCGCGCCGTCCAGGTTCACGCCCATGAACCGTTTGTAGTAGTCCCAGTCGACCTTAAGCAGCAGGTCGAACTGCATGTCGCCGTAGATCGCGGCGTTGTTGACGAGGTAGTCGATGCCGCCGAACTCTGTGACTGCCGCCTGCGCCATCGCGGCGGCTGAGGCTGGGTCCGAGACGTCCGTGTGGACGAAGGCGGCGCCCAGGTCGGCGGCGACGGCCTCGCCGGCCGCTTTGTTTAGGTCGGCAATCAGCACGCTGGCGCCTTCGGCCGCCAGTGCCCGGGCGTAGGCCTCGCCGATGCCCTGAGCGGCCCCGGTCACGATCGCGACCTTGCCGGCGAACCTTGTTCTGGACATCTGTCCAGACTACAGTTCAGCCCATGACCGAACGCAAGGACTACTCGGGCGATTTCGATCCTGACTTCCGGTATGAGGATTTGTCGAAGGAAGCACTGGTCCGGCTGGTCAGGGAGTTCGCGCTGATCGCGCAGTTGCTCGACCGTTCGGTGTTCGCCTCGATCGGACTGCGTTACGGCCAGCAGGCGGTGGAGGAACTCGCCATCGAGGAATGGCGCGGCGCCAGCCCGGTCTATACCGAGCGGATCCGCAAGATCATGAACATCGAGGGCGACGGGGTGCCCGCGATCTTCAAGCAACTGCAGCTTGATCCTGGGTTCGCCCAGCACTACATGGATGTCGAGTACGAGGTCGTCGACGAGCACCACGGGTTCTTCCAGCTACGGTCCTGCGGTGCGCTGCTCGACGTGGAACCGTGGGGCGAGCGGCCGGTGCGTGGCATGTGCCACACGATCGAGGACGGCACGTTCGATGTGACCGCCCAGGCGGTTAATCCTCGAGCCAGGATCCGGCCGGTACACCGGCCGCCGCGGGTGCCGGCCGGGCGGGTGCCGGTGTGCCGGTGGGAAGTGATCATCGATGACGACACCGAAGTGCTGCCGGAGGCCGACATCACTCGGCTGACCAGGGGGACGACCGCGGCGACCTTTGAGTTTCCGCCTATGCGCGACGGGACGCCCCACGTTCCCGACGCGGGGCGTTAGCGGTTTATTCGGTTGCAACGGGGCATGGTGCGGCGGCTAAGTTGTGCCGGTGACTGAGATCCATGGTGGTTGTGATGAGAGGTTCGGGGCAGTCCGCGTGGCACTGGCGGAATACCTGGACACCATTGACGTCGGAGCGTCGGCAGCGGTCTTCGTCGACGGCGAGCCGGTGGTCGACCTCTGGGGTGGCTATGTCGACGCGGCCCGGACGGTCCCGTGGGAGCGGGACACGATCACCTGCGTGTTTTCGGTCTCAAAGACGATGCTGGCCTTGGGCGCGCTGATCCTTGCCGATCGCGGATCGCTTGACCTCGACGCGCCGGTGGCCAAGTACTGGCCCGAATTCGCGGCTGCGGGTAAGGATGGCGTGCTGGTGCGCCACGTGCTGGCTCACACCTCGGGCCTGCCGGACTTCGATGAGCCGGTCGCGGCGTCGGAATTGTATGACTGGCCGGTGGTCACGGCCCGGCTGGCGGCACTGGCGCCGCGCTGGGAGCCGGGTACGCAGGCGGGATATCACTCGATTACGCAGGGCTTCATCCTGGGCGAGGTCATCCGGCGGATTACGGACACCGATCCTGGGGTGTTCTTCGCCGAGGAGGTGGCAGGACCCCTGGGCGCCGACTTTCACCTGGGGCTGCCGGCCGAGCACGACGGACGGGTGGCACCGGTGCTCGTGCCGCCGTCCTCGCCCACCGGGGACTGGATCGCTTCGGCACAGTCGGCCAGCGAGGATCCGGGGCCGACGGCGGTCGGCATCCGCGTCAGCGACGCCAACACCATCGCCTGGCGGCGGGCGCAGTTCCCGTCCGCGAACGGGTTCGGCAATGCCCGGTCGGTGGCCGCCGTCCAGTCGGCGCTGGCTTGCGGGGGGACCGCCGGCGGCCACCGCCTGCTCTCACCGGCCGGCTGCGAAGTCGCTCGCCTTGAGCAGTACAACGGGCTAGACCAGATCTTCGGGCGGCCGATGCGGTGGGCGATGGGTTATGGCATCTTCGGCCGGTCCATCGGCTGGGGCGGCTGGGGCGGTTCGCTGGTGATCGCCGATCTCGACGCGCGGATGAGCGTGGCCTACGTGATGAATCAGATGCTCGACGAGGCGACCGGCGGCCACCGCGGATTCGGGATCGTGATGGCCGCCTACGAAGGGCTGGGCTAGGCAGTTAGATCGGGTATCGGCCTGGTTCGGTTTGGTAAGTGCGGCCGTGGGGCGCGGTCCAGATCAGGGTGCCAGGCTGGGGTTGACTGAGGTGCCAGCCGGGTGCCTGTTTGGCCTGATGGTGTCGTCGGCACAGCGGCGACAAGTTACAGGGACAAGTACGCCCGCCCTGGTCGAACGGCGTGGTGTGGTCAAGGTCGCAGCGTTCAGCGGAACGACGGCAGCCGGGGAACGAGCAGGTGCGCTGGCGGATGTTCACCATGTGCCGCATCAAGTTCGGAGGCCTGTAGGCCCGGCTCTGGCGCGCGTGCGTACAGGTTCCGCTTTCGATCCGGGATAGCTTTACCTTGGCGAGCCAGGCCAGGACCGAACCGGGTTTGATGCCGGGACTGGCCCGCGCACAGCCGTGGGCAACGGCTCGACCTTGGCTATCGGTGAGCGTGACGCACCATTTGACGCGCTTCCCGGCAGCGGCCAGATTTCCTGCCAGCTCACGGCAGTCATCGGCACCGAGCGGGCCGTATCCGGCGGCCTCACCCGGTGCATCCGAGGAGCCCGACCAGACAGCCAGCGGCATCGTCAGATTGACCGATCCGGACAGCGATGCCAGCGCACCCGGAGTCGGCGGCGCAGCGGTGCCGGCGGCATCGGGGAGCAACGTGTCTAGATCGCGGCCGGTCAGCAGGGCTGTGAACACCACGACCCGCAACTCCTGCAGGCTGCCGGGAACTCCAGCATCTCTCAGCTTCCTGGCTATCGCGGTCAGCCGCTGGTCTGCCGCGATGACCTCATTAGCCGGCAGTTCCCGGCCCGCGATCGCCGCGTTGCCCGAACTCTCCGGCCAGACCTCGACCCGCGCATCACGATGCGCCCGCTCAGCCCGCTTCCGATCCCGTTCCTCCTTGGACCCGGGAATCGTCGCCAGGATCAGGGCCCGGATCGCGGTGCGGAGCTGGCTAGTCGTCATCTTCTCCGCCGGGCGGATCAGCGCCATCGCGATCGCGCACGCCTGCACGTTCGTCAGCAGGACCAGCTCCTCGGCGAACACCATCGCCCTGGCCCGGTCAATCCGGCCCTGCAGCAACGACGCCAGCACCATAGACAAGCGGTCTAGCTCACGAGACAAGCCCAGCAGAGCGTCCGCCGAACGGCCAGTCAAGATCAGGGCCGCCGCCAGCTCATCCGACACATGTTCAGCGGCCCGCGACGACTCGGGCCGGGCCGACTGACGACGACGCCGTGAGTCCAGCTCGGAAACGGCCGTCAGCTCAAGTGCCTCCTGCCACGACGACGTGCGCCTCGCCGCCAGCAGGACGCCGACCAGCTCATCATCGGACAGTCTGTCGAGACCGAGTGCGAACGCATCGGCGGTGAACCCCGTCAGCACCGGACCAGGAACGAGCGAGTCGAGCGGACCACCGGCCGCGAACCCGAACGGCGGATCCGACGGCAGGTCATGGGTGAACCCGGCACCTAGCGCCTCAGGGGCCGGGCTCGGCCCCGCGGAATCGACGCCCGGCTCGGCCGGGCGATCAGGCCACAGGCCGAACATCTCAGCGTCGGACGGCTCCTCACGATCCAGGTCGCGCTCTGATTCAAGCCATTCAGCCTCAAGCCATCCAGGCAGCTCAGGCGGGTCGTCATCAGGCAGGCCGGGTAACCCCGGCCCCGAGGTCGGTTTCCCGACCGGCGGTAATGACATGGGCGGCTCCAGCGTGTTCCGAACCCTGGCAAAGCTTTCTCCCACCATAAAGACAGGGTCTGACAACCAACTCCGCACGTTCGGAACCGAGCCGCAGCCATAACACCGGGTCTGGCCGGGCGGCATTGATTTTTTCGCGGACCTGCCGGGCGAGCGGATGATGCAGGTCTTCGAAGATCTCGGCAGCCTGCTTCCACATGTCCAGAGCGGAATCGTCCCCGACGGCATGACGAGTGTCCCCGAGCCGACTGAGGGTGCCCGCCAGGTCGAAGCGCTCGCCCAGGGCTTCCCGCAGCCCGGCGGCCCGCCGCAGTTCGGCATCTGACTCGTCGTAGCGGCCAAGACGCTGGTAGATATACCCGAGGCTGTCCAAGGTGGCGGCCTCGGATGAGGTGTCCTCGACCGCTCGCGCGAGGCTGAGTGCTTGCCGGCACAACGCCAGCGCCTCATCAAGCTGGCCGAGCCCGGCGTTGAACCAGCCAAGGGCATTGAGGATCCGTACTTGCCGCTGACGGTCGCCGGTCGGACAGAGTTCGGCCGATCGCCTGGCGTGGCCGATGGCCTCTGCGAACCGCTGTTCCATGCCGAGGATGATGGCGATGGACAGCTCGATGGTGCTTTCTCGCGGCCGGTCGCCGGCCCGGTTCAGCAGCTCACGCGCCCGTTCCATCCGCGCATAGGCCTCCGGGAACGAGCCCCGGATGGCGAGCAGTTTGCCAAGTCCAGCGCAGGCGCCCGCTTCGCCGCGCAGATCGCCTGACCGACGGGCCGACCTCAGCGCGGTCTGCTCGGTTCGCTCCCAGTCCGCCCAGTCCTTGGTCAGCTCGAGGAACGACGACAGCGCGGTCGCGATGCCGACGGCGGGCTCGTTCAGCTCTTCGTCCGCTGCCGTGGCGATCACGGCGACCAAGACGGCCTGCTCCGCCTGGAACCATTCGTGCGCCTGCCGCTGGCTGGCCGCGTCCTCGGGGATCACTCCGTCGAGCCGCTGGCTGGACTCGCTGCCGGCAAATCCAGGACGAAGGACGGTGGCGGCGGTCGTTGCCGAGCGCAGGTAATGATCCATGACGCGGCGCAGCGCGTCCGGGCGCTCGGGGGCGGCCGCGTGCGCCTGCTCGCTGGCGTAGGCGCGCAACAGGTCATGAAAGGCATAGCGGCCAGGCCGGTGCTCGGTGAGCAGATGCGCACCAACCAGCTCCTCCAGCAGGCAGCGAGCTTGATCGCGGTGCAGGCTGGTGAGACTGGCGGCCGCAGGGACGCTGATGTCCGGACCCGGGTGCACGCCAAGCAGCCGGAACATGCGGGCCGTCTCAGTGCTCAACGTCCGATAGGACCAGGAGAACACGGCCCGGGGGTCGGCGATGCTGTCGGCGCTGGCCAGTGCGTCGAGGCGGCCCTGGGCGTCGCCGAGTTCGCTGGCCAGGGCGACGAGCGGATGCCGCGGGCGCAGGACCGCATGGGCCGCGGCGATGTTGAGTGCCAGCGGCAACCGGGCGCACAGGCTGATGAGCTGCTCGATCGTCTCAGGCTCGGCGGCCGCGCGCCTGGCGCCCAGGCGACGGGTCAGCAGCGCGCGGGAATCGTCGTGTTTCAGCAGGTCAATAGGCAGCGGGTGAGCACCCTCGATCGCGACCAGGCTGGCCAGCTGATCGCGGCTGGTGACCAGAACCAGGCAAGCCGGAGCGCCCGGCAGCAGCGGCCGCACCTGCCCGGCGTCACGGGCATTGTCGAGCAGGATGAGCATGCGCTTGTCGGCCAGCCGGCTGCGATACAGATCGATTTGCGCGTCCACCGTGGCGGGGATGGAGGTGGGCGGTACCCCGACCGCTTCCAGGAACCGGCGGACCGCCGTCGCGGCATCTAGCGGGGGGCCGGCCGGGTCAAAGCCGCGCAGGTTGATGTACAACTGCCCGTCGGGGAAGCGCTCCGCGACCGTATGCGCCCAGTGCACGGCCAGGGCGGTCTTGCCCACGCCCGCGGTACCAGCGATCGCCGAGATCACCACGGTGCTTGCGGTTGCTAGTGATCGATCCGCGATTGCGTCCAGCACGGCCAGCTCATCGGCCCGGCCGACGAAGTGCGCGGCGGCGCCTGGCAACTGGCGAGGCACGCCGGAACCGCCCGGACCGCCCGGACCGCCCGCGCTCCCGGCGACCGTCAGCGCCGGATCGGCCCCCAGGATCCACTGGTGCAGTTCGCGCAGCTCCGCGCCAGGTTCCGCACCCAGCTCGTCGATCAGCACCCGGCGAGCGCTCTGATAGGCAGCGAGCGCCTCGCCCTGACGGCCATCGCGGTACAGCGCGAGCATCAGCAAGGCGTGCAGCCGCTCACGCAGCGGATGCTCGGCGGCAAGCTGTTTCAGCTCGATGACGACCTCGTGATGCCGGCCCAGGTGCAGGTCCGCATCGACCCGCGCCTCGACGGCCTGCAGCCACATCTCCCTCAACCTGGGCTTCTCCCGCAGCGCCAGGACCTGCGAAGGGACGTCGGCCAGCGGTTCGCCTCGCCACAACGCCAGGCCGCTGCGCAGCAACCCGTCCGCCTGTGCCCACGATCCGAGGCGCGCGGCCTGCCTGGCGGCTGCGACCGACAGCTCGAGCCTGTCCACGTCCAGTTCGCCCGGGCCGAGTGCCAGCAGGTACCCGTCCGGCTGAGTGCTGATCCGGGACTGCCCGGTGCCGGCCAGCGATTGGCGCAGGCGCATCACGTAGGTCTGCAGGCTTGCCCGCGCTGACGGCGGCGGCGCGGACGCCCACAGCGCCTCGATCAGCTCATCGACCGGGACCAGCCGCCCGCCCTTCAGCAGCAACGCGGCCAGCAGCGACCGCTGCTTCCCAGGCGGAACTGGCACCGTGATTCCGTCATATCGCACTAGTAACGGACCGAGCAGGCAAAACTCTGTCTCCGCCATCGCAGGCACCCCGTTACCGACGAGTCACATTTGCCCCTTTGCGAACATGCTACGCAAACCGTGCTAGTGCGATGCGACCGAACTGCGAGCGGCGCGCGCCATTCTTCTGACGAATGCCCGTTACGAGGAGGAGAGCACGAATGAATCATCGTTTCTTCGGCCGCGCGGCAATCGCGATCGCGGCGACCGCACTTACCTCACTCGGCGTAGCCGCGCCCGCCGCACAGGCCGCGACCGCCGGCCCGCGCTTTAGCTGCGACAACTATTACCCGGCCCTGTGCATCTTCCAGGGTTCGCAGTGGTCCGGTACGGCCATAGCGCTGTCGACTACTTTGTACGGCGATAGTTGGGTAAGTATTACCAACCCCAGCGGTAACGGACCATCAGGAATAACTCTCCCATGGGGGTCATTCAACGACGATAGCGGCTCATCAGTCGCATTCGGTGACGCTCAGACCGGCCAGATAATGTGTTACACGCCGGGCACACGCCTCTCGGAGCCCCAGGTCAGGAGTTACCGCTGGGTCTGGATCGAGTTCGGCAACACCAATTGCACCGGCAGCCTAGGGACGCTGCCCCATCCCTAACCTCGCCTGAGTTCCGCGCTCGCCCACCGGTAGTCAGCCTTGCCGGTGGGCGAGCGCACGACGTCGGGCACGAACTTGATTCGCGCGGGCACCTTGTATCCAGCCAGCATCCCCCGGCAGTGCTCACGCAACGCGTCCGCGTCGGCCTCCGAAGACCCGCTGCCCGCCCGCAGCGAGACCACGGCCGCCACCCGCTCCCCGAAGCGCTCGTCCGGCATCCCGGCCACGACTGCGTCCAGCACGGCCGGATGCGACTTCAGCGCCTGCTCGACCTCCTCGGGAAACACCTTCTCTCCCCCGGAGTTGATGCACGTCGACCCGCGTCCGAGCACCGTGATCGAGCCGTCGTCCTCGACTCGCGCCAGATCGCCGAGCAGTGCCCAGCGCACCCCGTCGATCACCGGGAACGTCGAAGCGGTCGCCTGCGGATCCCCGAAATAGCCCAGCGGCACATGCCCGGCCCGAGCGAGCCGTCCGATTCCGCCCGGACCAACGGGCCGCAACTCCTCATCCACCACGCACACCGTCGGCGAGACGGCCAGCCGCTGCCCGCCAGTCTGGGCCCGCTGGAACTCGCCGTCCGTGCCGGTCTCCGAGGCCCCGAACCGGTTGGTGATGTACAACTCGGGCCGCAGCGCCTGGATCTGGTCCCGCACCGAGTCGGACAGCAGCGCGCCGCCCGAGCCGAGGATGTACCACGACGACAGGTCGTATTTATCGGAGTTCGCTGCCAGCTCGTCCGCGAGCGGCCTGGCCATGGCGTCCCCCACGATCGCGACCGCCATGCACTTCTCCGATCCGACCAGCGACAAGACATTCGCCGCGTCGAAGCGACGGCTAATCACCACGGTGCTGGCCAGCAGGAACGCGGTGAACAGCGTGTACGTGCCGGCCCCGTGCATCAGCGGCGCGGTCAGCAGGTAGCCGCCGGCCGGCATCGCCTCCGCCGCCGCGACCACCTCGGCCACGCTCCGCCTCGGCTCGCCGTAATGATTGCCGCCCGCCAGCGCCGAGGCGTAGAAGTCCTCATGCCGCCACAGCACGCCCTTGGGCAATCCGGTGGTACCGCCGGTATAGATCAGCAGCTTGTCATCACCGCTACGACCATTTTCGAGGGAGAAAGCTTTGCGCCCGCTCGTTGCCGCCGAACCATAGGCCGCTGTCGTGACCCCAGCTCCGAAGTCAGGGAAGGCCGGGTCAGCCTCGCTAACCACCAGCACGTACCGCAGCCCCGGACAGGCCGCCGCGACCTCAGCCGCCTTCCCCGCGTACTCGGCGTCCACGATCAGGGCCGCGAGCCTGGCGCTGCCGAACAGGTGGGCTAGCTCCTGGCCGGTGTAGCGGTAGTTGATGTTGGCCGGGATCGCACGGGCGAGCATGCAGCCGAGCAGCGATTCGACGTAGGCGATCGAGTTCGGCATGTACAGGCCGACGGTCTCGTCCGGGGCGATCCCGGCGTCGACCAGGTCCTGGGCGACCTGCTCGGAGCGGGCGATCAACTGCGGGTAAGTCAGCCGGTCTCCGTCGCAGACCAGTGCGTCTCGGTTAGGCAACGCGGCCGCGACGGCGGCGACCAGGTCGGCGAGATTGGTGTCCATTGCGTGATTTTAGTGGACCTCGGCATCCAGAAGCTCGGCGCAGAGGTCGCGCTTGGCCTGCTCGCTGCGGCCGCATGGCGGAGTCCGCTCTCTAGAGCAACGTTCTAGTACGTACGTACTAGCGAATATTCGGAAGCCTAGCTCCCGAACCGGTGCTCCACAAGGGCGGTGAACATGCGGGCCGTCTCGTCAAACGAATCGACTCCGCCGGTAGCGCGAGCCAGGACATGAGCGCCCTCGAGGATGGCGATCAGGCTGGTCGCGAGACCGCGCGCCTCGGCGTCGGCTAGCCCGGCCGCGACGAAACGTCCGGCCAGTTCGTCGATCCAGGAGCCGATCGCCGTGGCCGCGGCGTTGTGCAGAGCGGCACCGCGCAGACGGGCGCCGTCCAGCCGGTCGTGATCGGACCCCGAGCTCGCCATGGCGGCGGCAGCGACAGCACAACCGCTGCCGCTGGCGGCCTCCAGCACAACCGGCCGGATCAGCGCGAGGAACGCGCGCGTCACGCCGGCCGGGCTGACGGCTGGCAACTGGGCTAGGAGAGCCCGCACCTCGTGGCCGTGGCCGGCCGCGGCCTCCTCGACCAACTGGTCTTTGCCGCCGGGAAAATGGTGGTAGATCGCGCCGCGAGCGGCGCCGGACTCGCGCAGCACGTTGGTGAAGGACATTCCCTCGACCCCGTCGCGCCGCATCGCACGCACGGCCGCGTCGATCATTCGCTCCCGCGTATCACCCGCCATCGCGACCCTCCGCGGCTTCTCCGGGCTTGACTAGTACGACCATCCTAGGGCAAGCTGTCGAGCACCGTCGACTAGTACGTACGTACTAGCGAATAGATCGACTGGAGGGACTAGTCATGCCTATTACCGTCACCGCCCCGGCCGGGACTCTGACGCCTGAGGGCGAGCGCGAGATTCTGCCGCGGCTGACCGCGGCACTGATCGAGTCGAGCGGCCAGACCGGAAACGAGTTCTTCACCCCGCTCGTAGGCGGCACCGTCCAGATCCTCCCGCCCGGGCAGATCTACGCGGGCGGGGTGAACCGGCCGCTGGTGCTGGTCGAGCTGAAGCTGCCAGACATCGGCCTGGGCGATCAGGACGCGCGGGCGGCGTTCATGGCCGCCGCGACCGACATCGTCCGGGCGCTCGCCGGGCCCGGGCACCGGGACGAGGACACCTGGGTCAACATCCTCAACGCGCGCGACGGTGCCTGGGGTATCGGCGGGCGAGCCCTGACCAACGACGACCTGGTCGCCGGGATCACGCGGGCTCGGCAACTGACTTGATCTGGAGGTACTCCTCGAAGCCGGGAACGCCCATTTCGCGGCCGAGGCCGGACTGCTTGTAGCCGCCGAACGGCACGTCGGGTGAGAACCACACGCCGCCGTTGATCCCGACGGTTCCGGTGCGCAGGCGGGCGGCGACCGCGCGGGCGCGCGGCAAGTCGGTGCCGAAGACGGCGCCGGACAAGCCGTAGAGCGAGTCGTTGGCGATCGCGACCGCGTGGTCATCGCCGTCGTGGGCAAGCACGACGAGCACCGGACCGAAGATCTCCTCGCGAGCCGCCCTGGCCTCGTTGACCAGGCCCGCGATCACCGTGGGCTCGATCCAGAAGCCGGTCTCGCGGCCGGGAACCCGGCCGCCGCCGCAGGCGAACGTGCCGCCGTCGCCGGCCGCTCCGTCCAGGTAGGACTGGATCCGGTCGCGCTGCCGGGCCGAGATGACCGGGCCGCAGACCGTACCTGGATCGCGCGGATCGCCGACCGTGACCTTGCGCATGGTGGCGGCGGCGCTGTCGACCGCCTCGTCGTACCGGGCTCTGGGGACGATCAGCCTGGTGGTCAGCGCGCAGCCCTGGCCCGCGTGAATGCACACGCTGAACGCGGTGAGCGCGGCCGCGGCGGCCAGATCCCAGTCGCCTAGGTCACAGTCGTCGAGCACGACCGCCGCGGACTTGCCGCCGAGCTCGAGGAAGACCTTCTTTGTCGTGGCGGCGGCGCTGGCCATGACGTCGCGGCCGGTCGCGGTTGAGCCGGTGAACGAGACCAGGTCGATTCTCGGGTCCGCGGTGAGCTTGTGACCGGCTTCGGGCCGACTGCTGGTGACCACGTTGACTACGCCCGCTGGAATATCGGTGTGCTCGGCGACTAGCCGGCCTAGCTCGGCGCCGGTCCACGGCGTGTCCGGGGCCGGCTTGAGCACGACCGTGCAGCCGGCCGCGAGCGCCGGGCCGAGCTTGGCCAGGGTGATCTGGTTGGGGAAGTTCCACGGGGTGATCGCGGCGACGACCCCGG
>DASYAT010000035.1:0-4193 GCA_036501205.1 Streptosporangiaceae bacterium | reverse complement strand
TTGACCTTGCCGGGCATGATCGAGGAGCCCTTCTGCAATTCGGGCAGGAAGATCTCGCCGATCCCGGCCCGCGGCCCCGAGCCCATCAGGGCCAGGTCGTTGGCGATCTTGGTCAGCGACACGGCGACCACCTTGAGTGCTCCGGACAGCTCGACCAGCGCGTCACGGTTGCCCTGGGCCTCGAACGGGTCCTCGGGCGCGCGGATGTCCAGACCGCTGGCCTCGGTCAGCCGCCCGCGCACCCGGATGGCGAACTCCCTATGGGTGTTCAGGCCGGTGCCGGTGGCGGTGCCGCCGAGCGGGATCTGGGCCACCTGCGGGAGGGCATTGCGGATCCGGCGGGCGCCCAAGCGCACCTGCGCGGCGTAACCGCCGAACTCCTGGCCCAGGGTCACCGGCACGGCATCCATCAGGTGCGTGCGGCCGGCCTTGACAACGTCGCGGAACTCCTGGGCCTTGCCGGCGAATGCGGTCTCCAGCTCCTCCAGTGCCGGCAGCAGATCGTTGGTGGCCTCGTCCAGCGCGGCCAGGTGCACGGCCGACGGGAACACGTCGTTGGATGACTGGCCCATGTTCACGTGGTCGTTGGGGTGCGCCCCGTCGCCGGCCACGTTGGCGATGACCTCGTTGGCGTTCATGTTGGTCGAGGTGCCCGAGCCGGTCTGGAACACGTCGATCGGGAATTGGTCATCGAACGAGCCGGCGGCGACGCGATCCGCGGCGCCGGCGATCCGCTCGGCGTGGTCGGCGTCGAGCAGGCCGAGCTCGGCGTTGACGCGCGCGGCGGCCGCCTTGATCCTGCCCAGCCAGCGGATCACCGGCACCGGGACCCGCTCGCCCGAGATCGGGAAGTTCTCTACCGCCTTCGTGGTCTCAGCGCCCCAGAGCTGTTCGCTTTCCTGTACGCCCATTTGGCAGTCCTTTCGAACGTCGCGTTTGCTGCTTTCAAAGCTACTCGCTAAGGCTGGCGGGCGGCCGGTCGCGCTGCGGCCTAACCGTAGTTCACGCGGTCAGCCGCAGAACGCGATCAGCTCGCGGGCTACGCCGACCGGATCGTCGTAGGCGATCAGAAAGCCGGTCTCGGGCAGGGTGCGCAGCTGGGCGTCGGGCAGCAGATCGAGCGCCTCGCTGGCCGCCAGGAGCGGGTGCGCCGGGTCCTCGTCGGCCCACAGCAGCAGGACCGGCAGGCGCATCTGCGGGTAGGCGTCGAGCAGTTGTCGCTGGGCCTCGGCCGGCCAGCGGCGTGCGAACTTGGCCCACGAACGGGCCCGGTTGCCGTTGCCGCCCACGTCGGCGAAGGCGTGGCGCAGCAGGTCACGCGCGGCTCGGTTGCCCTGCAACGACAGGCGCTCCCCCACCGACGGGCGAAACACCATCGTCGCTCCGTAGGCCATTACCCGGTCCAGGCCGGGGAGCGCGGCCACGCGGCAGGCCGCTCGCCAGGCCGCGCGCTTGGCGGCGAACTCGTCGCGGCGGTGAAGCCGGTTGGGCATCAGGGCCAGGCGCGAAGGCTCGAGCCATCCGGTGGTGGTGGCCATCAGGGCCAGCTCGGCGCCGATGTCGTGGCCGGCCACCATCGGGTGCGGTCCGGCCACCTCAGCCGAGAAACCGGCGATCACCTCGGTCAGCCACTCGGGCGTGTAGGAGTGACGCGGACGGTCCTCGGAGTCGCCGTGCAGGGGCAGATCGGGCAGCACCACCCGGAAGCGGGCGGCCAGCGGCTCGACGATCGGCTCGAACTCGCGGTGGGACAGCCCCAGCGAGTGCAGCAGCACCAGCGCCGGCCCGGTACCGGTCTCGCGATAGGCGACGCGAGCCCCATCGGGGTGGTGATAGAGCCGCAATCGCATCGGTGAGGCCACGATCTGCATCGTCGCATCCCGGCCTCGGGGCGGCGGCCGCACCGGGATGCTGCGGGTCGGGAGCGCTGGACGGATGATCTAATCTCGTGGGCAATTGCACCCCTGTTTCGGGGTATTTGAGCCCCACCGCCGTGACCTTCGGTCCCAAAGGTTGTGCAATAGCTGTTCAGCTTTGGGAAGGTTTGGCAAATGTGGCTGAAATGCGACCTATGAAGCAAATCAATGGGAGTCCGCTCGGCTTGTCCACGTCTCAGGCCGCACAGGCACTCGGAGTTTCGCTCGGCACCATTCGGCGGTGGTCGGACATGGGGTATCTGCAGTCGTACAGGACGCCTGGGGGTCAACGTCGATTCAGCCAGGAGCAGATCGATCAGTTCGTCGGGTCGCTGGAGCAGCAGAGCGCCGAACCTGTGGCTGAGCGCAAGGTCAGCTGAAGCTTGTAGTCGTGGGCGCGAGCCCGGGTAAGACTCGCGGTAAACCGAACAGTTCCAATTAGGAAGTCGGATCGCCGGGTCGCCTTCCTAGGCCCGTCGGGGTTTGCCCGGCGGGCTTACGGCTGTCCCGGGGCGCGTGTCCTGGGGCACACCGCTTCCTGGGGCGCACCGCTTCAGGCGGTGGCGGGGCGCCAGCGGCGGCTCAGCCCCCCGCGCCCGCCTGGTTGATCCGCCGCTCCATGTCGAGTTCGGCGTCGAAGTCGGCCATATCGGCGTGGCGGTACTCGACCCCCTCGCCGGTCAGCAGCTCGGCCAGCCTCTCGACATAGCGCTCGTCCACCTGGGTGCCGGCCACGCGACGCAGCTCGGTCAACGCCTCGAACGAGCTCATCCGGGTGCGATAGGTGTCGCTGGCGGTCAGCGTGTCGTAGACCTCGGCCACCGAGATGATCTTGGCGATCTCGGGGATCTCGGCACCGGTCAGCCCGTTGGGGTAGCCGCGGCCGTCGATGCGCTCGTGGTGGGCGAGCACGATCTCGGCCACCGGTCCGTACATGCCGAGGTCACGCAACATGTCGGCGCCCAGTTCGGGATGGCGCTGAATCGCCAGCCAGTCCTCGTCGGTCAGGGTGCGGCCGCGCTCGGCCACCCGGTCCGACAGGGCAAAGTGCCCAATGTCGTGCAGCAGCCCGGCCGTGTGGGCCAGCTCGCACTCGGCGTCGCCCATCCCCACCGCCCGGGCTATATCACGCGAGAAGCGCGCCACCGCAGCGGCGTGACGGGCCGCCCGGTCATCCCGGATGTCGAGGGAGCGCATCAGGCCGGCCAGCACGCCCCACGACAGCGACACGTACTGCTCAGACCGGCGCCGCGCCTTCTCGACCAGCGACAGCATGTAGGAGAAGGCGAACACCGCGGTCAGCGCGAAGGCAATGCCGGCCAGCCCCAGCTTCAGATAGATCCCGGCACCGGCCACGGCCAGCACCAGATTGATGACCAGGCTGGGAGCGTGCGATCGCAGCGTGTCGAGGGTCAGCGTTCGCCGGCCGTCCATCACCTGGCCGTAGTAGGCGGCGATCACGAAGTTCAGCGCCAGGTCGGCCACGGCCGCGGCGGCGACCGCCAGGTAGAAGGCGATCGACTGCTCGGGGCCGGCGGGGGCCAGCGCGTTGACCACCGCGGCGGCGGCCAGCGCCGGCAGCATCCCAGCCAGCAGGTTGCTGGCGAACGCGTACGGCCGGGTTTTGACCCGCAGGGTCGCGGCGACCTCAGCGATTACCGCAGCCGCGACGGCCGAGGTCGGGCCCAGGAACGCGGCCGCCAGTAAGACCACGATGAAGGATGCGGACACGGCCGTCTTACCGACGACCATTACCACCGTGTATCCGGCGACGAACGCCGCCACGCCCAGCACGAAGCTCAACGACTCGTGGAGGCCGTGGTCGGATCCTGCCTGGAGAACCGCTGCAACCACGCAACCCAACAGCCCGCAGATCAGCAGGGCAGTTGGGACACGCAAACGCGGACGGCCGCGTGCAGCCATAAATTGGACGTTAGCGCCTAACTCGGCGCTATTCGACGTTCAATAGTCAATCAGCAGTTGCGGTAGTGCATACCCACCTCCCGGAAGGCGACACGGCGACAGGGCAAAAAAGGGCAGTTGGGGGTTCCCGCAACCCGAGCAGCCCGCTACATTGACCGAAGACTTGCACCAATTTTCGGTCGGATTCGTCCGTAATTTCGTGCAATTTTAGGTTGTTAGGTCGGACTTCGCAACGTTACTCTCCAACTATCCGGGCAAATGCGGTACCTGAAGACAAGCGAAGCAGCGGCGCTGCTTAAGGTCAGTCCGAACACGTTGCGTGCCTGGGAGCGACGGTTCGGATTCCCCAAGCCG
>DASYAT010000034.1:0-35549 GCA_036501205.1 Streptosporangiaceae bacterium | reverse complement strand
CCAACGGATGGTAGGTGCGGTCCGACGGATGGTAGGTGCGATCCAACGGATGGTAGGTGCGATCCGACGGATGGTAGGTGCGATCCGGCGGATGGTAGGTGCGGTCCGGCGGATGGTAGGTGCGGTCCGGCGGGCGGGAAGTGACTTCCAGGCCGCGCAGCGGATCCAACCCGAACCATCCGTTACCGGACAGAACCGGCACGCTCCCTGACTGCACCGGGCGCACTGGCCTGGCCTGGCCTGACTCAGGCTTCACGGCCCGCCTGGGCCAGACCTGCGCACCAAGCCGGCCGCAGGGGTACACCGGGCCCGCACTAAATTGAGCCAACTCGGGTTGGCTCACGATTCTGGCTCCTGGGCTGAGGCGAGGCCTTGACCTGCGCGTTCTCAGTCGGCGACGGCTGAAGTTACGCACTGACCAGAGCGGCGGGCCGGGTGGTCCGGCCGTTCCGGGCCTGGTCAGCCCGGTGCTGGTCCGCGGTTCCGCCGGAACAGGTTCACCTCACGGCTAAATCCGGCGTTTCGCGGCTATCTGGGGAGCGACGCTGCCGGATGAATGCGCGTATTCATCCTCGAAGATCCTGATGAAACCGCATATTCATCCGTTTCCGGAAGATGATCATGGCAGGCCGGCCCTGGGACGAGGGTGGCCAGAGCGCACTACGTGAATGGCGGGACCTGAGGTGACTAAAACAATGACTTCCAGGCTGACGCCGGAGCGACGCCGGCGCGTGAACGGTCAGCGAGGGCCAGACGCGCGCGCCCGGGCCTGACTGCCGGAGTTCACCGGCACGCACTAAATGAGCCAACTCAGGAACGGATGGCAAGTGCGGTCCGGCGGGCGGGAAGTGACTTCCAGCCCGCGCAGCGGATCCAACCCGAACCATCCGTTACCGGACAGAACCGGCACGCAGTCCTTGACTGCACCGGGCACTGGCCTGGCCTGACTCAGGCTTCACGGCCCGCCTGGGCCAGATTTGCGCACCAAGCCGGCCGCAGGAGTACACCGGGCGCGCACTAAATTGAGCCAACTCGGGTTTCGTTGGTCACGTATCTAGTTGCCGTTTGGCCGCGGTCGCGTCACACATGGAACGAGCCGGGTCCCTGACCTTCCGGCCATGGACCCGGCGCGCAAGCCAGAGCGAGGGCTACTGGGTAAATCGCTCCATGACAATCGACTGGCCTCGGAAGTTCGGGTTCCTGCGCACGTTGCGTTCGATGTTGGGCGCCGCGAGCGTGTAACCGAGGAACAGCAGCAGCGACACGGCCTGGATCAGCACGCCTACGTAGGGCGTATTGAAGATCGTCAGCGTCCAGTCGTTCAGCGCGTGCAAGATGGCCGGGATGCTGATACCGAGCAGCAGGATCGGGATCCGCCGTCGCCGGTAGTTGACCGCGACGCCGACGAAGAAGCCCGAGATGCCGGCCCAGACCGCATGCTGGAAGCCGTCGACGAATACCCGGAACGAGAACAGCAGCGTGTCCACGACGGCCTGGCCGGCCGAGGTAGCCGCGTGGATGCCGAGAATCGCCTGCGGCGTATAGAGCGACTGCTCGACGACACCGAAGGTGAGTCCGGTGATCGTGCCGAGCAGCATCCACCATCGGGGATCAAGCTTCTGCTTGCGGAACCACAGGAGGCAAAGCGCCGCGACCAGAACCGGGATCGCTTTGGTGGACTCCTCGTTGTAGCCCACGATCAAGGCCTCGGGCAGGGTCAGAGGATTTTTTAGCTGGTCGTTGATAGTGATCGTGACGAGGTTCAGCCAGATAATCGTCCACACGATCGCTCCGCCCGCGATCAGGATCTCCAGGCGGCCAACCTTCGGCGGGCGGATCAGGTACCAGAAGGCCATCAGCCATAGCGGCGCGATGTACAAGCTGTAGGCCCAGCCGGGCGTGTGCAGGTTGCCCGACATCGAGAACAGGCCGAGGAAGATCAGCGGCAGCAGTCCGTACGGAATCATCAGCAGCCGGCTGCCCTGGCGCCAGCCCCGGTCGTGCAGCCAGCCTTGGATCGGGACCAGCGTCTGGAAGAATGAGCCGTGCGCGTACTGCTGCTCGGCCGCGACCGCGCCACCGGGCACGAACCCGGGGGCGCCAGGCATGCCTGGCATTCCGGGAGGAGCGGCGCCCGGGTAACCAGGCGGCGGTCCTTGCCCAGGCTGACCTGGATAACCCGGTCCAGGCTGACCTGGCTGACCTGGCTGACCTGGATAACCAGGACCAGCTTGCCCTTGCTGACCTGGATAACCAGGACCGGCTTGTCCTGGCGCACCCGGGTAACCAGGCGGCGGCCCACCCTGACCGCCTGGCCCGCCCGGCCCATTCGGTCCGCCTGGATAGCCGCCTTGGCCACCGGGGCCTGGACCACCCGGATAACCACCAGGACCACCTGGACCTGGACCCGGCCCTGGACCTGGACCCGGCCCTGGACCACCCGGATACCCAGCGGGAGCCTGCCCAGGCGCAGCCGCCGCACCCGGGTAGCCCGGTGCACCAGACCCGCCCGCGCCCGGATAGCCAGGCGGGCCACCCGGCCCTGGCGGAGCGCCCAGGTCGGCTGCCAGGCCGGCCGCCGCAAAGGCCCCGGGTCCGGCTACTTCGGTCTGCCTAGGCCCCGCCGCCTGCTGTTGGGGAGCCGCAGCGGCTAGCCGCAGCACCGGCCCCTGCGGTGAGGCAAGGGTGACATCAACTACCGGGCCGACGCCGAATCTGGCAACCGGCTGACCGGCCAAGAACGTGGGTGCTTGGCCGGCGTTCTGCCAGACCCAGCCGTTCGATTCAAAAGCCAGTTGCGCATGCCGCCGGGAGACAGTCGGATCATTGATGACGACGTCGTTCTCAGAACTGCGGCCAACCCTGACGACGGCGCCGGGCGCAAACGAAAACAGCCGGCCATCGTAGGAAACCTGTAGTTCGCTCATCGGCGGTGCTCTTTCCGGGTCTTTTAGCTGATGATCTTGCCATGTGCCGACCCGAAGTCAATGGACATCGGACGGATACCGAGCCTTCGGTCCGGTTCGACCATCTTGGCCGTCTCGCCCACTGGTGTCATAGTCCATGTTCGTGTGCTCATATTTCGTAGTACAAGCTCTCCAGGCCGGGCTGGATGGATTTCGACCAGAGCGACCACCGTGTCGTAGTCACGGTTCCTGGTGAGGTGATGAGCCGTCAGGGTGGCGCCCTGCGACAGCACCACGGTCGCGCCCGGCAGTTCGAGCAGCGGCGGCCGAGGCGGGATCTGATTGCAGTTCCAGCAGCGTAGGCCGGGGTCATCGGGGTCGAAGAAGACCGACGCCTGGCAGGTGCAGACCGAAACGCAGTCGGCCAGCCGCACCAGCGCGCGCCGCCACACGCCCTCGGCCACGCGCCCCAGCCCGGATGGGTCGCGCAGGCCGGAGGTGAACGCGCGCTCGAAGACGGCTCGGAAGAACTTCGGATACAGGCGCCACCAGATCGCGACGGGATCGCCGGGGCGCGGCGGATTCGAATGATCAGTCGGATCAAAGATGAAAACCGGCTCGGTGCCAAAGTGCCGCAACGCCAGGTCGGTCTCTGAGTGGTGATTGGACGGCGCCCATGAGTATGACGAATCGGTGCGTACGCCTTCGAGCGGGTGGCCGTGCATAAAAAGGTAAAACAGGAATACCGCGAGTGAATGCAGGTCGGTCAGGCTGGACGGGGCGGCTTCCCGCCGTACCACCTCGGGCGCCATGAAGCGCAGCGTCCCCCAGACGAAGACCTCGCCAGCGTCCAAGCCGACGTTGTCGTTGTCGATGATGGCCACGTCCGAGTGGTCGGGATCGACGTACAAGTTGCCGAAGCTGATGTCCCGATAGCACAGCCCGGCCGAGTGCAGGGCCTCGAACGCGGTCACCAGGTGCCGCCCGATGTTGATGACGGTTCGGAACGGCGGCTGCTCGGGTCGGGATACCAGTTGGGCAAAGGAGGAAAACCGCGGTTCCAGGCGCGGCATCACGTAGCCGAAGCCGGAGATCTCGTCGCTGACGATAAGGTCGATCGGCCAGATAAAGGCGCGGTGCGGCCGGCCGCGCTCCACTAGCGCGGCGATTGACTTGCGCAACTCCCCGGACGGGGCGTACCGGTACCACTTCGCGGCGTACGGCGCCCCGCCGATCGTTACGGCGTGCACCACTCCCTGCCCGCCTTCGCCAAGCCGGTCGCCGACCGCGACCGCCGTCCCTGCCCGCACCATCCGAAGAGTCCGGCCCTGCAGGGAGACCTGGCCGCTCATGTCCGGCTCGATCCGGGCGGGTCTTCTTCACCGACCGGCTGGCCGGAACCTTGAACCTCGGACTCTGAGGCCTCTTGGGCTAGGACTTCAACCGTCATCTGCTCTGCTGTCACCTGTTCAGCTGTCGTCGGATCGACGGACCCCAAGGCCACCCCGCTCGGGACCGTGCCGCTCGGGACGGTGTCTGTCCTTGTCGCCGCAGGAATGGTGATTTCGTCGGAGTCGCGATCGTCGTCGAAGTCATCCGCGGTGCCGAAGGACCCCGGCGGGGTGATCGGGCGGACCGTTTGACCCGCGGGCGAGATCAGCAGGGCCACCGTGGTGTCATCCGCGCTGCCGTCAGCGGACGCGCACCGGGCCGCCCACATCGGGAGCTGGCTTTCGATCCAGGTGGTGTCCCGCTCCCGCAGCAGCCAGGCCATGTCCTTGCTGAACGAGGTCGGCCACTCTTCAAGCATCTGGGCGTTGCCGTAGCCATCGGTGGCGAGCATCAGCGCGAGCAACGGGGTCTGAGCCGCGCTGACCACCGCCACCCGGAAGTCGGCGATCGGGTTCTTGCCGCACAAGCTGGTCGTCACCAGCCCGTCGAGCGCGGGATCCACAGGAACCGGCAGCTCCAGGGCGCCGTCGACCCGCACGCCAATGACGTCGCCGTCGCCGATCTGAGCCAGGATCAGCCAGTCCGGCAGCGCGATGCAGAGCAGCAGCGTCGAGCCGTAGGCAATCGTCTCGTCGTCGCCCTTGCGGCGCCTGCCCTCCTCGGCCTCGGAAAACGGGTTCTTGGCCACGTCCTTGAGCACCGCCGCCCGCCAGCGCGAGACGATCTCGGGCACCAAGAGCTCTTCGGCCAGCTCGGCCAGCCGTTTGGCCGCAGCGGCACCGCCCGCGGCGCTATCCCTTGGGGACGACCCCCCGGATTCCGCCGCGGGCTCCACATCACCCGGCTCAAGCAGGTCAGCGATTTCCTGGGCGACCTGGCAGCCGATCTCAGCCGCCAGCTCAGAACCGCGCGCGCTGCGCAGGTGCCTGGTGTGTCCATGTCCGTCGGCGACCGCGGCCACCAGGCCGGTCAATCCGATCGGCTCGACCGCGACCGCGTCCTGGTTGGGCGTCTTGACCGCGACATGCGAGGCGCCGCGCTCAGAGGCGGTCAGCGCGATCCAGCCCGGCCGCCGGTCAGGTGGTTCCGCTGCTGCAGTCGCGGCTGGAATCGTCATCACAGAATCGTGTCGTCAAAGCGGACCGGGCCGCCCCGGCTAGGCATCGAGGGATCGGAGCTGCGGGGCACGCCGGCCTGGAGCAGTTGCTCCGCCAGGGCCTCGCGGTTGACGCCGACCTCCGACATCCGGGAGACCGCGATCGAAGCGGTCACCAGCCGGTCGGCGATCTCGTCGGTGCCGTCCGCGACCAGAACTGGCACGTCCTGGCTGCGGAACCGGTCAAGCGGTTCTGAGCTGGCATCCCGGCCGATGGCGACCGCCAGCCGCAGCGCCGAGCGGCCGGCCGCCGTCTCCAGCAGGGCCGCAAGGCCCTGCTCGAACCCGCCGGGCGGGTCGGTCGGCAGGCCGTCGGTGATCAGCAAGATCGCCGGGCGCAGGGCCCGGCGCTCCAGCCGGTCGGGACTAAGCGCCTCGGCCACGGCGCGGAACGCCGGGCCCATGTTGGTCCGGCCCATCGGCACGTACTCAAGGTTGCGCCAGCGGGCACTGAGTTCGGCCACCGGGAGGGCGTCGGGGACGTACCAGTTGGGCGCGGAGGCGAAAGCCAGAATCCTGATCAGCAGCTGAGCCTGAAGCTGGTCTCGCTCCCAGTCCACCAGATGCGGCAGCATGGACCTGAGCGCATAGTTCAGGGCCTGCATCTTCTCGCCCTTCATCGAGCCGGAGCAGTCGGCCATCACGATGAAGTGCAGCGGACGTCGTGCGACGCCGCCCCCCGGCATCAGCGTCTCAGTCATCAGGGGCGACCAGCCACGTGCCGGCCGCCCCGAGCGGTTACGTCAGCCATAGTTCACAGTCTTCCACCAGCTGACGATGTTCGACAGCGTGCCGCCGGCCACGTGGTACTGGGCGATGAAGAAGACGTTCTGCGTCGGCATCGTCCAGATCAGCACCGGCTTGCCGTTATCGAGGAAGCACTCGATGTTCTGACCGGCTCTGGCCTTGTACCTGGGATTGTTGTTAGCGTGCCAGCCGGTCTCGCCATCTTCGCTGTCAGTAGCGGGCGGGCAGGTGCTAGTGCTCTTGGTGAAGCCGGTGTAGGTGTTGATGTGCGCTACCCCAGTCGTGTACCCGGCCTTGTTCAAGAACTGGTAACCCCAGACGTCGATGTTCTTGCCCGTGGTCTTCGCGCAGAAGGTCCGGGTCTTGATCGACGCCTTGTTCAGGCCGAACAGCAGCGCGGCCGTGCACTCGGTGCCCACCGGCTTGAGCCCAGCCGGGTTCATGATCGTGCTCAGCGGCTCGGGGCCGGTCGACGGCGGAGTGGTCGGCGTCGGCGTTGGCGTCGGGGTGTTGGTGGTGTGAGTCGGAGTGGGCGAGTGCGACTTGTCGGCGTTGTTGTGCTTCTTGCCGCCACTCAGCGCGAACACCAAGATCAACACGATGACCACGGCGGCCGCGATACCGCCGCCGATGAACAGGCCCTTCTTGCCGCCGCCACCGGAACTCTGCTGGCCGCCGTAGCCGCCGCCAGGGCTGCCGCCGTAAGGACCAGGCGTCCAGCCCCCAGGTGAACCTGGCTGGCCCGGCTGACCGCCGTAAGCGGGCGGCTGAGCGGCGCCGTAGCCAGGCTGGCCAGGAAAGCCGCCGGGCTGGCCGGGCTGGCCAGGCTGGCCGCCAAAGCCACCAGGCTGCGGATAGGTCGGCTGACCTGGATAGCCGCCGGGCTGGCCGGGCTGGCCGGGCAGCCCGGGCTGGCCGAAGCCGCCAGCCGGAGCCGCACCAGCGCCGCCAACCCCGCCCGCAACCCCGCCGCCAAAGCCGCCACCCTGCGGTCCGTAACCCGGACGGTAGCCCTGTGCGGTCGGCTGCTCCTGCGGGCCTGGCTGACCGGCACCGAAACCTTGACCCGGTGACTGCGGATAGCCGCCGCCGCCCAGGTTGGGCGGCTGGCCAGGCGGATAGCCGGGCGCGCCGCCCGCCATCTGAGTGCCCTCGTTACCAGCCGACGGGTATCCGGGCGGCTGGTTGCCAACCTGTCCGCCGCCAAAAGGGTCGTTGCCAGGGCTGCGGCCCTGACTGATGCCAAGCGCAACGGCGATCTCGTCGGTCACCCAGTTGCAGGCATCAGGGGTGAACGGCGTGCTCGAGGAGAAAGACGAAGCGGTAAGCCTGATCGCGGTGCTCGGGTCCATACCCTGGGAAACGTGGTCCCGAAGCGAGTCAGCAAGCCCAGCCTCGGCCGCAGCGACGAGGATGCTCTTCTCCCTCGGCGCGTCCGGAAGGTAGTCCTTGAGCAGGTTAGACATCGTCTGAGCATTCGAAAGGGCAGCAACGCCGTACTCGGGATCGGAGACGATGGCATTCAGAGCCGCCCGAGCCTCAGATGCGTGCTCCCACGACATGTCGGACATCTGGTGCCCCCTTCAGTGGCCAGTGTCCTGACCGGTTATGACGTCTAAAATACGGCCACCGCCGCAGACGCCGTCAACACCGAAATGCCACAAGTCGTATTCGGTGGTGACGGCATGCTAACCGGACTAGCACGGCCATGTCACGCCGGTCCCAGACCCTGAAGGTCACGCAGCGGTAACAAAGCATCGGGCTACCCAGCCTGTAGCACACTCAGCCTGGCGATGGCTTCGTTCAGTACTTCTTTCCTTTTGCAGAACGCAAAGCGGACTTGGAATTGTCCGGCTTCGGGATGATCGTAGAAGACTTGCATGGGTATCGCCACCACGCCGGCCACCTTCGGCAGCGTCCGGCAGAACTCCAGACCGCTGACCTGCGGGCCCCCGTCGCCGAACGGCCGAATATCCGTCGTGATGAAGTACGTGCCGTCCGGCCGGTACACCTCGAACCCGGCCGAGGCCAGGCCGTCGCACATGAGGTCGCGCTTCACCATCAGGTCGGCCGCGATGGCTGAGTAATACTCCTCCGGCAGCGCCAGCGCCTGGGCAATCGCGTATTGGAACGGCCCGCCATTGACGAACGTCAGGAACTGCTTGACGGTGCGGACAGCGGCCACGAGCTGCGGCGTGCCCGTTACCCAGCCGATCTTCCAGCCGGTGAACGAGAAGGTCTTGGCCGCCGAGCTGATCGTGGCGGTGCGCTGCGCCATGCCGGGCAGCGTGCAGACCGGCACGTGCTCCCCGCTGAACACCATGTGCTCGTACACCTCGTCGGAGATCACCAGCAGGTCATGTGAGCAGGCCAGCTCCGCGATCGCGGCGAGCTCGGCGCGCGTGAACACCGAGCCGGTCGGGTTGTGCGGCGAGTTCAGCAAGATCAGGCGGGTGCGGTCCGTGATGGCCGCACGCAGCGCGTCCAGGTCGGGCCGGAAATCGGGTGCCAGAAGCGTCACCGGCACCCGGACACCGCCCGCCATGGCGATGCAGGCCGCGTAGGAGTCGTAGTACGGCTCGAACGCGATCACCTCGTCCCCCGGTTCGACCAGCGCAAGCAGGGCGGCAGCGATCGCCTCGGTCGCCCCGGCGGTAACCAGCACCTCGCTGCCGGGATCGACGTCAAGGCCGTAGAACCGGCGCTGATGGTCGGCGATCGCCGCTCGCAGCTGCGGAATCCCAGCGCCCGGCGGGTACTGGTTCCCGTGTCCGGCCATGATCGCGTCGGCCGCGGCCTGCGCAATCTCGGCGGGACCGTCGGTGTCAGGAAATCCCTGACCGAGATTTACTGAGGAGGTTGCTACCGCAAGTTCGGACATCTCAGCGAATATCGTAGTTCCGAGACTGGCCAGGCCGCGGTTCAGCAGTGGACGATTCACTCTTTCTATATAGCACCACGGAGGCTGGGCCGGGTTCGTCCTCTGCCATCACGCGGCTATGCGTGACGGGCGCGCGTCTTCATCTGGCGTCCACATCGATCTCATCCCGACTGCAAACCCCGAGTGTTCCCTTTATCACCTAGATGGCGGCTGGCCTGCACGGACTAGTCGCCATCGGACAGGCGGGAGGGACATGGCATCAGGCCGCGGTTGGAGTGGCTGGCTTATCTGGGCGGCGCTCGCAGCCGGGACCGCCGGAGCCGTTATCGCAATTGCCGGGATCGATACGCCGGCGCGAGTTCCGTTGGTGCTGGTCTTCCTCGCCGTGGTTCCTGCCCTCGCGGTAACCACCCTGCTCGGCGGCCTTGACCGTCTTGGCGCCGTGGTAATTGCGGGCATTTCGACAATTGTGGTCGATTTTGCGATAGCCGAGACGATGATCATCTCAGGCACCTGGTCGCTGCGCGCCGGTGCGGCTGCAGTTGCCGCGGTGAGCATCCTGATCGCGGCGGCGGGCATCGCGGCCCGCCGGCTCGCGCCAGGACTCGGTCGCTAACCGGGCAATGTAGCCCTGGTTTACCGGCTTATCGCAGCCGTTTGAAAATCCTGGGAATTAATCGTCCCGATCGAACTTTCAATTATGTGAAACCCGTCCGGAGCCCGAAGAGTCTGATCAGCTAAACCGTCAGATTAACTTAATCGCGTTACTCGTAATTCGCGGAACTTCGGGAAACTTGCGGTCGGCTGGCGACTATCCGTACTTACAAATTTAGTTTCTCCGGTTGAAAATTTTCCGGGGCTTGTTTCGTCGCTACCCGAGGTAATTCCGGTCACCGGGTTGATGCGCAATTAGTAACGGGGGAGAAGATGCATCATTTCGAGAACAACTCAGACATGCGGGGGGCCCACCCGGGCCGCTACCACTGGCGGGCCAAGATCAACGGCAACGCTGACGGCCGCACCAGGCAGTCGCGTCCCACCAGGCCCGACCACGCGAGCAGCCCGGACGGGGCTCGCCGGGAACCGGCGCAGGGCCGCCAGGACCGGCTGGAAGCCCGCGAGCTCATGCAGCCGATCGTTCATACCAAGTTCGGGCCGCGCGCCCGGTCGGACCGGCGCCCAGACCGGTCTCGTGACCTGCCCGGGCTGATGCAGTCCCTGCAAAGCGGCTCCGACTCCTCGCTCCTGCAGTCGATGGCCTCGTTCACGATGCCGGCCGCCCGGCCAGCGCTCGATCGCGAGCTCGGCTCGGGGAACGGTCACCGGCGAACCAGTTCGGGGGTTGACCTTCTGGCGCCCGAGGATTTTAGGGAGGTCGGCGACGGCATCGCGATCGCGCCGAGGGTCTCCGTCGTCCTGCCGGTGCTCAACGAGGCCGACAATCTGCCCGGCGTGTTCAAGACCCTGCCGTCCTGGGTCGACGAGGTCGTCCTGGTCGATGGCCGGTCGACCGACGACACCATCGAGGTCGCCAGGCAGCTGCGCCCGGACATCACGGTCGTGCTGCAGGGCGGGGTAGGGAAAGGCGATGCGCTGACCGCCGGATTTGCGGCGGCTACCGGCGACATCATCGTCGCGATCGACGGTGACGGGTCGACCGACGGCGCGGAGATCATCAGGTTTGTCAGCGTTCTGCTCTCCGGGGCCGATTTCGCCAAGGGTTCCCGGTTCAACAGCGCTGGCGGCAGCGATGACATCACTCCGGTGCGCCGCTATGGCAACAAGTTCCTGAACGTCGCCGTCAACCGCCTTTTCGGCACCAGCTTCAGCGACCTGTGCTACGGCTACAACGCGTTCTGGGCTCATCACCTGCCCAAGCTCGGCCTGGATTCACCCGGATTCGAGATCGAGACGCTGATGAGCATCCGCGCTGCCGAGGCCGGACTGCAGATCTACGAGGTGCCGAGTCACGAGCGGCTGCGGCAGCACGGCGCCAGCAACCTGAGCGCGGTCAAGGATGGCTGGCGAATCGCGCGGCTGATCGCCAAGGAGAAGCTGGAGTCCAGGCGCCGGAAGACCAGCAAGCCGAAGCCGTTCATGGCGCCCGGTCACCTCGCCAGGTTTGACGACGCCACAGATGAGCACGGTGATCATGATGATGATCACTTCGGGGGAGACGAGCTGGTCGACCTGGGACGCCTCGACGGCGCCGTCGACGGCTCGGCTCGTCCTGGCCGTCGGTGACTGGTCGAGGGGGTTCGCTCGTGGCGGTTTCCGTGGTGATCTGCGTCTTCACGATGCGGCGGTGGGATGACATGCTCGCCGCGATCGGCTCGGTGCGTGCGCAGGGTCAGCCTGCGCACGAGCTGATCGTCGTGGTCGATCACAACACCGAACTGCTCGGGCGGCTCCGCGCGCATCTGGCCGATGAGCAAGCCGATGAGCAAGCAGCCGAGCGAGCTAGCGGGTCAGCTGACCAGTTGCCGGTCAAGGTCGTGGCCAACGAGCAGCCCAGGGGCCTGTCCGGGGGTAAGAACACTGGCGTCAGGCACGCCACCGGCGACATCGTGGCCTTCCTCGACGACGACGCGGTCGCCGATTCCAAGTGGCTCAAGTACCTGGCCGACAACTACAGCACGCCCGAGGTCACCGGCGTCGGCGGGCTCACCCTCCCGAACTGGGACACCGGGCGGCCAGCCTGGTTCCCGCGCGAGTTCGACTGGGTCGTTGGCTGCAACTACGTGGGTATGGCGGCGTCGCGCCAGCCGGTCAGGAACCTGCTCGGCGGCAACGCCTCGTTCCGCCGCCCGGTCTTCGACCAGGTCGGTGGCTTCGCCGTCGACGTCGGCCGGTCGGACAAGAAACTGCCGCTCGGCGGTGAGGAAACCGAGTTCTGCATCAAGCTCGGCCAGCGTCTCCCTGAAGCGACGCTGCTGATCGATGACCGGGCCGTGATCTGGCACCGGGTCGGGGCGGAGCGGACCACGCTGCGTTACTTCCTCACGCGGTGCTACGCCGAAGGCATCTCCAAGGCCGCGGTGAGCGGTCACGTCGGCTCCGCTGACGGGCTGTCGGCCGAACGCAAGCAGGCGTTCGCCACGCTGCCGGCCGGGATCGCCCGCAACCTGGCCGCGCCATTTAGCAAACACCGGGAAGCGCGGCCCGCGGACGGCAGTCCGCAGGCCGCGCTTCGGCGCGGCGATCTGTCAGGAACGGGCCGGGCCGCGGCGATAGTCGCTGGCCTTGCCGCTGCGACCGCTGGCTACGCGATGGGGCGTCTAACCAGGAGGTGACATGGCCAGGTGCGTGCCGATCCTCATGTACCACGAGATCACAGCCGAGCCGACCTCGACCGGTCGGCTCGCAGTATCGCCTGACACCTTCGCCCAGCAGCTCCGCTTCCTCAAGGCCGCCGGATACACCGCACTGACCGCCGGGCAGTTCGCGAGCTCGGCCGGGACGTCGCTGCCGGCCAAGCCGGTCGTGCTTACCTTCGACGACGGCTTCGCCGATTTCTACGACAACGCGCTGCCGCTGCTGTTGCGGTACGGCTTCACCGGCACGTTGTTCGTGACCAGCGGGTGGACCGGCGGAAGCGGTGAGTACCTGAGCAAGCACCGTCCGCCCGGCATGCTGACCGGTGCGCAGGTACGCGAGATCGCGGACGCCGGCATCGAGGTCGGCGCGCACAGCGTCACCCACCCGGAGCTCGACCAGCTTTCGGCCGGCTTGCTGCGCCAGGAACTCGTCGGCGCTAAACAGGCGCTCGAAGACCTGCTCGGCGCGGCGGTGCCGGGCCTTGCCTATCCATTCGGGTATTCGTCGAAGGCGGTGCGGGACAGCGCCGCCATTGCTGGTTATGAGTACGCCTGCGTGGTTGGCAACCGGTTCGCTACCACCTGCGCCGACCGGCTGGCGCTGCCCAGGCTCACGATCGGCCGGTTCACCCGGCCGCTCAGTTTCGTCAGGGCCGTGGCCGCCGAGCGGCTGCCCGCCCAGTTCGCCGCGCTGCGGATGGTGACCGCGAGCTGGTCTGCAGTCAGGTACGCCCGGGCCACCCTGCCCAGGTCGGCACTGTCCAGGGCTGTGCTAACCCGGGCCGGCTGATGACCAACCTGCGCCCGGTGCGCGCATTGCGTAGCTTGGCGTACGGCGGGGACTCGTCCCTGCTGCGAAACGGCTATGCCCTGATGGCCAACACCGTGGTCACTGGCGTGCTGGGACTCGGCTACTGGCTGCTGGCCGCGCGGCACTACAGCGAGGCGGACGTCGGCCGGGCCTCGGCCGCGTACTCGGCGATGAACCTGCTCGCCGGGATCACGGCGCTGAGCCTGATCGGCGCGATGGCCAGGTTCATCCCGCATTCCGGGCGCGGCACCGGGAAGCTGATCAGGCTCGGCTACGGGATCAGCGTGCTGTCCGCGATCATCGGCTCGGTGGTGTTCCTGCTGTTCGCGGGGCGGCCGGGGTCGTCTTACTCCGAGCTGACCGGCGTGCCGATCGGGATCATCTTCACCGGCTGCGTGATCATCTGGTCACTGTTCACCCTGCAGGACGGCGCGCTGGTCGGGATGCGCAACGCCAGCTGGGTGACGCTGGAGAACGCGGTCTTCGGTGTTGCCAAGATCGCGATGCTGCTGCCGCTGGCCGCCGTGATCCCGCACACCGGGCTGTACGTGTCCTGGATGGTGCCGGCCGCGCTGGCCGTGCCCGCCGTGAACTGGCTGATCTTCCGCAAGCTGCTGCCGAGGCACAAGGGCAAAACCGGATCGGCGCCGCCGCCGACCCGCAACCAGGTCGGCCGGTTCCTGGCCGGCGACGTGTCCGGCGCGCTGATGCTGCTCGCCTCGATCAACCTCGTCCCTGTCCTGGTCGCGATGTTCGTGGCGCCCGGCTTGAATGCCTATTTCTATATGGCGTGGACGATCGGGATCACCCTGGACCTGCTGGCCGCCAACATGGCGCTGTCGCTGACCGTGGAGGGCGCGTTCGATCCGGTCGCGCTGGCCAGGCACGCCAAGGCCGCGCTGCGCCGCCTGATGATGCTGCTCGTCCCGGCCGCCATCGGCATCGCGCTGCTCGCGCCGGTGATCCTCGGCCTGTTCGGACCCGGGTACGCGAAGTACGGCGCCCCGATCCTGATGCTGCTGGCCGCGGCTACCGTGCCGCGCACGCTGACCGAGACTTACCTCGGCGCGCTGCGCGCCCAGAACCGCACCTCGTTCGTCGCGCTGATCCAGGGCATCAGGGCCGTGATGATCCTCACCCTGGTGCTGGTGCTCACCAAATCGATGGGCATCGTCGGGGCGGGCGTCGCCGTGCTGATCAGCCAGGTGGTGCTGGCGATTGGCGTGCTGCCCGGGTTGCTCAAGGTGCTGCGAGCCGATCGGGTCGCCCGACCGGCCACCGAGGCTGTTCAAGCAACCGCCAAGGCCCAGGTGCCGGTCGAGGTTCGGGAGGATGCCGCGTGACGGCGACGACGAAACGGGTTCCGCAGGTCGCGAGGCCAGCCGGACCTGGGTCCAGACGTCCCGGCGCTCGGCCGGCCTGGCTCGGGTTGGCCGGCCCTGGAGTCGCCGCACTGGCGGGGCTGACGCTCTTTCTCGTGCCGCTGCACGATGTCAAGCTCGGCCGCCTGACCGGCCTCGGCCTGATCTCCGTGCTGCCGGTCGCCTCGCTGGCCGGGCTGGCGCTGCTGGTCGCCACGTTCGTCGCGCTGCTGGCGCGCCGACGGCCGGTGCCCGCGGCATTCAGCCTGCTGCTGGTCGCCCTTATTTTCTGCCTGGACGGCGTGACCGGACTGATCGAGCCGCTGCCAAGGTTCGCGACCGCCTATCAGGTGTCCGGGTACGTGAACTACATCAGCAACACCGGGCACGTGGTGCCCGCCCTGGCCGCCTACTTCAGCTGGCCCGGCTTCTTCGCGATGATCTCGTTTATCGCCGGCGCGGCCGGGGTGCACAGCCTGCTGCCGCTGATGACCTGGTGGCCGGTCGTCATCGATCTGCTGCTGCTGGTTCCGTTCATGCTGCTGACCAGGGCGCTGCGGCTGAGCTGGCGGGCGCGGTGGTTCGCGGCGCTGCTGTTCTGCCTGGGTAACTGGGTCGGTCAGGACTACTTCTCGCCGCAATCGCTGAATTTCCTGCTCTACCTGGCGTTCCTGGCGATCTTGCTGACCTGGTTCAGCGGGCAGCGCCGAACGGGGCGCTCTGGGCGCGTGCCGGGCGAGCTGCCTAGCAAGCAGCTAGAGACCCCGATGAAAGCTTTCCTCCTAGTTCTACTGATTTTGATCTTTACGGTGTCAACGCTGAGCCATCAGCTCACCCCTTTCCTCATGCTCGCCGCGTGCGCAGGTCTGGTGCTCGTCGGCCGCTGCTCGCCCCGCGCGCTGCCGATCCTGCTCGGCGTCATCGTGATCGGCTGGGTCAGCTACGGAACGGTCGCCTACTGGTCGGGGCATATCGATACGATCTTCGGCCAGGTCGGTCACCTCGGCGGCACGATTACCAGCAGCGTCAGCGACCGGGTCATCGGCACCAACGTGCACAAGTACGCCGACAAGAGCCGGATCGGGCTGACCGCCCTGATGGTCGTGCTCGCGGTCGCCGGGCTGGTCAGGCGCTGGTTCGGCGGGGTCAGCGACCGGGTCCTGCTGGTGCTGCTGATCGCGCCGGTCACGCTGGCCGGGCTGCAGAACTACGGCGGCGAGATCTCACTGCGGATCTACATGTTCGCGCTGCCCGCCGCCGCCGTGCTCGCGGCGTGCCTGTTCTTCCCTGGGACGGCGCGGGCGAAAACGGCTGCCGCTTCTGCTCCGGCGCGCGTCGCGCAGCCTGAGGTACTCGCGCACGGGGCGACCGCGGAGGAGGTCACCGGCACCGTCGATCGCGCCGGCGGACGCCCCCCGCCGATGCTGGCGATCGCGGTCGCCGGGCTGGTCGCGGTCGGGCTGGCCGAGGTGTTCCTGCTCGCCAGGTACGGCAACGAGGCATTCGAGGAGACGCCGGCCGGTGAGTACGCGGCGATGAACTACGTCTACAACCACGACGGTCGCGGGACGGCGGTGCTGTGGATCAGCCGTCCGTCCGGCGTCAACGCGACGCCGCAGATGCCGTGGCAGTACCGCGACATCGAGAAGGTGAATTTCGTCGCCCACGACGCGCCGCGCAACCCCGCCGACCTGACGGGAACGGTTAACCGGCTCCGCCGCCTTGGCCGGGGCGCGTTCTTGATTACGACCAGGACCGAGTCGACGTTTATCAGCCAGACCGTCGGGTTCCCGATGAGCTGGGAGCAGAAATTCCGGGCCGCGCTGACGGCAGACCCGCGGCTGCGGCTGGTGTTCGGCAACAAGGTCGCGGCCGTGTACCAGGCCAGGCTGCCGGCCAGCGCGCCGGCGGTGAAGCGGCCGAATCTGATCACGACGCCGACGAAGTACACGATCTGGAGTCCGGTCGGGATCGGGCTGATGATCCTGGCGCTGCTGTTGCTGGCCGCGCGCGAGTTCATCAGGGAGTGCGTGCCGTCCAGGCGGTGGCTGCTCGAGCCGATGGCGATCGCCGCGCTGCCGGTGCTCGCGCTGTTCGTGTTTGCCGTGGCCGAGCGGTTTGTGACGATGTCATGACTCAGACCGCCGCTGACCTTCTCGCCCCGATCGGCTGGCCGGCTGCTGGCGGGCCGCGGCTGGATCGGTCGGTGCCCGCGCTGGTGCTGAAGGTCGGCCAGTATCCAGTGCACTCTGGCGGGCTCGGCGTGATCAGGACGCTGGGCCGGTGCGGGGTACCGGTCTATGCCATCACCGAGCCCGGCCTCACCCCGGCGGTGGCGTCCAGGTACTGCACGGCGGCATTCGTCTGGCGGGCGACCGGGCAGGAGGAGCCGGTCGAGCTGGTAGCCAAGTTGTGCGAGGTGGGCGAGTCGATCGGGCGGCAGTCGGTGGTGATCCCGGTCGATGACGAGGCAGCGGTGCTGGTCGCCGAGCATCAGGCCGAGTTGTCCTCGCGGTTCCTGTTCCCACCGGTCCAGCCCCGGTTGCCGCGCAAGCTGGCCAGCAAGCCGGGGTTGTATGACCTGTGCATCGCGCACGGCGTGCCCGCGCCGAGCTCGGTGACGCCGGCCAGCTTCGATGAGGCGGGTGACTTCGCCTGCACCGCGACCTATCCGGTCGTGGTCAAGAACGCCGAGGTCTGGGAGCGGCGCCGGCGGCCGGTCGTGCCGGGGACGACGGTGGTGCCGACCGAGTCAGACCTGCTCGCCTTGCTTTCGCAGCGTCCGCCTGACCTGCTGCCCGACTCGCTGCGGCGGCAACCGCGCAGCGAGTCGCCGGGCGTGATCTTGCAGGAGTACATCCCGCCTGAGCACGCCGAGGACTGGATCGTGCACCTGTACAGCGGAGCCGGCTCCGAGAGCCAGGTGCTGTTCACCGGACGGAAGATCAGGTCCTGGCCGCCGAACCACGGGGTGACCGCGTGCGCGTACTCAGTGGCGAACCCGCCGCTGGCCGAGATCGCCCGGCGGTTCTGCGACCAGATCGGCTTTGTCGGCATCGCCGACCTCGATGTGCGGCTCGACCTGCGCGACGGCCGGTACAAGCTGGTCGACTTCAATCCGCGGGCCGGGAACCAGTTCCGGCTGTTCGAGTCCGAGTCCGGCGTGGACGTGGTCAGGGCCCAGCATCTGGACCTGACCGGCCGGCCGATCCCGCCGGGGCGCCAGGTCGATGGCAGGCGGATCATCGTCGAGCACGTCGATCTCCCGGCCCAGATCGCCTACCGCAGGCTCGGCAAGAACGTGACCAAGGCCGGCTCGGCCCGCCCGGCGCACACGTCCACCGAGTTTGCCTGGCTGGCCGAGGACGATCCGCTGCCGTTTGTCGTGATGCTCAGGCACGTGTTCGGAGCCGCTCTGCGCAAACTGCGCAAGCGGGGGTGACGGGGGACTCGATAGGAGACTCGATGAGGGGAGCGCCGTGCGGATATCAGTGGTGCAGCCGTCGGAACTAGGCCCGGGCGAGATCGGGGCCTGGCACGCCATGCAGGACCAGGGGGAGGAGTTCCGCAACCCGTTTCTCAGCCCTGAGTTCGCGGTCGCGGCTGGTCAGGTCGTCCCAGACGCCAGGGTCGCGGTGGTCGAGGAAGCTGGGCGGCCGGCCGGGTTCTTCGCGTTCGAGCTCGGGCGGCTCGGCAGCGCGCGACCGGTCGGTGCCTGGCTGAGCGACTGCCAGGGCGTCGTGCACACCCCGGAATTCCAGCCCGACGCCGGCGAACTGCTGCGCGGCTGCGGCATCTCCGCCTGGCAGTTCGACCATCTCGTGAGCTCGCGGCAGCCGTTCGCCAAGTATCAGGTCGCCTCCGCCCGGTCGCCGGTGGTCGACCTGACAGAAGGGTTCGAGGTCTACGATGCGCGGCTGAAGGCGAGATCGCCTCGGTTGCGCAATGACCTCGGGCGCAAGACGCGCAAGATCGAACGCGAACTCGGCCCGCTCAAGTTCGTGATCGACTCCTCCGATCCGGACGACCTGCGGACGCTGATGGGCTGGAAGTCCGATCAGTACCGCCGCACCGGGCGCAACGACCGGTTCGACGAGCCGTGGATCGTCGAGCTGATCTCGCGGTTGTTCAGCCACCGTCCGGCCGGGGCTGGCGGCGGGCGCGGTGACTTCTGCGGGCTGCTGTCGATGCTGTACGCCGGTGACCAGCCGGTGGCCGGGCACTTCGGGCTGGCGTACGGCGGGGTACTGGCGCACTGGTTCCCGGCCTACGACCCGCGCTACTCGAAGTACTCGCCCGGACTGCTGCAGTTGCTTGAGATGACCAGGGACGCGCCCGGCCTCGGGATCCGCTCGATGGACCTCGGCAAGGGCGAGGCGCGCTACAAGGAGGACATGAAGAGCTATGACCTGACGGTCGCGGAGGGGACGGCGATCGGGCGGCCGCTGCTCGGGAACGTGCTCCGGGTTCAGCATGCGCCGGCCCGCTGGGTGGCGCGGGAGATCAGGCGGAACCGGCGGTTGTTCGGGGCGGCTGATCAGATGCTGAAGCGCTACGGGCGGATGAAGGTGGCGCGGGCTAATCGCGAGCCGGAGGCCGGGTCCGGGGCGGAGCGGTCGTTATCCTCGACGTCATGCGGGCATGGGTGGTGCACGAGCCTGGACCGATGAGTACCGGGCCGCTCAAGCTGATCGACCGGCCGGTGCCGGAGCCGGAACTCGGGCAGTTGCTGATCCGGGTGCTGCGCTGCGGCGTCTGCCGCACCGATCTGCACCTGGCCGAAGGCGACCTTGAGCCCAGGCGGCCCGAGGTCACCCCTGGCCACGAGGTCGTCGGCGAGGTGGTGGCCGCCGGGCCGGGCACCACCAGGTTCTCGGCCGGCGACCGGGTCGGTGTCGCCTGGCTGGGCGGCACCGACGGCTCCTGCCGGTTCTGCCGCACCAACCGGGAGAACCTCTGTCCCGGTTCGGTCTACACCGGCTGGGATCTGGACGGCGGCTACGCCGAATACCTGGTCGCGGCCGATAGCTACGTGCACCCGCTGCCAGCCGGGTTCAGTGACTCAGAACTCGCGCCGCTGCTGTGCGCCGGCATCATCGGCTATCGCGCGCTGCGCCGGGCCGAGCTGCCGCCGGGCGGCCGGCTTGGCATCTACGGTTTCGGCGGGTCGGCCCACCTGGCCGCCCAGGTGGCGATCGCCGCGGGAGCGGCCGTGCACGTGTTTACCAGGGCTCCGGCCGCTCGCGAATTGGCGCTGGAGCTGGGCGCGGTGTCGGCGCAGGATTCGTTCGACGCCGCACCCGAGTTGCTCGACTCCGCGATCATCTTCGCTCCGGTCGGCGACGTGGTGCCGCCCGCGCTCCGCAATCTGGCCCGGGGCGGCACGGTCGCGATCGCCGGTATCTACCTGACGGATATCCCGTCGCTGGACTACGAGATCGACTTGTTCCAGGAGCGGACGCTGCGCAGCGTGACCTCGAATACGCGCGGGGACGCCGAGGAGTTCTTGCGGCTGGCCGAGCAGCTGAAGCTGAAGGTGACCGTGAGCGAGTACCCGATGGACTCCGCCGACCAGGCACTGGCCGACCTGGCCGCCGACCGGATCACCGGGGCGGCAGTGCTGACCGCCGGTTAGCCGCTGGACTCGGCCGACCAGGCTCTAGCGGACGTGGCTGCCGACCGGATCACCGATGCCGCCGTGCTGACCGTCGACTAGCCCGGCTGCCGGCTGGTCCTTTGCTGGCTGGTCCTTTGCTGGCTGGTCAGTTGCTAGCTGGCCTGGCTCAGGCCGGTCACGGGCGGATGTTTGTGACGTCACTTGCCATCCAGCCACTCAGTCCCCAACTGCACCACTAGCCACAGACCAGTTGCCATCATCAACAAGGTATTCCGGATGAATATGCGTTTTCATCCGGAATCCAGGGGATGAATATGCGGATTCATCCGGTCGGCCGAGCTGCGGCGCCACCACCCACCCACACCTCCCGCCCCTGTCGCAACACCAGCCCCAGAAACCTCGGGCCTCAGCCATCCGACCGCCATCTGGGTGCGCGCTACGGCGACATTTCGGTGCTGCGGCGGGCGGTGCGGCCGTACTTAGTCCCCCGCCGCTGAGGCGGCACGCCCGTGCTTCGCACCCTGGCCGGTGCAGGTGGTACGCGCGCCAATCCCGTGCCGCTCTTACTCGATCGGTTGCCTGGAGATCGCCGGCGGCTCGCGCCCGGCGAAGAGCCAGCCGCCCGCCGCGGCGATCAGCGGCAGCCCGGCTACCAAGATCAGCAGGTCGGTCAGCGGCACGTCGCCGAACAAGGCGGCTAGGTCGGCGTGCGCCCAGGCCATGTAGGCGACGACCGCGAAAGCGAGGCCGAGGACCGCGCCGAGCAGGCCAATCCCGGCCGCGGTCGCTGCGGTGATCGTCCGTCGCGTACTGGGGCTAGCGCCGGTCGCGGTGAGCGTGCGCAGGTCTCGCCCCGCCTCGCTGCGGATCAGGCCGATGCAGGCTGCCAGCACGCCGAGCGCGATGAGGATGCCGAGCGCGGTGCCGACGGCGGTGATCTCGCCGACATTTGTCCCGCCGGCGGCGATCTCGAGTGGCGCCTGGTAGGCGAGGGTCACTCGCCTGGCGGCGCGGATCTGCGCAGCGGTGAGGGGGGCGGGTGCTTGGATCAGCCACCCGTCCAGGTGAGTCTGCGGGTGGTACTTGCGCACCGCGTACTCGGTGATCAGGGTGTTCGGCGCGGAGGTGCCAGTTGGCAGGGCGTTGACCGTCTGCATCACCGGGCTGGCCAGGCAATCAGCGCTCAGCTTGCAGGGCCTGCTGCTGGCGGGCTGGCTGTTGTTATCGGACTCGTTTCCGCCGCTCTGCCAGATAATCTCCAGGTGCGACAGGCCTGCTAGCCCCGGCCGTGAGGTGAGGATGTCGGTGTGCGGGGCAATCTGGCTGGCTTTGATTCCGTACGTGGCAAGAAGCTGCGGTGTGGCCACCTCGAAAGAACCGGTGAAATTGTCGTTAGGTGGAACATTTGCCTCGAACAACCCGGCGGCGTGTTCCATTGGCACCGCGTGCCGGGCGTGCAGGCTGAGGGCGAGTCGATTCAGTCGCCTGCTCAGACTGGCCTCCTCTGCGCTGGTTAGCGGGATCATCATGCCGGGTGACGGGCTCCGGCCGGCGACGACGATCAGTTGACTGCTTGACAGGTTGGGACCCGAGGGTTGGAGCGGGTTGGCGGTTCGCTCGCTGCCGACCAGGCCGGTCACCGTGGCCAGGAACACGGCGAACGTGGCCGCCGCCAGCGCGGCGCCGGACCGGGCTCGGTAGCGGACCAGGTCACGCAGCGCAATCCGGATCGCGACCGGCATCCGCTGGCCGGACCCGGCTGTCAGCACGCTGAGGGCCAGCGGGGCGAGCAGGACGATCCCGGCGATGACGCCGACCAGGCCGCCCACCAGGAACAGCGGGGGCCGGCCCTCGCCGCCCGGCGCTCCGGCCAGGCCGCCCGTGAACGCCAGGCAGGCGAGGCCGAGCGCGAACGCGATGACGCCCGGCACGGCGGAGCGGTGTGCCGCCTTCTGCGGTGCCGGGCGGCCGGACAACGCGGTTACCACCGGCACCGCGGCCATTGTCTTAGCCGGGCGGCGTGAAGCAAGCACTGACGTTGCGATCGCGAACCCAATCCCGGTGCCGAACGCCCACCACGGCAGGCTGGCCGCGTCGACCGCGTGGCCGGTCGCTTGCTGCAGCGTCGGCACGTAGGCGAACCAGGCGGCCAGGCCGGCCGCCGTCCCGGCCAGCGCGGCGGCCACGCCGACTACGAGGCCGCCCGAGATCATGACCAGGCGGAGGTTGCGGTCGGTCGCGCCGATCGCGCTGAGCATGCCGAGGGCGCGGAGCCTGCGCTGGGCCATCACGGAGAAGCTGGCGACCGAGACCAGGCCGATGAACGCCAGGCCGAGTACCTCCGCGACCAGGACCAGCGTGGCCTGCGAGAGTCCGCCCACGTTCTCATTGGGAGCGGCCAGTGTCGCCGCTGGCACGCCGGGCAGCGTGAGGCCGGCGTTCGCCAGCCGCGCCGCGGCGCGGCCGAGCAGCATGGTCACCTGACTCGGGTTCCTGACCTGGCCAGGGGTGACCAGCGCGAACTCATCCACTAGCTGGCTGGGGTCCTCCACGATGCCGGTCACCCGCCAGGTCACCCCGGCCGCGCGCCAGCGGCCGCCCACCTGCGTGCCGTACAGGGACGCCACCTGGCTGGTCAGCGCGACCTGACCCGGGCCCACGGGGTAGGAGCCACTCACCAGGCTGACCAGCGGGCCGTCGAAGTGACCGCGCGGATCCTCGGCCCGCAGGTACACCGGCTGCGTGGTGCCGGCCGCGATTGCCTGATTCTCGATCACGTCGGCCGGACCCCAGCGGTGCTCAATACTGGCGATGTCGGCGGCGAGATGCGGGTCGCTGCCGGGCAACTTGACCAGGGCGGCGGCAGTGCCGTACTTGACCCAGTTGGGGTTGGCCAGCGGTGCGTTCGTGATGACGCTGGCGCCCCAGATCGTCGCGGCGACGGCCACGGTCAGCAGGCTGAGCACGAGCAGTTGCTGGCGCCATTCCCGGCGGAACAGCCGTACCGCCCACCGCACCACTGCCCGGCGAGCGACGATGCCGCCTTGGCCTTTGGCCAGGTCGGGAGGTTCACGCAGCTCGATACTCATCTTGTCCCCTCAGGTGAGAGGAGTGACTCCGGCCCCGCGGGCTGGGCGGTCTGGCCGCTCACCCGGCCGTCGCGCAGGAAGACCACCCGGTCAGCCCAGGCAGCGAGCTGTGCGTCGTGAGTCACTACCACTGCGGCCACGCCCCGCTGGCAGGCCTCGTGCAGCAGCCGCATCACCTCGTCGGCGTTCACTGAGTCCAGGGCGCCGGACGGCTCGTCGGCCAGCAGCAGGCGGCGGTCACCGACCACCGCGCGGGCGATCGCGACCCGCTGCCGCTCACCGCCGGACAGCTGATCGGGGAACCGGGCCGCCCGGTCGGCGACGCCGAGCGAGTCCAGCGCGGTCAGCGCCGCCGCGCGCGCCTTCGGCACCGCAACGCCATCCAGCTCCAGCGGCAAGGCGGCGTTCTCGGCGGCGGTCAGCCCTGGCAGCAGGTTGAAATCCTGGAACACGAACCCGATGGCCCGGCGCCGCAGCCTGGCCTTGCGTGCCCGCGGCATCCCGGCCAGGGCCAGGCCGCAGACCAGCACCTCCCCGCTGGTGGGCTCCTCCAGGCTGCCGGCGATGGTCAGCAGCGTGGACTTTCCCGATCCGCTCGGCCCCATCACCGCCACCATCTCGCCGGCCCGCACCGACAGGTCGACCCCGCCGAGCGCGCATACCGCTGCCGGCTCCTGGCCGTAGGTCTTGGACACGCCCCGCAGCTCAAGCACGGTCATCGTCTGACCCCCAGCCGCCTGAGCTGCGGAGCTGGAGCCGGCCGCGGCACGGAAGCGGGCCTGGCCGGTTCGGCGGCGGCCCGCTTGAGCCGGGTATCGGCGGCGTCCAGCCACCTGATCACCGCATCAAGCCGGAACAGCTCGGCGTCGACCACCAGCGCCAGGCTCAGGTCATCCCGGGCCTCGCCCTCCTTCAGCCTGGTCCACTGCTGCATCAGCTCGACCAGGTAAATGCGGTGCGCCTGGATCACCTCATGCGCGTCGGTTCCTGGCACCCGCGCGGCCACCAGGACCTTCATCACCAGCTCATCGCGCGGCGGGGAGGTCAGGTCCGGCGGCGTGCGCAGCCATTCGGCCAGCGCCGCCTGCCCGCTCGGCGTGATCCGGAACCGCTTCTGGGGTCCGTCCTGCCCGGCACCGTCGGACTCGGCCAGCCCGTCTCGTTCAAGCCGGCCCAGCGTCTTGTACACCTGACCCACGTTCAGAGGCCAGACCTCACCGGTCCCGGCCTCGAATTCCTCCCGCAGCTGCAGCCCGTACTTGGGTCCTTCGGCCAGCAGCGCCAGTAGCACGTGGGGGACGCTCATGACTTCACCATGCTCGACATCATGCTCAGCATAATACTCGGCATACTCGGCAACTCGTAGCAGAACCGGGAGATGTGTCCGGGCTGCGTCGCTATTTCAGTGCGCTTGGCTTGGCGGTCGCTACCATCACCGGCATGGATCTGACGGACGCGAACTGGCACCGGAGCAGCGGTTCCCGTGCTGACAAAGGCTGTGTCGAGGTCGCCGTCAACATCGCGGGGATCATCGCCGTCCGCGACGGGGCCGACCCGGCCGGCCCGGCTTTGACCTTCACCGAGGACGAGTGGACCGTCTTCACCACGGCGGTTCGCTCGGGACACTACGACGAGACGCTGTAGACCGATCGCGCTGTAAACCGATCGCTGTAAACCGATCGGCGTAGACAAGCGTCTTTTATGTGAATCGCCACCTTCGTCACTGTTTCAGCAGAAGCGGTGAAGGCGCCCGCTTCTCAGCCGTGGCTGCGTCATCACCAAAGGACGCCTGGGCGGCCAGGGCCGATTTCGGGTTCCCGGCGCTGACGGAACACTGGGACGGAACCGCCTGGCAGATCGTGCCGACCCCGGTCGGCGGCGGCGTGAACGCCGTCTCGGTCGGCCCCGAGGGCACGATCTGGGCCGTGCGGGCTTTGCCTGACCTAAGGAGCTAACCATGAAAACATCACGACGCGCCTGGCGCCTAGCGGCGGCGCTGGCTGCGCCTGCGCTGATGGCGGCGACGCTGGCCGGAACCGGGCTTGGGCCGGCGCAGGCTGCGACGGCAGGATGCAAAAGCAAGGCGGCAGAGCCACTCAATCCAGGTACGTTCCGCCAGTTGGTGAGCATCGCCGTGCTGTCGCCCTGCAACGTGTGGGCAGTGGGCTCATTCAACTCTTCGAACAAGCTGGAGAAGACCCTTATCGAGCATTGGGACGGCTCGAAATGGAAGGTCATTCCCAGCCCGAACCCGTCAGGCGCCAAGAATTCTGACCTGAACAGCGTGAGCGCCGCATCGCCGACCAGCATCTGGGCCGTCGGCGAGTACGACAGCGCCACCTCATTCCAAACCAGGCCGCTGATCTTGCACTGGGACGGGCAACACTGGACCAGGCAGAACAACCCGGCCCCCGGCATTTTCGACTTCTTGGATGCCGTCACCGCCACTTCAGGGGGCGAGGCCTGGGCCGTTGGCCATTTCCTTAAGAACAAGTTCGAGACGCCCCTGGCGCTGCACTTCGCCGGGGGTCACTGGAGCCAGGCCACGCTCCCCGACTTCGGAACAGTTCACCTCCGCGCCGTGACCGCCACCTCGGCGAAGGACGTGTGGGCGGCCGGCGGGATCGACGAGCCTGACGGCTCCGTCCAGACGCTGATCCTGCACTGGGACGGCGAAGCCTGGACCCGTACACCCACCCCCAGCCCGGGGTTCATACCCGAGTTGAGCTCGGTCGTCGCCAGTTCGCCGAAGAACGCGCTGGCTGTCGGCTTGGTTCAGCCGGAGAACGATGGCACGACCCCCATTAGGACGCTGGCTCTGCACTGGAACGGCACGGTCTGGACCCGCGTGCCCAGCGCAAACCCGGCCAACGTCAAGATCGAGGCCGTCCTCAACGGAGTGGCCTTCATCTCGAAGGGCAGCGCCCGGGCGGTGGGCGAAGCTGACGGCAGATCCCTGATCGAGCAGTGGAACGGCAAACGCTTCGCCTTGGTCAAGGGCTCGATCCCCGGTGCTGACCTATTCGGCATCGCCGGCACCTCCGCCGGCAATCAGTGGGCCATCGGCTCGAAGGGCGCCAAGACGTACGTGCTCCATTTCACCAAGTAAGGACAAGCCGCCACGCGGATGACTCACGCCCGCCGAGCGAGTTCGGCCAGCGCGGCCGGAAAGACCTCGGCGGGCGGGGTTACCAGGCCGGCGCCGACCTGGCCGGTGCCGGCGACCTTGCCGGCCATGCCGGTGTTGATCTGGGGCAGGATGCCGGTGCGCGCGACCAGGGTCACGTCGATGCCGGCCGGGGTGCCACGGAAATCCAGGGCCGGCACGCCGAACAGCGGGTGCTCGGCCAGCGTGATCTCATACATCCGGCTGGTGCTGGACAAGGCGGTCGAAGCGGTCCCGCCCACGAGCCGAACGATCGCCGGGGCCGCCGCCATAGCAAAGCCACCGAGCCCGGCCGTCTCGGTGATCGCCGAGTCCCCGATGTCTCGATTCGCGTCGTCGGGACCATACCCAGCCAGGAACAGCCCCTCCGGCACCAGCGCCGGCGCGGTGAACCACTGGCTTCCTGTGCCGGAGACCTGGATGCCGAAGTCGGTGCCGTTGCGCGCCATCGCGACCACCATCGTGCTGCCGGGAATGTCGCGGGCGGCGTCGAGCGCTAGCTTGCAGGCGGGCATCGCCAGGTTCAGGAAGAAGTGGTCGTTGCCGCCGATGAACCGGGCGGCGTCGGCCACGTCCGAGGCGGCGAACCCGGATTCGGCCATGGCCGGGAGCAAGTCGCGGAGCAGCATGAGGGTGCCGGCCCGGTTCCGGTTGTGCGCCTCATCGCCCATCTGGACCATCTGGCTGAGGATGCCGGTCACGTCGACCGGTCCGTGCCGGCGGATCGCGGCGTGCAGCAGTGGCCCGAGCACGCGGGTCATCCACCGCAGCCGCTCGATCACTCCCGCCCCGTACGCGCCGTACCGCAGGACCTTGCCAAGACCCTCATTGAGCGAGCAGTACGTCCGCCGCCCGTCCGCCGCGTCCTCGAGGACGAACATCCACATTGACGGCGAGACGACGCCCGCCATCGGACCCACCGTGCCATGTTCATGACATGGTTTGAGAGAAACTACCCACGGGGCTTCTAGCTCGCTGTCTTGATCCGGGTCGATTACCAGGCCCTCGAAGATCGCCGCGCCCTTGAGCGCGCCGCGCAACGGCCCGGACGCGCGCTCCCAGGTGATTGGCGGGCCCGCGTGCAGGAACTCACCGGCCCCAAGACCCAGCGCCGCCCCGGCTTGGACCACGTCGACCAGCCGCGCCCTCGTCCCGAACATGCGCCGCAGCGCGAGCGCGTTCGCCTGGTCCCGGCGCGGGTCGGTGAGCACGGTGACCAGATCCTGCTCGGTGCCGGTCATCGGCGGCGCCCAGTCAACCCTGGTAACCTTCGCGCCCTGCCGCGCCGCCGAATCAGCTAGCAGGCCAATCCCGGCCGAGATCACCTCCGGTTCGCGGCGAAGCAAATCAGTCATCTCAGCTGCCCTCCCGGCCCGAGGCAATCAAGTCGCAGGCAAACCGGGCCGCTTCCGCATTAGAGGCGAACACCCGCGCACCGGCCTTGGCGAGTTGGGCCGCCTGCAGGGCCAGTCCCTGCGGGTCGGTCTCAGTACCGATGAGCGAGACGACGACCTCCAGTTCACGCTCGGCCTTGGCGGCCGCGATCGCCGGAGCCAGTTCGGCCGCCGGGTCTGGATGGGCACCGTAGCCGAGCACGACGTCGAGCATGATCACGGCCGTGTCCGGGTCGGCAGCCTCGGCGGCCAGTCGGTCGAGTCGCAGCCGCTGATCGATCATCGGATGGGGCCGGCCGGCGGTGAGCTCGTCCTCCCCGAAGTCGATCATCACGTGCCGGCCGGCCTGCGTGTTCGAGGCGGCCGGGATTCGCGGGTCGACCCGCCAGACCGGGTCGAGCGGCACGTTCGAGTAGATCGGCCCGAGTCGCTCAGCGGCGATCACCATCGCCTCGTAGCAGAGAGTTCCCCCGGCGAACAGTCCGCGCAGGACGCCGGTCCGGCCCGGGGTAACTGGCGGGTGAGACGACCACTGCGGCCAGTCCCGCACTCCGATCGCCCGTAGCACGTTCTCGGCCGTCTCGGTGAGATCAGGTTGACCAGGCCCGATCAACGCGAACTGCACCTGCGTAGTCAGCCCCGCCGCGAAATCCCGCAGCTTGTCCGCGACCTCAGCGGCCGGCGGCTTGGACAGCAGCACGATCAACTCCGTCGCCGGATCGGCGTCCAGTGCCACTAGCGCGGCCCGGGCCGACCGGCCGCCTACGGTCGCCGACAGATCCCGCCCGCCGACTCCGAGCACAGCGCTCACGCCGGCCCCGGCCAACTCGAGCAGGCACATAAGCTGCTGCGCCCCAGTTCCCGACGCCGCCACGACGCCGATCGGTCCGCGCCGGACCGAGTTCGCGAAACCGAGCCCGACCCCGCCGACGATCGCGGTCCCGCAGTCCGGCCCCATCACCAGCAGGTCCCGCTCGGCCGCGATCTCCTTGAGTTTCACCTCCTGCTCGACTGGCACGTTGTCGGAGAAGATCATCACGTCACAGCCCGAGTTCAGCGCGTCTAGCGCCTCGACGAACGCGTGCTGACCGGGTACCGAGACCAGCGCTATTCCCGGACCATTTGCTGCCGCCGCGCTCGCCGTCGTGCGAGGTGGCTGGCCCTTCTCGCTGCGGTCGCTTGACCCGCCCGGCCGGGTCATTAGCGCCTCGTCCACGATAGCGAGCGCCACCGACAGTGCCTCGCCGTCGGCGGCCTTGATGGCGATCAGCAAGTCATGTTCGCCGGCCCCGGCGGGTGCGGCGAGGCCGAGCCCGTCCAGCAGCTCCAGATTCAGCTGGGTCGCCATCGCGACCAGAGCGGCCTGGACTCCGTCCACGGCCTGCGCCCGAGCGCTCACCGCCATGAGCATCACCGAGTCGGCGTAACCGCCTGTCCTGGCCTGTACATGCTCAACGCTCACCGGAGCCCCCAGCTCGCCTCAGATGCTCCCGGCAAGTCTGCCCCAGCAGGTCAGCGCCCGTTCGCTGGGGTCGTCCTTGGTTGGAGCCATAGTTGGCGTCCCGCACGGTGCGATCGAGGCGTCCATGATCACGTTGAGTTCTCGCCTGACGGTGATTTGGCCGTGATCTGGACGGAAAACTCATCGTCAGGCGAAAACTCATCACCAGAAATGGGACATAGCGGGATAGTTTTCTTGATCGTGATGACTTTTCGACAGTCATCCGGGCAATTCGCCGTGATCATGCGGCCTAGAGTTGCTCGCCGCGCCAGAGATGGCTGGGGACCTGACCGGGATGCGCAAGCGTGAGCTCGCGCTCGCTGGCCAGCCGTTCGGCTCGCTCTTTGATACCGAGCAGCATCTTGCGCTCGAAGAAGAAGCCGCATGGCTCCAGAAGAAGAGCGCAGATCCGTCTGCAGGCAGGGGATAGGTGCGGCAGCGTGATCCGATTCCGGTTCACCAGCCTCGTCGAACTTGGCCGCACCGCCGAACTGGCCGCCGCTCCCGGCAGCGACCGTCCGGGCCCGGACGCTGCTGCTGCCCCGGGTTGGGGCAGCAGCACGAAACTCGAGATCCATCGGCCGTCGCAGAGTTCGAGCGCGAGGTTCTGTTCGGGCTCGGCGAGCTCGACTCGCATCACGCCGTGCCTGCCCCCGATGGGGAACTCATCGCCAGGCACGATGTGCTGGAATTGCGGCAAGACCACCTCGGCGCTGTGCATGTCCAGGCCGAGCAGGTTCTCGATCCAGTCGTAGGAATAGCGGCCGGCCCGGCCGCTGCCCATCTGCGCCAGCCAGGGCCAGACACAGCTCGGCGGTGCGCTGATCGCGACGGCCCTCGTGGTCACCAGGTCACTGCGGGAGGCTCTGGCGGGTCGGCCCCCCGGGCCAGCACTGCGCGGGGCTCCGGCGGGTCGGCCCCCTGGGCCAGCACGGCGCGGGCCGAGTTCGTCGCCGGGCAACTCGGCTGTCGCCTCGGCTGCGGTCGCGCCCCAAGTAACCAGCCGGTTTCGCCAGACGTAGTGATAGCTCGCAGCCAGTGCGGTTACCGCAATCCCCGTAGTAAAGCCGACCGCATACGCGGCCAGGGCGTTCTCACCCATTGGCTCGTCCTCTACTTTGAGCTCAGAGCAGCCGATTGAGCGCACTGCAGCCGATAGAGCGCACTGCAGCCGATTGAGCGCACTGCAGCCGACGGCGAGGCGGGTCATTGCGGCTGCCGCTGAGGCATCCGTGAGCTGCGGCGACAGCTCACTGCGCATGCTGAGATTCGATGCCCCTCAGGAGCTGGCGGGGATTAAGAAGGGATGCGCATAAGTCAGCGCCGACATGGGAAGCAGTCCCTCGATGCTGTATGCCCCGTCAGGTCTCATGGCGCGCCCCCTCTCAAGAGCTAGCAGCCCAAGGTGTTAGCCTGCCGCCGGATTCGGCAAGCGGGACAGTGCCAAAGGTCCCATGTTTTGATGTACAGAATGGTGATATTCGGCGCCTTGGGCTCACTTGGCCCAAAAGGCCCAGTCCCCAAGATTCAGTCCCAAAAAGACGAGGAGCTGCAATGACCCAGGACTGGCGTGCACTGCTGGGCTCGTACGGAGCTTGGCGCTCGGTCAGCATGGTGAACCCCGGGCTAGCCAGGGAACTGGAACAGCTCGGTTACGGCGCGCTCTGGCTCGGCGGCTCGCCCGGCGCTGACCTGCGGATCGTCGACTCCCTGCTGGCTGCGACTGACGAGCTGGTGGTGGCTACCGGCATCGTGAACATGTGGCAGAGCGACGCCCATGAAGTCGCGACGTCGTTCCACCGGATCGAGGCTGCTCATCCGGGTCGGTTCCTGCTCGGCGTCGGCATCGGTCATCGCGAGGCTATTGGTGAGTACGCGAACCCCTACGACGTAAGCGTGGCTTACGTGGACGCGCTGCTCGGCGACGGCGTGCCCTCGACGAGCCTGGTGCTCGCCGCCCTTGGCCCGAAGATGCTCCGGCTGTCGGCCGACCGGACCGCCGGCGCGCACCCGTACCTGGTGACCGAGCAGTATGTCGGCCAGGCCAGGGAGATCCTGGGAGCCGGGCCGTTGCTGGCGGTCGAGCACAAGGTGGTTATCGACCCCGATCCGCAGGCGGCTCGCGCGATCGGACGGTCGCGAGTGCGGCGGCCCTATCTTGGCCTCGTCAACTACACCGCCAACCTGCGCCGGCTCGGCTGGGCCGATCAGGATCTCGCCGACGGCGGCAGCGACGCGCTCATCGACGCCCTGGTCGCCCACGGCGATGCCGCCAGCGTGGCCGGGCAGCTCGGCAAGTTCATCGAGGCGGGCGCCGATCACGTGTGCGTCCAGCTCCTGCACGCCACCGTGGAGGAGGACCCGGTGCCCGGCTACCGTCAGCTAGCCGCCGCGCTGTCGCTGTGACGAAGGCTGTGACCGATCCGCTCCGCTGTGCTTGCCTGCACCGTCTTGCCTGCACCGTGTTTGCTTACACAGTCTTGATCGACATTACGTTGAACGACGCGGCTGCCGGGGTCTAACGTAACCGAGGTGAAGCCGTCATCGTTCGGCTACTCGCGGCCCGAGTCCGTGGCCGAGGCGATCCAGATCCTCGCCTCGATCGGGCCAGACGGCAAGGTGCTCGCGGGCGGCCAATCCCTCGTGCCGCTGCTGAATATGCGGCTGGCCGCGCCGACTCATCTGGTGGACATCAACCGGCTTAGCGAGCTGGCCTTCATCAGCGTCGCCGATGGGCAGGTCACGGTCGGGGCCACGGCCAGGCACACCGATGTCCTGCGCGACCCGGTGGCGGCCGCTGCTCAGCCCCTGCTGCGCAAGGCGCTGTCGCTGGTGGCTCACCCGGTGATCAGGAATCGCGGGACCACCGTGGGCAGCATCGTGCATGCCGACCCGTCCGGCGAGATGACGGCCGTGCTTGCCCTGCTGGGCGGGTCAGTCCGGCTTGCTAGCACCAGCGGGCAGCGATGCGTAACGGCTAATGAATTTTTTCTAGGACCGCTCGAATCCGATGTCCGTCCGGATGAACTCGCCACCGAAGCCAGCTTTCCTGTGCTGCCGCCGTCGGCGGGCTGCGCGTTTGCCGAAGTGAGCCGTCGGCACGGGGATTATGCGGTGTGCGGGGTGGCCGCACTGGTCGAGATCGACGAGGACGGCCTAGTCGCGCGGGCGCGCGCGGCGTACCTTTCGGTGGCGGGGACGCCGCTTATGCTCGATCTCACCGAGGCGTGCGGCGACGTCGGCGGCGATCTGGAACAGGCCTATTTCGCCGAGGCCGGGCGGCTCGCGATGAGCCAGCTTCGGCCGGCCGACGACATTCACGCGACGGCGAGCTACCGGCGGCACCTGGCCGGGGTGCTGACCGAGCGGGCCTTGTACGAGGCCTACCAGCAGGCAAGGGGGCGGGCCCATGACTGATGCCGGGCTAGCAGACGTACTCTTCGATGTCCGGCTGGTTGTGAACGGCATCGTCCACACGGTGGCGGTGCCGGCGCGGCGGCTCCTTTCTGACTGCCTGCGGCACGACCTGAGGCTGACCGGCACTCATGTCGGCTGCGAGCATGGCGTCTGCGGCGCGTGCACCGTCCTGGTCGACGGCGTCGCGACCCGGTCCTGCCTGATGCTAACGGTCAGTGCCGACAATGCCGAGATCACGACCGTGGAGGGGCTCACAGAACCTGACGGGACGTTGTCGCCGGTGCAGCAGGCGTTCGCCGACTGTCACGGGCTGCAATGCGGGTTTTGCACCCCTGGGTTCCTCACCACGATCACCGCCGCGCTGGCCGACATCCCTGACCCGACCCATGACGAGGCTAGGGAGATCATCGGCGGTAACCTCTGCCGGTGCACCGGTTACCAGAACATCGTCAAGGCCGTGCTGCGCGCCGCCGAACTGCGGCGGCAACTCTCGTGACCTCCCTGTTCGGCGAGCCGATCGCGAGGCTCGAAGATGACCGGCTGCTCCGGGGTCACGGCGCCTACCTAGATGATCTCGGGCATGACGCGCTCGCTGCTGCGTTCGTGCGAAGCCCGCACGCGCACGCCAGGATCACCGACATTGACGTGTCCGGTGCGCTCGACGTGGACGGCCTGGTCGCGATCTACACCTACGAGGACCTTCCCGGCCGGGTGGCCGAACCGTTGCCGCTGCTGATCCCGCACCCCGCTCTCACCCATCCGCGCACCGGCTTCCCGTTGGCCGCCGACGAGGTGAACCACGTGGGCGAGCCGGTCGTGATGGTGATCGCCGCCGACCGGTACCTGGCCGAGGACGCGGCCGAGGCGATCATCGTGGACTACGAGCCGCTGCCCGTCGTCGTCGGGGTCGACGCGGCTCGCGACGGCGAGCGTCTGGTGCACGCCGATGTGCCAGGCAACGTGGCGGCCGAATTCATCCAGAGCAACGGGGACGCGGTCGCGGCGATCGCGGCCGCTCCGCACCTGCTCGAACTGGACCTCACCATAGAGCGGTCGGCGTCCAGCCCGCTTGAGGGCCGGGGTGTGCTAGCTCGCTGGGACACCGAGTCCAAGCGGCTGCGGATCTGGACGTCCACCCAGACCTCGACTGGGGTGCGGGCCGCGGTCGCGGCCAAGCTCGACCTCGCGCTGGCCGACGTGGACGTGATCACGCCGGACGTCGGCGGCGGGTTCGGCGTCAAGATCGTGCACCCGTGGCCGGAAGAAGTGCTGGTTCCGTGGGCGGCTAAACAGTTGCTACGCCCTGTGAAGTTCACCGAGGACCGGATCGAGCACTTCATTTCCAGCGCGCATGAGCGCGGCCAGCGGCACCGGGTGCGGGTCGGGTTCGACGACGAAGGCCACGTGCTCGGACTCGACGTTCGGTTCTGGCATGACAACGGTGCCTATATTCCGTACGGCCTGATCGTGCCGATCATCACCTCGACGCAGTTGCTCGGCCCGTACAAGCCGGGCGCCTACCGGGTCGAATTCACCTCGCTCTACACCAACACCGTGATCGTCACGCCGTACCGGGGAGCCGGACGGCCGCAGGGTGCGTTCGTGATGGAGCGCACGATGGACGCGATCGCGGCCGCGCTCGGCCTGGACCGGACCGTGGTGCGGGAGCGGAATTTCATCACCCCGGACGAGATGCCCTACGATCACGGGCTGATCTTCCAGGATGGCCGGCCGCTGATCTACGACTCCGGCGACTACCCGGCCTCGCTCGCCAAGATCAAGGCGCTGGTCGGCTGGGACAGCTTTCCGGCCGTGCAGGCCGAGGCTCGCGAGCATGGGCGCAACCTGGGGATCGGCCTGGCCTGCTACGTCGAGGGCACCGGAGTAGGGCCTTACGAGGGCGCGCACGTCATCGTCGAAACCTCGGGCAAGGTCAAGGTCGCGACCGGCCTGACTAGTCAGGGGCAGGGGCACCAGACGGTGTTCGCCCAGATCGTCGCCGACGAACTCGGCGTGCCGATCGGCGATATCGAGGTCACCACCGGCGACACCAGGGCGTTCAGCTACGCGGTCGGCACGTTCGCCTCCCGGGCGGCCGTCATGAGCGGATCGGCGGTGGCGCTGGCGGCCCGGACCGCGCGGGCGAAGGCGATCAGGATCGCGGCGGCCGCGCTGGAGGCCTCTCCCGATGACATGGAGATCGTCGAAGGCGTGGTCCGCGTCAAGGGTGACCCGGCGTCCGCGATCGCCATCGGGACGGTCGCGGTGCTTTCCAACCCGCTGCGGTACGCGTTCGACGAGGCGGCCAAGGCGGCGACCCAGTTCGCCGGCGGCGACATCGACAAGCCGCCGATCGCCGAAGGGGAGGAGCCCGGCCTGGAGGGCCGGGAGTTCTTCTCGCCGATCCGCTCGACGTTCGCGAGCGGCATGCACGCGGTGATCGTCGAGACCGATCCGCGCACGGCCGAGATCAAGATCCTGCGGTACTGCGTGGTGCACGACTGCGGCCTGCTGATCAACCCGCGGATCGTCGAGGGGCAGATCCACGGTGGGGTCGCCCAGGGCGTCGGCGGCGCGCTGTACGAGCGGATCTGCTACGACGAGTACGGCCAGCTGCAGAACGCCTCGTTCATGGACTTCCTGATGCCGTACGTGTCCGAGGTGCCGGACGGGATCGAGATCGATCATCTGGAGACGCCGTCGCCGCTCAATCCGCTCGGCATCAAGGGCGCCG
>DASYAT010000033.1:0-12245 GCA_036501205.1 Streptosporangiaceae bacterium | reverse complement strand
ATAACCACCGCAAATATTGTCGATTGTCGACGAACTGTAGTATAGGGACGAAGGGTGCTTCTGGCCAGAGGGTCGGGCATCTGCGGAGGTAAGCATCCGGGAGGACGGACATGGGGCTTTTCAGCGGAGTCGGCGTAGCGCTGGTCACGATCTTTCATCCCGACGGCAAGGTGAATCCGGCCGCGACCGCCGAGCACGCCGCTGACCTGGTCAGCCGGGGCATTAAGTCCGTCCTGGTCAATGGCTCCACCGGCGAGGCCGGCACGCTCACCGACGACGAGCGCACCGCGCTCCTGCGGGCAGTAAAGTCCGCGATCCCGGCCGGCATCCCGATGCTGGCCGGCACCGGCGGCGCGTCCACCGAGACAGCCGTCGGTCTCACCAAGGCCGCCCTCGACGCCGGCGCGGACATCGTGCTCGCCTATCCCCCGCCCGGCTACGCCGACACGGCCGAGTTGCGCGCCTTTCACGACGCCGTCGCCACAGCCGCCGGCGACAAGCCGGTGCTCGCCTACCACGTCCCCTGGGTGTCGGCCCCCGGAGTGCCGGTCGAGGCCTTGCCCGACCTGGCGATCGCCGGCATCAAGGACTCCTCGGGCAGCGCCGACCGGCTGCTCGACGAACTCGCGCACTACACCGGCTCGGTCTACGTCGGCTCCTCGGCGCTGCTGTCGCTGGCCGGGCCGATGGGCGGGGCCGGGGCGATCCTGGCGCTGGCGAACGTGGAGCCGGAGGGCTGCGTCCTGGCGTTCGACGGCGATGGTGCCGCCCAGCGCGGGCTGGCCGAAGCACACCTGGCGGTACGCGCGGGCGGACCGGCCAGGCTCAAGCAGCTGCTGGCCGAGCGCAGCGACTACCCGGCGACCAGCCGGCTCTCTTGATCAACCACGGGCCTGACCAGCCACGGGCCTGACCAACCACGGGCCTGACCAGCCTCAGGTAACTAAGGCAGAAGCCACGAGGGATGCGTTATATATGCCAAAGATTTTGCGCGGGATAGCCGTACCCCCATTCAGCGATAATCCGGCGGAGTTCGCCGATCTCGGGGTCGAGGTCGAGCGGGCCGGATTCGACGGTTATTTCCTGTGGGATCACATGGTGTTTTCCAATTCCGGCGACGGGCCGCCGATTCTCGATCCGTGGCTGATTCTGGCGCTCGTGGCGGCCAGGACTTCAAAGATCAAGATCGGGACGATGATCACGCCGGTGCCGCGCCGTCGGCCGTGGCAACTGGCTCGGGAGACGACCACGCTGGACCGGCTGTCCAACGGGCGCGTCATCCTCGGCGTCGGTATCGGCTCCCCCGGTTACGGCGACTTCGGCCTGTTCGGCGATCCGTCCGGTGCCCGGGAGCGAGCCGAGCTCCTCGATGAGGGCCTGGACATCATGGCCGGATTGTGGAGCGGCGAGCGATTCAGCTACTCGGGCGAGAAGTTCACGATCGACCCGGTCCGGTTCACCCCGACGCCAGTGCAGCGGCCGCGGATCCCGGTCTGGGTCGCCGGGATCCTGCCGAACCAGCGGCCGATCGACCGGGCGGCAAGGTGGGACGGCTTCGTGCCGATCCGGTACGACGACACCGGGCTGGCCCGGCCGTCAGCGGCGGACATCAAGGAGGCCGCCGGGCAGATCGGAGACCAGCGCGGCGGCCTGGACGGTTACGAAATGGCGGTCTGGGCCGAGGTCGCCAAGCCGCCCGCCGACGAACTCGACGCTTACCAAGAGGCGGGCGCGACGTGGTGGATCGAGACCGCGCGGCCAGAGCCGGACTGGTGGCCGGGCATCAAGGACCGCGTCGCAGCCGGAGTTTGAAATCATGGCCGGGTGAGCACCACACCGGCCTGGGCCCGCGGGATCGCCAAAATTGCCGTGCTGACCGGAGCCGGCATCTCCACCGACTCCGGCATACCCGACTTCCGCGGGCCGAACGGCCTGTGGACCCGCAACCCGGCCGCCGAACGGCTCTCCACCTACCAGGCCTACCTGGCCGATCCGCAGTTGCGGCACCGCTCCTGGCAGGCCAGGCTCGACCACCCGGCCTGGTCGGCCCAGCCCAACGCCGCTCACCTCGCGCTGGCCAAGCTCGGGACGCGCATCGATACCCACGTCGTCACCCAGAACATCGACGAACTGCATCAGCAGGCCGGGACGCCGCCCGAGCGGGTGCTGGAGTTGCACGGCACGATGTTCGGCGTGGTCTGCGTTGGCTGCGGCGACCGGACCACGATGGCCGACGCGCTTGATCGAGTCAGGGCGGGCGAGGCCGACCCGGCCTGCCGCGAGTGCGGCGGGATTCTCAAATCGGCCACGGTGATGTTCGGCCAGTCGCTTGACCGGGCCGTGCTCGGCCGCGCGGTGCGGGCAGCCGCCGGGTGCGACCTGCTGCTGGCGATCGGCAGCACCCTGACCGTCGAGCCGGCCGCGTCGCTCTGCGGGGTCGCGGCCGAGCACGGTGCGTGGCTAGTAATCGTGAACCGTGACCCGACGCCCTACGACGAACTGGCGGCCGAGGTCATCAGCGAGCCGATCGGCACCTCGGTGCCGCGCATCGCGGCGCTGCTGGCCGAGTAAGGCGTCCTGGGCTAGCCGTGGTGGCCGCCGACCGCGCCGCCGCCGCCCGTATGCCCGCCGCCCGCATGCCCGCCGCCCGCATGCCCGCCGTGGTGGCCGTGACCGCCATGCGGCTGACCGCCACCGTGGTCTCTGTTCTCTGCGCCCGGTTCGGGCGGAACGTAGCCAGGCGAGTTCGGATTCATCCGGCTCGCCCGCCTGATGCTACGGCCCAGGCTCAGCACGATGACAAGCACCACGATGGCGCCGACGGCAACTCCCCCGACGTGACCCATGAAAGCCTCCTCGCCGGGCAGCCGTGCCTGGCAGCTCCAGCTTAAGCCGGCCGGCGTAAATTTCCGTTATGAGCGTTGCCCACCATGACGTATTCGTGATCGGCGCCGGAGTTTGCGGCCTGAGTGTCGCACTTGTCCTGCTCGACGCCGGCCTGGCCGTGGCCGTGTACGCCGCCGACCCGCCGCACCGGAGCACGTCCGCGGCGGCCGGGGCACTGTGGGGAGCTCACCTAGTCGGGGCCGATGACCGGGTGCCGGGCTGGGCGAGCCAGACCCTGGCCAGGTTCGACGAGCTGGCCGCGAACCCGGCGACCGGGGTTCACCTGACCAGCGGACTGCACGCCTCACCCGATGAGACCTCCCCCGAGCCCGATATCGCGGCCGGCCTGCGCGACGTGACCCGGGCGGACCGGGCGAGCCTGCCCCCGGGCTACCTGACTGGCTGGCGCTACCGGGCACCGACCGTCGCCATGCCCGACTACCTGGATTTCCTGGTCAGCGAGGTGATCGGCCGCGGCGGCACGCTGACCTTCGGCAGGCCGCTGAAATCCATGGCGCAAGCCGAGGAACTGGCCGCCGGACCCGTGATCGTGAACTGCTCGGGAACGGGCGCCCGCGAACTCGCCGACGACGACGCCCTGATCCCGGTCCGCGGTCAGGTCGCGGTGGTCGCCAATCCTGGCCTCACCGAGTTTTTCGTCGGCGAGAGCCTTGAGCAACCCGACCAGATCACGTACATCTTCCCGCACGGCCCGACGGTTGTCCTGGGCGGAACGGAGCAGCCAGGCAACGCCGCCAGGCAAGCCGACCCCGCGACCGCCAGCCAGATCCTCGGCGCCTGCGCGAGCATCGAACCGGCGCTGGCGGACGCGCCGGTGCTGACCCACCGGGTCGGCCTGCGACCGGTACGCCCCTTTGTGCGCCTGGAAACCGAGAAGCGGCCCGGCGGCCGCCCCGTCGTTCACAACTACGGCCACGGCGGCGCCGGCGTCACGCTGTCCTGGGGCTGCGCTCAGTCCGTGCGCGAGGAGGTACTCGCGCTCCTGCGCTGATCCAGCGGAAAAGCCAAGAAAATCTTCTTTAGAATCCTGGAAAAATTGCGCGGATTTTCTCCAGGTCGGCGGGCTTACTCACCACGGACGCCGGTGTGTGGTCCGCGTCCAGCCGGCCGTAGGCGAGCCGCAGCAGCGCCTCGGCGGGCATGCTCATCTCGGCGTCGGCCTCGGCGTCGGCGCTCCAGTCGGCCATCGTGACCGGGTCGGAGGAGGTCAGCAGGTAGTCCCGCTCCGGAGCGGTGGTCTTGATCCTGGTCACCGAGACCGGATCCTGGGCCTTGCCTAGCCGCGGCGCCAGGAACTGCGGCACGTTGTCGATCAGCAACTCGACCGCGTCCTGCGACACTGTCGCCGCGGGGTCGAGCACGACGGCGACATCCCAGGTGTGCAGCGCGTGCTCGCCGAGCCGCATCCTGACCAGGCCGGCCGCGTCGAGCGTCATCATGCCGAAGAAGTCAAAGCTGATCTTCTCGAGCTCGTCGTCACTGAGCTGAGCCAGCGCCTGGACGTACTGCGCGTCGGTCATGATCCCGGCGGCCGCCTGCTCGTCGGCGCTCATCGAGTTCCAGCGGTCCCAGACCGGCTGGAACGCCTCGCGGCCGGCCTGCTCGGCCTGTCCGAGCGCGGCGGGCAGGTTCATCATCGAGATCTCGGCGCCGCTGCCGAGGTGGGAGAGCACCTGGGCGATGCTCCACTCCGTGTCATACGACTTGCCGCCGAGCTGCTCAGGTGACAGCGGCCCGACCAGGCCAAGCAGCCGCTCGTGTGACTGACGTAGCGCGTCGATCCATACGCGCGGGTTGGACTCCATCTGGTCCGGCTCCATTCGATTAGCTAGCACTGTTCGATTAGCTAGCGCTACGTTACTTAACGGGCACGGCGTGGACATGATTGAGCTTTCATCCAAGCTGGTCCAGTCTGGCAGATATCCAGTCGGCAAGCGGGACCGCACCGGTACGTAAGGTAGGCGAGATGAAGATCGGATTTGGCCTGCCAGTATCTGGGGCGTGGGCAACCCCTGGCAACATCTCCTCGTTCGCCACCCGAGCCGAAGCCGCCGGATACGCCTCGCTGTGGACGTTCCAGCGCCTGATCGTCCCCGACGGATCCGCGATGGATCCGGTCTACCAGAGCGTGCTCGATCCAATGGCCGCGATGGCCTACGCGGCCGCCGTCACCAACTCAATCAGGCTAGGCGTCGCGGTCGTCAACCTGCCGTTCGTCTCCCCCATCTACCTGGCCAAACAAGCCGCCAGCCTGGACGTGCTCTCAGCCGGCCGGCACGACCTGGGCATTGGTCTTGGCTGGATGCCGGAGGAGTTCACCGCGAGCGGCGCCCCGATGGAACGCCGGGGTGCTCGCGCCGAGGAGTACGTCGAAGTGCTCAGGACGATCTGGGGTCATCAGCCGTGCGAGTTCAGCGGCGAGTTCTACTCGGTTCCGCTCGGATCTGTCCTGCCCTCGCCGGTCCAGCCGGGCGGGCCCCCGATCCTCCTCGGCGGTACGGCGCCGGCCGCGCTGCGCCGGGTCGGCCGGATCGCCGATGGCTGGGTGACGTCGAGCCGGGCCGATCTTTCCAAGATTGACGAGACCATCGCCGTGGTGCGGTCGGCGGCGCTGCAAGCCGGGCGCGACCCCGCCGGGCTGCGGATCATCTGCCGCGGAGTGGTCCGCTCCGGCGAGGCAGTGACCGGCAGCGACGGCCGGCTGCTGCTGTCAGGAAGCAGCGCGCAGATCCGGGCCGACCTCGATTGGCTGGCCGCGGCCGGGGTGACCGAGGTTTTTCTCGACCTGAATTGGGACCCGCTTATCGGCGCTCCGGACGCCGAGCCGTCGGCGGCCACCGACCGGGCATCGGCGCTGCTGGAAGCGCTGAAGCCGGCCAGTTGACCTCGTCGTTATCAAGATCTTTTACCGTCACGGTTTCGTGGTCGCGGCGCAATGCTTTTACCTACAGTCTTGACCAGCTAGTAACGCATTGTTAAATTCCGCCCGTGTGCCAAAGCGCTGCGCAAGTCTGTGCTTGGTTGCGAATTTCAGCGCGCATCCGATCGCCGAGGTAGCCGCGAACGAGAGGTGAGCACGTGCAAAACCGCTGGTCCCTGAACAGACGCTCCTGGGCGCTGGCCGCAGCGCCACTGCTGGCGATTGCCAGCATGGCGGTCTTCGCCGCCGGCCCAGCAACGGCCCATGTGACCGCGACGCGGTCCGCGCATCCGGCCATGGCGAAGTCCGTCGTGCCGAACAAAACCAACATGCTGGACTGCAACGGCTGGAGCAAAAAGTACAAGTCGGTAGCTCCGACCTTCCGCGTTCACTGCGCCGACCCCAGAGGCAAGATCAAGGGCACCACGACTCCGTGGACCGTCGGCGGCACAAGCTACAAGAACAACGGCCGGTTCATGGACAACGGGCACTATGTTGGCCACGACGAGCCGAGCGTGAAGTTCATTTCGTCGACAGCCGGGTCCGGCAACACGATGACCTACTACATGCAAATCCCGCGCCAGCCGGCCAAGCCGGCGACGAATAGCGGCAGCGTGGTCGACTACGCCGAGCTCAGCCCGGCACCGTGGTTCGGGCTGCCGCTGTGCGACCCGAACTCCTATCCGATCAACTCGTGTACGCCGGACAGCGACAGCAACGTCGGCTCCAACGTGCCGACCGCGGCCGGCTCGGCGTTCATGGAACTCCAGCTGTACCCGCCGGGCTTCACCCCGTTCCAGGACGACGTGAGCTGTGCCCAGAAGACCTGGTGCGCGGCGATGACGATCGACAGCCTGGAGTCCCATTTCAACTTCGTCGACATTAACCCGAACTGCCCGGAGCCGGTGAACTTCGCGTTCATCCAGCGCAACGGCGTTCCGACCGGCCCGCCGAGCCCGCAGCTGACGAACTTCCACACGTTCACGCCGAACGCCCAGACGCTGCAGATCCACTCCGGCGACGTCCTCCGGCTCGCGATCTCCGACCCGTCGGCCGGATTCACCACCAGGATCGATGACATCACCACCGGCCAGAGCGGCACCATGACGGCCAGCATCAAGAACGGCTTCATGAACACCAACGTCTCGACCTGCAAGGGTACCCCCTTCGCATTCCACGCCGAGTACAACACGGCCAAGGCCCAGAACCAGGTGCCGTGGGCCGCGCTCCAGGGCGGCGTGCTGATGCAGCAGGAGACTGGTCACTCTGAGGTCTGCACCTCACTTGCCAACAAGGACCCGCTCAGCGCGTTCGGAGTCACCGACCCCAACGTCTTCGACAACTGCATCAACGGCAGCGAGGGCAAGAAGGACAAGGGCGAAGGCCCGTGCAACGCCAAGACCGGAGTCTGCAAGGGCGCGACCACCGAAGGCACGACCGGACCGATCGCCTGCCCGAGCAACAACTTCAACAGCGGCCAGCTGTGTGAGTACTCGGACGGATCCTGCATGCCGCAGGGCACCAGGCACGTGACGCTCAATGGTTCGCCGGGGACGGAGAAATCGCCGGTTAACTTCTGTCAGGCGGGCCGGTTCCAGAACGGTGACCTGGACTTCGACGGTATTCCTTACCAGAAGAACAAGTGGCCGAACGGATCGCCGAACAACCCGACCTCATTCAGATACGCGGGGCCGTTCCTAGCCTCGGGTGCCCCGTACCCGACGATCCAGTTCGAGACGCCGGTCGGCGGCTCGGAATTCCTCTGCAACATCTTCGACGGCCTGAACTGTGACACCCCGCCGCTCGGAGCGAAGTTCTACCCGTACTGGACGCTGACCAACAAGGCGGCGTCGGGCCAGGGCATCGGCAATGTCTTCAAGGGCAAGGGCCAGTGCATCTGGAACTTCGGGCAGGACATTCCCGGCGTGACCACCAGCGACTTCGGAAAGGCCGCGCAGTACGGCACGCCAGCCGTAGCGGTCTTCGGCGGCACGCTGATCAGCAACCCGGCCAAGAACCCCGAGGTGACGGGCAAGTGCCCGGCGCTGAAGGACCCGAAGCCGTCCGGATGACGGTCTAGCCGTTTAGCGAGAGGGCCCTGCCGCGACACGTCGTGGCAGGGCCTTTCGCGCTATTATCGGGTCCATGAACACCCAACCACGCCATGCTCAGGTGCCGGCCAAGCCAACGCTTGACGGCATCGAGGAAACCTGGTCGCGGGTTTGGGATAAGGAGTGTGTAGTACAAGTTTGACCGCACCAAGAGCCGTGGCGAGATCTACTCGATCGATACCCCGCCGCTCACGGCCAGCGGTTCACTCCACATCGGGCACGCCTTCTCCTACACCCAGACCGACCTCATCGCGCGCTTTCAGCGAATGCGCGGCAAAGAGGTCTTCTATCCGATCGGCTGGGACGATAACGGCCTAGCTACCGAGCGCCGGGTGCAGAACTACTACGGCATCAGCTGTGATCCGCACCTCACCTACGATCCCGATTTCGTACCGCCAGGCCCCGACCGGCCTAAGCAGGCCGCTCAGGTGCCGGTCTCCCGGCGCAACTTCATCGAATTGTGCCGGCAGCTCACCGAGATCGACGAGCACGCCTACGAGCAGGCGTGGCGTCAGCTCGCCCTGTCCGTGGACTGGTCAACCAGCTACCGGACGATCAACGACTCCTCGGCGGCTGTCTCCCAGCGTGCGTTCCTGCAGGCCATCACCAGCGGTGATGCCTATCAGGCGCTGGCACCGGTGCTCTGGGACGTGACGTTCGCCACGGCCGTCGCCCAGGCCGAGATCGAGGACCGGCCGATGCCGGGCAGCTACTGGCGGCTGGCCTTCGGCCTGCCCGACGGTGCTGGCCTGCCCCACGGTGCTGGCCTGCCCCACGGTGCCGGCTGGCCAGACGGCCCCGAGTTGGTGGTCGCCACCACCCGGCCAGAATTGCTGCCGGCCTGCGTGGCGCTGGTCGCTCATCCGGCCGACGAGCGCTACGCCGGGCTGTTCGGCCAGATGGCTACGACGCCACTGTTCGGGGTGAGAGTGCCGATCCTGCCGCACCACCTGGCCGACCCGGCCAAGGGCACCGGCATTGCGATGGTCTGCACGTTCGGCGATACCACCGACGTGACCTGGTGGCGGGACCTGGCCCTGCCGACCAGGCCGGTGTTCGGACCGGACGGGCGGCTGCTCCCCGACCCGCCGGACTGGATCGCCGGGCCGGAAGGGCAGGCGGCCTACGCCGAGATCGCCGGCCGGCCGGCCAAGTCGGCCAGGAACCGGCTGGCCGCGCTGCTCGATGCGGCCGGTGCGCTGCGCGGCGAGGCCGAGCCGATCACCCACCCGGTGAAGTTCTACGAGAAGGGCGACATCCCGCTCGAGATCATCACCGCCCGGCAGTGGTACGTCCGCAACGGCGCCGCTGATCCTCAGCTACGCCAGCGGCTGATCGACCGGGGCCGGGAGCTCACGTGGCACCCGCCGCACATGCGGACCCGCTACGAGGACTGGGTGAACGGCCTGACCGGCGACTGGCTGATCAGCCGCCAGCGTTACTTCGGCGTGCCGATCCCGGTCTGGTACAGGGTGGGCGCGGACGGCCTGCCCGAGCACGAGTCGCTGATCCTGCCCGCCGACGACGCGCTGCCGGTCGACCCGCTCGCGCAGACACCGCCGGGCTTCGATGAAGGCCAGCGCGACCAGCCCGGCGGCTTCAGCGCCGACAAGGACGTGATGGACACCTGGGCGACCTCGTCGCTGACCCCGCAGATCTGCGGCGGCTGGTCGGTCGATCAGGACCTGTTCGCGCGGGTCTACCCGATGGACCTGCGACCGCAGGCGCACGAGATCATCAGGACCTGGCTGTTCTACACCGTCCTGCGGTCCCAGGTGCTCGAAGACGTGCTGCCCTGGCGGCACGCCGCGATCTCGGGCTGGATCATCGACCCCGACCGAAAGAAGATGTCCAAGTCCATCGGCAACGTGCTCACCCCGGCCGACCTGCTGCGCGAGTACGGCGCCGACGCGGTGCGGTACTGGGCTGCGTGCGCCCGGCTGGGCGTGGATACCACCTTCGACCTGGCCCAGCTCAAGATCGGCCGGCGGCTGGCGATCAAGATCCTGAACGCGACGCGGTTCGTTCTGCTCTTCGATTCGCCCGGTGATGGCGGCGACAGCGTGACCGAGCCGCTGGACGTGGCCATGCTCGACCGGCTCGGTGCGGTGATCGCTCGCTGCACCACGGCGTTCGAGGACTACGAGCACGCCAGCGCGCTCGAGTTCGCCGAGCAGTTCTTCTGGCAGTTCTGCGACGACTACCTGGAACTGGTCAAGCCACGCGCCTACGGCGCCGACCCGGCCGCCGCCGGATCGGCCGTAGCGGCCCTGCGCAGCGCGTTGTCCGTGCTGCTCAGGCTGCTCGCCCCGGTGCTGCCGTACGCCTGCGAGGAAGCCTGGTCCTGGTGGCGCGAGGGCTCAATCCACCGCGCGACCTGGCCCGAGCCAACCGAACTGCGCGCCTTGGTCGGCGAAACACCAGGCGTGGCCGCTGCGCCATCGAGACCAGACGCCATCATCCTGGCTTCGCAACGGACTGATGGCGCTGGACTCGTCGCCGCAGCGGTGGCGATCGGAGCCATTCGCAAAGCTAAGTCGGAGGCGCGGCTGCCGCAGAAGGCAGAAGTCGCTCGGCTGATCGTCAAAGGGAAGCGGCAAGAGCTTGATCTCCTTTCCGAAGTGCTCAGCGACGTGGTCGGTGCCGGCCACGTACTGGAAGTAGAACTAATACCGGCCGACAACCCGACCATCGAGTACTCAGTGACCTTCTAGAGGCTGGGACCGGTCTCCAAAGGCCGGTCCCAGCTTCCCAAACTCCCTAAATCCCCCCAAATGGCTCACCCAACTCGATGAATATGCATTTTCAGCCGACGACCAACCGGATGAATGTGCATATTCATCCGGCTTCCAGGGGATGAATGCGCATATTCATCTGCCGCCGGACCGGCGAATAGGCGAATTCAGCCGAGATTCGATCTTGCAAGCGGCGGCGACCAGTCAAGAAACCCGTCATACGACACAATCCGGGCACGCAACCGGCACTGAGGAACCCACGCCAACCATCAGCCCCGGCTTCCTTCGCCGCCGACCTAGCCGTACCGACTCGCGCCGACCCAGCCGCCTTGGGCCCCACCTCGGCCAGCGAGCGCTCACACTAAGAGTTAGCTATAGCGGATCATTCGTTTGCTTGAACTATTCAACTCTAGGCGCTAACGTCTTTCTCGTGACCGATGCGGACCGGCTGCGTGGTGCGGGCTTGCGGGTCACGGCTGCGCGGCTGGCGATCCTGGAAGCGGTCCGGGCGGGAAATCATCCCGGCACCGACGAGGTCGCCCGGATCGCGCGCGAGCGAGTAGGGCACCTCACCCTGCAAGGGGTCTACGAGGCGCTTGGCGTGCTGACCGGGGCCGGCCTTGTGCGTCGTATCGAGCCGGCTGGAAGTCCGGCCCGGTACGAAGCACGGGTCGCCGACAACCACCATCACATCGTCTGCCGCCGCTGCGGCTACGTGACCGATGTGGATTGCGTGATCGGCGCCGCTCCCTGCCTCGAGCCCGCGATGGCGGCCGGCTTCGCGATCGACGAAGCCGAGGTCACGTTCTGGGGACTGTGCCCCACCTGCCAGCAAAAGCCCGACCCATCGCAGAACTGAGCCGAACTAAACAACCGACGGACTGAGCAGGCTGAAGGGGATCACGCATGACTGACGACCACTTCGTAACCACGACCGATGCGGGCACGCCGGCGCCGAGTGATGAGTTTTCTCAGTCGGCTGGTTCTGATGGTCCGCTGCTGTTGCAGGATCATTACCTGATCCAGAAGATGGCCCAGTTCAACCGGGAACGGGTGCCGGAGCGGGTTGTTCACGCCAAGGGCGGCGGTGCGTACGGGGTGTTCGAGGCGACCGAGGACGTCAGCCAGTTCACCAAGGCCGGGCTGTTCACCAAGGGCAACCGGACGAACCTGATCCTGCGGTTCTCCAGCGTGGCCGGGGAGCTGGGGTTTCCTGACACGGTCCGGGATCCGCGCGGGTTCGCGGTCAAGTTCTACACCGGGCAGGGCAACTATGACCTGGTCGGCAACAACACCCCGGTGTTCTTCATCCGCGATCCGCAGAAGTTCTCCGATTTCATCCACAGCCAGAAACGCCGCGCCGACACCCACCTGCATGACAACAACATGCAGTGGGACTTCTGGACGCTGTCACCGGAGTCCGCGCACCAGGTCACGTTCTTGATGAGCGACCGGGGCACCCCGTACTCGTGGCGGCACATGAACGGCTACGGCAGCCACACGTTCTTGTGGTACAACGCGGTCGGTGACAGGTACTGGGTGAAGTACCACTTCAAGACCGAGCAGGGGATC
>DASYAT010000032.1:0-38796 GCA_036501205.1 Streptosporangiaceae bacterium | reverse complement strand
CTGGCGCTGTGGCCGAAGCTGGTAGCCACCAAGAAGATCCTCGGCAGCCCGGCTGTCGCGACCAACGCTGCCACTAACGGTGCCTGGCTCGACAAGTTCATGCGCGGTGCGCGGGCACGCCACCTCCGGGTGAACTTCATCACCGCGCACTGGTACGGCGGCGACTTTGTCACCAGCCAGGCCGTCCAGCAACTGAAGAGCTACCTGGTGGCGATTCACGCGCGGTACCGCCGGCCAATCTGGCTGACCGAGTTCGCGCTGATCAACTTCAGTAACGGGGTCAGCTTCCCGACCCCGAGTCAGCAGGCGGCGTTCGTCACGGCGGCCGCGAAGATGCTGCAGAGCCTGCCCTACCTCCGGCGGTACGCCTGGTTCGCGCTCCCAGCGACCTCTGGCGCCAACGGCGACGGCTCAGCCGGCCTGTTCCGCCCCAACGCGATCGCCACGGCCGCTGGCCGCGCCTTCGAGAAGATTGGCCCGCGCGGGTAGAGCCGCAGGACAGCGAAACCAACTGTCGGACCGGTGACTTACGATGGTCCTGGCGAGCAGGAGGCCACCGGTCCGCGGGAAGGGCAGAGCCCACCTGAGTTAGGCCAAGCATGGCGGTTGACGCATTCACCTCCTTTCCGGCCGGCATAGCGGACCAGTCGGTGCGACGAAAGGAGGTCGCGATGCCGACCATCCCGCTTCCCAATGACCCCGATCTAGGACAGCTACGCAAGCAGGCCCGCGAGTTGCAGCGCGCGGTCCGGGCAGGCGACCAGGCCGCCCTGGCGCTGGTCGCCGAATTCCATCCGGACCAGATAGACCTGATCGGTCAGCCGCGCCACGCGGATCGGTCGGGCCAGCCTGGTCCAGCGGGCGAGCCGGGCCACGCAGATCGGCCGGGTCTCGCAGGCCGGCCGGGTCCAGCAGGTGAGCCGGGTCACGCAGATCGGCCGGGTCACGCAGATCGGCCGGGTCACGCAGGTCAGCCGGGTCACGCAGGTCAGCCGGGTCACGCAGGTCAGCCGGGTCACGCAGGCCAGCCGGGTCACGCAGGTCAGCCGGGTCCAGCAGGCCAGCCGGGTCCAGCAGATCAGCCGGGTCCAGCAGGTCGGTCGGGCCGGTCTGGTCCAGCAGGTGAGCCGGGTCAGCCGGACCAGGCAGATCGGTCGGGCCTCGCAGGTCAGCCGGGCCAGCTTGGCCGGAAGGTTCAGCCGGGCCAGACAGTCGGCCACGCGTTTCCGCTCAGTGCGGCCCAGCTTGTGGTCGCCCGTCGCTACGACTTCCCGAGCTGGCCGAGGCTGCGCCGGTTTGTCGAGATTGTCACCGCGCGATCCTGGACGCCTGGTTCGCCTGCGCCAGATACCGAGCCGCTGGTCGACCGGTTTCTGCGGCTCGCCTGCCTGACCTACAGCAACGACGAGCGATCCGACCGGATCGCCGCCGCCAGGCTCCTGAGCGATCACCCCGAACTACCCTCCTTGAGCCTGCCGGTCGCGGCCGCCTGCGCCGACGTGGTTCAGGTCCGCCGGTTCCTGGCGGCCGACGCCTCGCTGGCGACCGCGACGGCCGGCCCGCACGGCTGGTCGCCGCTGCTCTACCAGGCCTATGCCAGGCACGACCCGCAAGTCGGGCTCGACGCTACGATCCAGACCGCTCGGCTGCTGCTCGATGCCGGCGCCGACTCCAACGACGGCCGGTTCTGGCATGGCCTGCCGACGCCCTTCACGGTGGTGACCGGGGTGCTCGGGTACGGAGAGGGCGGCGCGGATCGGCAGCCCGCGCATCCGCACTCGATCCCGTTCGGCCGGCTGCTGCTTGAGGCCGGCGCCGATCCCAATGACGGACAGGCGCTGTACAACCGGATGTTCAGCCCGCGCAACGATCACCTGGTCCTGCTGTTCGAGTTCGGCCTCGGCCAGGACACCAGCGGCCCGTGGCACCGGCTGCTCGCCGACGGGCTCGAGACCCCGCAGGAGATGCTGCGCAACCTGCTGCGCTGGGCGATCTCGCACGACCAGCGCGACCGGGTAGCACTCCTGGCCGCGAACGGGGTCGACGTGGTCTCGCCGTTCACCGACATCGGGCGCGGATACGACCTGCGCACACCGGTTGAGTTCGCGCTGTTCAACGGCAACCGCGAACTGGCGGCCCAGCTTCAGTCGCTCGGCGTCACCGCGCCGCGGCTTAGCCCGGCCGACGAGTTCATCGGCGCGGTACTGGCCGGCGATGCCGAGGCTATCGCCGCCGCCGACCCGGCGCTCGTCGCCAAGCTGCGGCAGGACTTGCCTGGGCTGATGACTTGGGCGGCCAGCGAAGGCGCGCCGAACTCGGTCGACTTGCTGGTCGGCGCTGGCTTCGATGTGAACGGTGACGGCCGCAGCGACATCCTCGACAACGACCCCTGGCACACCGCGCTGCACGTCGCGGCCGGCGAAGGCAAGCTGGAGCTGGCCAGGCGGCTGCTCGAATTCGGCGCCGACCCGCAGGCCCGCGACAAGCACTACAACTCCACTCCGCTCGGCTGGGCCAGGTACTTCGAGCAGCAGCCGCTCATCGACCTGCTCGCCCCGCTCGCCAAGGAGCAGGATGCCTGACCGGCCCGGTAATTCGCTCGACTGGCGCGGACGGCCCGGCTAGCGTCTCGCGTCGTGGTCTACAGGCATCCGCTGGCGTTCTTGCTCGGGCTTGAGGGTGTCGCGCTGTTGCGCGCGATCGCAGGGGATGGGTTTGACCGTCAGTTCGTGGACGCGCGGATCGAGGAGATCCGCGCGCTGCTGGACCGGGCCGCACCCATGCTGGGTGAGGGAGCGGAGCTCGGCCGCATCAGTACGGAGGAGGGCTACCGGAGCTGGGCGGAATCCTATGACCAGCCCGGTAACCCGCTGATTGACCTTGAGCAGCCCGTCGTGCGCGGGATCATCGACCGGCTCCGGCCCGGTATGGCCCTGGACGCGGCCTGCGGTACAGGTCGGCAGGCCGCGTACCTGGCCGGGCTTGGCCATCAGGTGGTGGGCGTGGACAGCTCGCCGGAGATGCTCGCGCGGGCCCGCCGACGAGTACCGCGAGCGGTCCTGGCGCTCGGGGAGCTCCAACAACTGCCGATCGCGGACGAGTCGATGGACTTGGTGGTATGCGCCCTGGCGCTCGTTCATCTGCCTGCCCTCGGCCCGGCGATTGCGGAGTTCACCCGCGTCCTGCGGCCAGGCGGGCATCTGGTGATCTCCGATATCCACGTCGTCTCGCTTTACCTGGGTGGTGTTGCCATTAGCCGAGGACCAGCGTTAGCCGAGGACGACGGGCAGTGCCGTGGCGGTTTCGCGGCAGAACAGCTCGATCTGCTGGTCGAATTCGCTGGCCTGCACCGATCCCCGGTAAGGCCGGGCGGCTAGTTCGGCCCGGACCCGATGCAGGCGTCTCGGCAAGCTGACGACCCGGCGGCTGGGCGGGCAGGCGAGCACGGGACCGGCCGCCGCCACGGCCGCGTCGAGTTGCCCGGACCTGGCCAGCACACCCGCCAGGTCGACCCTGGCCGTCAGCTCGCAGAAGGCGCTGTGGTGCTCGCCGGGCAGCGGTCCGGCCCGATACAGCTCCACGGCCTGGCTGAGTTCGCCGATCGCGCCGTTCTCGTCGCCGGCCAGCTCGACCAGCGCGGATCCGGCGAAATAATGCTGGCTGGCCACTGAGAAACCGAATTCGCCGCCGATCGCCAGCAGATCATCGGTGTAATCGAGCTCTCTCGTCCGCCGCGCCTCCTCGATCAGCTGCAACGCCGTTCTGGTGTCACCAAGCCTGGCCGCCGCCCGGGCACCGATCAGCTGCAGTTGGGCCGCATTGGGTCCGCTGGGCAGATACGCCAGGCCGCTCTTGGCCAACTCGGCGGCGCGCAGCGGCAGCCCGCTCCACAGCGCGGTGATCGCCAGGTTGAGGCGCAATTGAGCGGCCAGCGGCCGGTGATCGATCGCGAGCGCGTACCCGAGCCCGGCTCTGGCCAGGTCCTGTGCGACGTCGGAGCCGCCGAGCGCGTCGGCAGCATCGGCCATCAGGCTGTGCAGGCTGCCGATCAGGAAGCACAGATCGGTCTGATCGCGGAGCCAGGCTTTCCGGTTGAGTTCCGAATACATCGCCTCGCGGACGCGACGCATCTGCGTAAACAAGGCGAACGGCTCACCGGTGACATAGTCACGAGCGAGCCTGGTGACCTCGCGGTGGAGTTCGTCCACTGAGAGGTCACCGGCCTGGCCCGGCCAGCCTGCCGGTGCGGAACCTGAGAACTCCGTATAGGAGATCCCGAACGCCCGGCAATAGTGCAGGCGATAGCGCTCGGACATGCCATTGGTGTCTCGCTCCCAGCGGCGGATCATGCCGCTGAGGCACTCATCGTCGGGGAGGTTATCGCCCCCAGCTCGAGCGGCCGCGCGCAGCCGCCGCCTCATCTCGACCACGCTCCAACCACGAGCCAGCCGCTGCCGCCGAAGTTCACTGCCCGTCATGCACCTAATGCTATAGGTGCTCTCATAGCATGACTGCCCAGGACTTGCCGGAGGCGCGGTGCCGTCTTCCCGACGACGGAGGAGCGCCAGCGACGGAGGAGGAGGAAGACGGTGCCTAAGAGCGCCGCAGGCCCTCGCCAAAGGCGCGCAGCGCCGGAGGCGAAGAGCCAGCACTGTCGTAGTAGTGGGCGTATTGCCAGATTCCGGCCTTGATTAGGTCGTCGTCGGTTATCGGGCCGAAGCGGGCGGGGGCGAGGGCGGCGATGCGCGGGCTGGGCGGGTCGGCGACGATCCACTCGGCGAGCGCTTCGCCTAGGCCCAGTGAAGAGGAGAAGCCTGAGCCGTTGCAGCCGGTCGCGGTCCACAGGCCGGGCACTTCTGGCACCGGGCCGGCGACGAAGCGCCCGTCCGGGCTCATCGTGAACATCCCGCCCCGGTGCTCGGCCACCTTGAGCCCGGTCGCCTGCGGGACCTCGGATTCGACCTGCTCGGCGAGCTTGCGCAGCACGGCCAGGTCGAGCGGCACGTCATCGGTCGTGAAGCTCGCCGGGCCGGCCGAAGGGGTCGCACCGCGCGGATCGACCGGCAGCGGCGCCTGCTCGAAGCCGCCGGCCATCATCCCGCCCCTGGCCGGGCGGAGGTAGACGGCGGCGTCGACCACCCGGCAGATTGGATCGTCCGGGTTGATCGCGGCCGACGGCTCGGTGATCGCGAGCTGATGCCGGACCGGAGCGACGCAGACCCGGCCGCCGGCCAGATCGGCGAGCTGCCTGGTCCAGGCACCGGCGGCGTCGACCGCCAGGCGGGTATCGATCGTCTGGGCCGTGGTCTGCACGCCGGCGACCTTGCCGCCCGACAGCGTGATCCCGGTGACTGGCTCGGTTTCGAGAATCTCGACGCCATGCGTCCGGCAGGCCGCGACATAGGCCTGGACCAGGCTCATCGGCTCTTCGATGTAGATGTCTTCTGGGCACCACAGCGCTAGCTCGTGACCGTTGCCGTGGTAGTAGGAGAGCCTTTCGGCGAGCTGGCCTGGACTGGCCTGCGAGACGTCGACGCCCCAGGTGCCGGACTGATCCGCCTCGGTCCTCAGGTAGGCCCGGTGCTCGTCGGTCCGCGCGATCAGGAAGCTGCCGGACCTGTTCACTTCGAGTTCGGCGCCGGCCCAGTCAGCGAAGCTGATCGCCCGCTCGATACTGCGCCGGGCCAGCCAGGTCCGCAGCTCGTCGGCCTGCACCGACTTGAACAGGCCGGCCGCCCGGCCTGAGGCCTGCGACCCCGCGGTATGCGCGTCGACGACTACGACCGACTTGCCGGTCAGCGCCGCGTGCAGCGCCGTGCTCAGCCCGAGTGCTCCTGCCCCGATAACGACCAGATCAGCTCTCATCACAGGAGTATGCCAGTTCGGTTTGGCCCAGATCAGGCCCGGTGCGTCTGCACGTGGCAGTACGGGCACTGGGTCGAGCTGGTCCTGACCGGGAACGACAGCGGCGCGCCGCAGTTCTGGCAAGGGACCGCGCCGCCAGCGATGTCCAGCGTCGTGCCGCACGACTCGCACACGACGGCCTGGGCGCCCGGCACAGCGTGGAGCTGATCACCGCACCGGCCGCACTGCTTGGTCTCGGCGTTGACAACCTTCATCTGCGTGTACTCGCCCCTGAGCCCGAAGAACTCAAGGAACCGGTCGGCGTTCTGCGGCGGGATCTTGGCCAGCCAGTTCTGGCAGAAGTAGGTGTACTCGATTCGCAGCCAGACCGACACCGGCGCCTGCTCAGGCTCGAGCGCCATGATGCCCTTCTCCGTGAGCACCTGATAGCTCAGCTCCATCTGCTGCTTGTACAGCGCGGCGACGTCCCAGATGTCATCGCTGATCTGCCAGTCGCCGTTCGGCAGCGGTATCCGCCGCAGCTTCTGGCTGGCGGCGTTGAACTGCCGCATGACCGCCTGGACCCGCTGGTCGGAGTCTCTGGCCCACATGGCTTCGACCTGGTAGTTGACGGTCCGCTCGAAGAAGTCCTGGTCCGACATCAGCCGCGGTGAGTGACCCTGCGGGCACTGGCGAAACCATTCGGTGAAGACCGGCCGCATGAGGCCGGTGTACCGTTCCTTGTCGCCGGTCGCCGCGCAGATGTCCAGCGTCGGCTGGATCGGGACGACGTAGTAGGCGAACACCTGATTGATCAGCGCCGCGTTGGTGTCGAGGTTGGCGACCCTGAAGTCGTAGTCGGTGAGCGCGCCGCAGTGATCGCAGTAGACGTAGGCGGTCTTGGTCGGCAGCTGCTTCGGCGCGCCGCAGCGGGCACAGTCGACCTGCTTGACCATGTCGGAGTAAGCGAAGACGCTGGCCCGGGCGTGCTGCAACTGCGCTTTGAGCTGAGCGGGCAGGTCGCGGACCTGCGGCTGGGCCTGCGGTTGCCACCGAACCGCCGCCCGCACGAGTGCCGGATTTCCTGGATTGCCGGGATTAGCCGGAGCATTGGCTGGCTGAGCAGAAAGTCGCTTGAACAGGCCCATGCGTGGATAGTAGCAATCGGTGAGCCGCGCCTGGTCAGACTGCGTCTTAGCCGCCTCGATGGGTATGTATCCAGATGTGAAGGGCGATCGGGTCGAGATAGTCATTGATGCGGGCGGCGACACCAAGACCTACGAGATCGCGGCGACGAGAGCGGGCCGCCGGGTCGAGGTGGTGAACCGGCGGGGCCTGATCGAGGTCAGTGAGGTGACCAGGGGCGGCACGACGGTCAGGACCGCCCGGTTCATGGCCAGCCGCGTGATCGCGCTAGTGGAGCATCCCAGCGCCAGGTCTTCGGTGAGCCCGGTGGGCGGCCCGCCTCGGGTGGCGAGCTAGAGACCCCCGAGCGATGCTTTCTCCCTGGTAAATCTTTCCTGCGCGAAGACCATGGCCCTGCCGCAGCACAGGACCACGGCCTTCGCGCCCTTTGGAGGGAGCACGCGTGCTCTGATCGTGGACTGCGCTGCGTGGACGCCGCAACCCCCTTAAGGCACGGCTGAAATGTCGGACCCGAGTGCCAGACTGGGTCGCATGACAGCGGCAGATGAGAAGGCTCAGCTTCACCGGTACCTGCGCAGCGGGCGGGAGGCGCTGCTCTGGAAGCTCGACGGTCTGAGTGATTACGACATCAGGCGGCCGTTCACGCCGACCGGCACGAACCTGCTCGGCCTGGTCAAACACGTCGCCTCGACCGAGCTCGGGTATTTCGGCGATGTGTTCGGCCGGCCGTTCGGCGAGAAGGTGCCGTGGATCCCCGACGATCTTGACGCCGCCGCCATGGACGAGCTGACGGCGGAGGACCTGATGGCCGATATGTGGGCGACGGCCGATGAGAGCCGGGAGCTGATCACCGGGTTTTACCGCCGGGTCTCGGCGCACGCGGACGCGACCATCGACGAGCTCCCGCTCGACGCGCCTGGCTACGTGCCGTGGTGGGGGCCTGAGCACGGCAATGTGACGCTGCACCGGATACTGATCCACATGATCGCGGAGACCGACCGGCACGCCGGGCAAGCCGACATCGTGCGTGAGCTGATCGACGGGGCGGCCGGGCTCAACGAGTCCAACACCAACCTGCCGGATGTCGACGCGGCCTGGTGGCGCGCCCACGTGGCCAAGCTTGAGCAAGCGGCTAAGGCAGCCGGACAAAACGCAGGCAATCCGTAGATCGGACATTCCCGATTATTAGCAATGCCATCCGAAATGATGTGATGACAGGGGTCGGACTCTAACAAACACCGGCAATTAAGTCACTATTTACCTGCCGGGGTACCCGCGAGTATGTTGGGCGAAGCGAGCCCTTCAACGCAGAGTAGGGCAAACGTCGCACGTGGAGTGTGGGCGATGCGGATACCTCGGATTCTCTTCGTGGTTCCCGGCCTTTTAGCGGGCTTGCTAGTTCCAGCGCTGCAGGCGTCGCCTAAGTCGCTACCGCCTGGCGCCGTCGGCATGACCGGCGTTGACTTCGCACGTGATGTCGTGATTATTCACGACGGCCAGCGAGTCACTTTCTTTAACAACTCGAACGTCATTCACACCATTGGCGCTGGTAACCACGGCAGGGTCGTCAGCTACCAGAAGAACGTGCCGGTCATCGGATTTCACGTGATGCAGACCAACAGCGTGTACACCACGCCGCCCTGGACGAAGCCAGGCACGTACTTCATCACCTGCGCCGTGCACCCCCACATGACCATCAAGATCGTCGTCACCCGATGACCATTTCTCCCAGCCTGGCCATCGAGTTCGAGGGAGGAGGGTTAGCCATGAAGTCAGTCGTCCGCAGCGTCAAGCACGTCCGCTACGCACTCGGTTCCATGAGCGCTGTTCTGTTCAGCGCCGTTGGCGGAAGCACCTTCTAGCACGAAACCGGCCCTTGCCGGCACCGCCAGCCACAATCTGGCGGTGCCGGCAAGGCACCTTTTTCTACTACCCCTTTCCTGGAGCGGCTATGTTCGAGACCGGGGTCAGGCAGATCAGGCTCGCCGTCGGCATGCTGTCCGGACGGCGACTGTCCACCCGCAATCTCGGTCGGCTTGTCGCCGACGCGGTCACTACACTCGCCGAGTTCGGCGAGCCGGGTGCGGAAGCCCAGCAGTTGCTAGGCGGCCCCCAGGCCGATCCGGAGACCCGCCAGGATTTCGCCGAGCGGGGGCTGCGCCGGACTGCGCGCAGGCTCGCAGTCCGGTCTCCGTTCTATGCCCGGCGGCTGGCGGGCGGCCCGACCGAGCCCGGCGCGCTCGACGTGGACAAGCTCCGGGCGATCCCGGTCACCACTAAACGGGATTTGATCGAGCGGCCAGGCGACTTCGTCTGCACCGATGCCGAGCGTTATCTGAGCACGCGAACTACCGGCACCACCGGCCGTCCGGCCGAGATCTGGCTGTCGCGGTATGAGATGGACCTGTGGTCCGGGCTGGGGGCGCTGGCCTCGGTGATCCGCGACGAACTGCGGCCCACGGACGTCATGGCCGTCAACATGAGCTCCCGCGCTATCGCGGCGACGCACCTGACTGCCGCCACTTGCCGCCTGGCCCAGAGCGGGTGCCGGCTGCTCGGAGTGCTGCCCCCCGACGATGCCCTCGACAGCCTCTGCGGTGGCGGGGCGACCGTACTCGCCACGTATCCGAGTTACCTGGCCGAACTGGTTGTGGCCGCGCAGGCCCGGGGGATTGGCCCCGACGACTTCAAGCTCAGGCGGATTACGGTTGGCGGCGAAGTGCTTTCTCCCGCGCTGTCAGATGCGGCCCGCCGCACGTTTGGCGTGCCGCAGCTCGATGACAGCTACAGCATGACCGAAGTGATCCCGGTTACCGGCCGCACCTGCAGCGAGCGTCATGTGCATCACGATCTCAACACCGGGCTGGTCGAGGTGCTCGATCTGGTCAGCGGTGAGCCGGCCGCGCCGGGCGCGCTCGGCACCCTGGTGATCACGCCCTACTTCCCCTACCGGGACTGCATGCCGGTGCTGCGCTACGACACCCGCGACGTGGTGCGCTGCCTGCCGGATGAGCCGCTGACGTGCGAGCTGGCCGGCACGCCGGGGACGAGCCAGATCCTCGGCAAGGATGGTTCCCTGATCCGGCTCGGTCCGAGCGAGGTGATCACGCCGAGGCAGCTGATCGACGCGATCGAGTCGCTTCCGACCCGGCCCTGGCCGGCGCGGTATCGGGCGGCTGAGTCAGGCGGGCGACTGAGGATCACGTTGCCGACGGCGGCGATCGAGGGATTCGGCGAGAGCGCCACCCGGCACCATCTGGCCGAAGCCGGGGTCGACGCGGAGCTGGTGATCGTCGGAGACGATCAGGCCGCCGAGCTTCGCCGGACCAGAAGCGATCTGCACGAGGTGTCGTTCGCGATGCCGGCCGCACTCATTGGTGCCTGAACCTGGGAGCCGTTCATGCCGCACGCGTCATCCTTCGCGATTCCGCTCTGGCAGCAGTCCTTTATTCAAGCGGCTGTCTGCATGGTGGGTGCCGTTCTGGTTTGCCTGGGTGCGTTGTACTACTTCCGGCGATATCGCGTTGAGCGGCCGCCGGTCGGCACGTTCAACGGACGCGATATCACGATCCTGCTCGCCATCATCCTGGCGCTGCCGTTCTTCTATGCGATCCTGCCGGCCTGGGCCATCACCTGCTTCTTGTGCCTGACCTTCGCCGCCTCGCTGTCGATCGGCTACCAGCGCCTGGTGAACCCGGCCGTGTTCTGGGGCGGCCTCGGCCTGCTGCTCGGGGCCAACATCTACGAGAGCCATTTCATGATGGGCACCGTCATCGGCTGGCAGGTGTGGTGGGTCGAGCTCGACATCCTGGTCATCCTCGGCGCGATCTCGGTCTCGAACCTGTACGTCCAGGGCGGCATGCGACTCAAGCACGTCGCGTTCTTCGCTATCGCACTGGCCTTCTACGACGTGTTCTCGACGCTGGTGATCAACGTGACCGCCGTGCTCGTCGAGGAGTTCGTCGGCCAGCCGCTCGACCCGACGTTCGGTTTCCGGTTCCAGGCGACCAACTACGGCATCGGCATAGGCGACCTGCTGGTGTACGCGCTGTTCACGGTTGCCTGCTACAAGGCGTACGGCCGGAAGGCCGCGAGACTCGCGATCGGGATCAGCGTTGTATTCGGCGCGGCGGCTCCGAGCCTGTGCCCGCTCCTGATCGCGCTGATCGACTTCCGTAACGACATCCTGGTTCCGTCGCAGCTGTTCTTCGCGCCGGTGGCATTCGTTGCCTACCTGTGGATGAGACGCAAGTACGGCCGGGAACGGACAATGGCCGAATACCTGGCCAGCGAGGACAACGCCGCGCCGGTGACGGCGCCAGCGCAGCCGGCTCCGGCTCCTGAGCCGGTCGGGGTCTGAAGATCGGGTTCGCGCTATGCCTGGCATGAGTCCTGGGTTCAACGTGACCGACCCGAAAGTCGTGTCGGCCTTTCGCTCGGCGCTGATCCACCAGGGACTGCTGGCCTTGGCGATCCTCGCGCTCATCGCAGTCGCATGGCTGGTCGTGCGTCGGCGGGGGAGGGCCGGCGCGGCTGACGAGGTTGGGGCAGGCGGGCGGGCCCCGGCCGGGCCAGCCGGGAGGCTGGTGCTCGCGGTCGGGTTCGGCAACTTGTGGTTGTTCGACGGGATCTTGCAGCTGCAGCCGAAGATGCCGCTCGGACTGCCATCGCTGGTGATCGAACCCGCCGCTGAGAGCTCGCCGCATTGGGTACAGGCCATGGCCCACTGGGCCGGCGCCATTTGGTCTGACCACCCGGTGGGGGCCGCTACCGGTACGGTCTGGGTCGAGGTCGGGCTGGGCCTGTGGCTGCTGGCGTCGCGCGGACCGTTGGCCAGGCTGGCGGGGGTGGCCAGCGTCGGCTGGGGCTTGGCCGTATGGATCTTCGGCGAGTCCTTCGGCGGGATCTTCGCTTCGGGTCAGTCCTGGCTTACCGGGGCGCCGGGTGCGGCGGCGATCTATGTCGTCGCCGGGGCGCTGATCGCGCTGCCCGAACGGGCCTGGCGGTCACGGTGGCCTGGCCGGCTGACGCTAGCCGGGCTTGGCGTGTTCCTGATCGGGATGGCCGTGCTGCAAGCCTGGCCGGGGCGCGGTTCCTGGCAAGGTGTCTCGCACGGACAACTCGGTTCACTGGCCGGGATGGCGGAGTCGATGGCGCTGACACCCCAGCCCGGCTTTCTGTCGGGCTGGCTAGCGTCGTTCGCCACATTCGATGCGGCGCATGGGTTCGCGGTCAACCTGTTCTTCGTGATCGCGCTAGGTGTGACCGGCGGCGTATTCGTGGCCGGCCGGGCCCGGCTGATCCGCCCGGTGCTGATCGGCTTCGGGATTGTCAGCCTGGTCGTCTGGGTGCTCGTGCAGGACCTGGCGTTCCTCGGCGGGGTCGGGACGGACCCGGGCAGCATGATCCCGTTCATCCTGCTGGCGACCGCCGGGTACCTGGCGATTCAGGACCGCGGGATCGAGGTCGGCGGCGAAGACTCGGGCGCAGTTGACTCTGATTCGTCTTCTGATTCGTCCTCGGCTGGCTCTGGTTCCTCCTCAGCCGAGAAGGAGCGCTCGTGGCCGGTCAGGACGGCGATTGAGGCGCTGAGGCCGGTTTCGCGGTCGCCGACGAGTTCCCAGGCCCTGGCAATGCCGACGATCAGGGAGGTGACCAGTGCCTCGCCGATGAGCTGGACCGGCTCGATGCTATGAGGGTGGACCAGGACGTAGATCCCGCAGACGAGTTCGGTGCCGAAGATCACGATCAGCAGGTTGAGCAGGCTGATCTGGCTGATCCACTCCCGGCGGTTGCTCGGTCCGGCCGCGATGACCGAGCGGGCAGCGGCGGCAGCGAACAAGATGCCGATCACGCCGAGCACCGCCGCCGGGTAGCCGACGTTGGTCTGCGGGACCAGGCCGAAGAGCGAGACCGCCAGCGCGTTGTTGAACGCGAGCAGCGCCGCGGCCGCCCGTACCTGCTGGATCACGTGCTGATGGGAGGTCCTGACCCGGTGCGGGGCGACCGACAGCGCGACGAAAAGCAAGCCGGTCAGTGCGCCCGCGCTCCCCGCGATCGCTATGAAAAGGTCTCGGTACGTCCCATTTATCACGGTGCCAACGATACTGGCGGGATCTACTCGCCGTTGACCGACCAGTCGTTCCTGGACATGGTTGCCGGGCGGAAATGGATCACGTCGTAGGTCACTCCGACCGCGATCAGCTTCGCGTTCAGGCCATTTCGCGGACCGGTTCTGATCACCACCGAATGCCGGAGGCGTTCTTGATGGTGAACCTCCTGCTCGTCCAGGTGGTGGACATCACGATGGCCTCGCCTTCCGTGCGCAGGCTGGTCAGCGTCGGCGTCGTGCCCATAGAGGCGACGTGAAACGCGGCCGCGAGCTTGCTCGCCGCCGCCATCGACTGCGGCTTGCTGGTGCCGTGCGCGGTGGCATGCACCCAGCAGATGCCGACCGGCGGGTGTTTCTTGCTCGCGGCGAACCCAGGTACCTTCAGCGGCGAGAGCTTGCGCTTGGCGACCAGCCAGCTGTAGTGCATCAGGTAGGCACGCTCGGGCGGTCGCAGTGTGCTGAGCGTCCGCACGGTGATCCCGGCGTGCTTCATCGCCGTCGCGAACGCGGTCACGTCCTTGCCGAACGCCGGCGCCAGGTCAGAGACGGAGTTGCTGTCAGGAAACCTGCTCGCCCGCGACGGCCCGCTGAGCTGGCTGGAGGTGCAGGCCAGCAGCGTAAAGGAGAGCGAGCCCGGCTGAAGGGTGCACATCCCCGTTGTCACGTTCGCCGACACGTCGATCGTGAAATTGCGATCGGTGTTGCTGTAGATATAGGTGTGCCCGGCTAGGAAGTCGGTGCCGTCCTTCGGGCTGGTCATGATGACGTGCTGAGGCTTGCTGGATTTGCGTCTGGTCCAGGGGTTGTTCACCGGGCTGGGCGAAGCCAGGGAAGTCGCGGCCGAACGGTTCGATCTCGGCCCAAGCGGCTTCGCGCCGCTCCGGGTAGGAGTCTTCCTCCTCTACCGGCAGCCACGCAAACCTGGTCCAGCGGTTCGGCAGCAGGACGGCCACGTCGATCTGGTCAGCCGCCGCCAGGTCGGCCGGAAGTTGAAGTAGTCACCCGACGGGGCTTCGGGCCTGGCCAAGGCGGTCCGGTATGCCCTCGCCCGCGCGGGCGGGACCAGTTTCGCTACCGCGTTCGTCTCCGGGGTAGCCGCGCTCGTTCGCTCGTACTTCCCGAAGCTTACGGCCGCTCAGGTGATCAAACGGATCGAGGCCACCGCCGATCATCCGGCCGGACGGCTGCCATCGCCGGGACTCGGCTGGGGCGTCGTTGACCCGTACACGGCCATCACCGCCGTTCTGCCGGGGAAGCGGCACGCTCAGGCCGCCGCTCGGACAGAAATTACGCTTCCGAGGACGCCCGGCCCAGGATCGCACACCGGCGAACTGGCGACCGGGATCGCCATCGGCGGCGCGGCGGCCGCGATCGGGATCCTGCTCGCTGGTGGCCTGGTCGCCGCGGGGCGCCGCCGCGACTGGCGGCCAGGCACCTAAGCGCGGCTTCGGCTAGCACGGCTGCAGAGAATCCGGGGCCGGCGGCGCCAGGGCCACCACGGGGCGGACGCGACCCGGATCGGCGTCGGGGGCTGGGTCCGGCCGCCCGCGACAGCCACGGCCGCACGCCGCTCGACTGGCTGGAACAAGCGGCACCTTCGGTCTCACTGGCCGCCGTCCGGAGCCTGCTGTCGGCGGGCTAGGCATATGGCGTCCGTGAGCGGTCATGCTGCAGCCGCGTCAGGCGAGCACCGGGTGGCCGGTGCTCGCGCTGGCGCGGCCCGAGATTACTTGGAGCTGTCAGCAGGTCGCCATGACTAACAGTTGTTCCCGTTGTTTGAGATATAGATATTCAGCGGGTGCTGGAATTGACCTGGGACGTTTTCGCCTTCTCCAGGGTTAATGCAGAATGACCATCCGCTGCCCCAGTTGGAGCCGTTCCAAGCGTCCTGATGGAGCCAGACGCGAACTCCGCAGTCGCTCGCCGCGGCCAGCACGTTGAACGGGCCGTTGTTGCCGTTGTAATTATTGCCCACCTGACAGAGCGCTCCGCTCACCCAGGCGCTTCCGGTGCAGCGATTGAACTCAGCGAAGTTAAATTGGAACGCGCCGCAGGGGGTCGTGGCTCGCGGGGATGGTGTGGATCGCGTGGATGCGGCTGATACGACCGAATGGTGGGACGGCACGCCTGTGGTGGCCGCGCCCGCGGCACTGGCTGATCCGATCATGAGAGCGGCGGCGCCGAGCAGTGCAATGGCCGGCGCTGCGAATGCGCGCGTCGATGACAGGGTTCTTGCGAACATAAAGGCCTCTCCTTGACTGACCACTTGGAATGGACCGTGGATACGCGAATAGTGTGTCCACGATGGCCGACGGTCCGCCAGGAAAAGAGCGCGGTCAACTTACCGGAAAAGTTCGATCGGACCGGACCGATGAGTTGCGGTGACCGGCGTCGTCTAAGTCTGTGAAGTCAACCCTGGCGCAGGTGTAGGAGGTCGATGAGATGAGCTCCCGCGTTGAGACTGGAAGGGTCCGGCCACGGGCGTTAGCTGGGTGGCCGGGTCCACCAGACAGACTGAACGGTCCGGGCGGGGTACGCCGATGACCGGTGGCAACAGCGGTTTCGGCGCCCGGTTGTGCGCCTGCCGCAAGGTCGCTGGACTGTCGCAGGACGAATTGGCGGAGCGGTCCGGACTGAGCAGCCGCACGATCCGCAACCTTGAGAGCGGCCGTACCTGCTTGCCTTACCGGGACACGCTGCGGCGGCTGGCGGACGCCCTTGAGCTGAGTGACGCGGCCAGGATCGAGTTCATCGGCACGCCTGACCGTCGGCTGACGTTCCAGGGAAAGACCGAGCTCGCCGCCGGTGATGCCGGGATTCGGTTTGGCGCGGGCGCGGACCGGCCGGTCGGGCCGCCGGCGGTTCCGCGGCAGCTCCCTGGTGAGGTGCGGCGGTTCGTCGGGCGGGCCGAGGAGCAGGCGCGGCTTAGCGCGCTGGCCGGGGAGGCGGGCGAGGCCACATCGGCCTTGATCGCGGTGATCGCCGGGGAAGCGGGGGTCGGCAAGACGGCGCTGGCGGTTCACTGGGCGCTGCAGGCCGCTTGCAAGTTTCCCGCTGGCCAGCTCTTCGCTGATCTCCGGGGCTTTGATCCGTCCGGCATCGCGGCCAGCCCGGACTCGGTGCTGGTTAGCTTCCTCGAAGCCCTGGGAGTGATAGCGGATCGGCTGCCGGTGAGCCTGGATGCCCGGGCCGCGTTGTATCGCAGCCTGACGCACGGGCGGCGGATGCTGGTGGTCCTGGACAACGCGCGTGACGCGGCCCAGGCGATGCCGTTGCTTCCGGCCAGCCCGGGCTGCATGGCCGTAGTCACCAGCCGCCGCCTCCTGGGCGACCTGATTGTTACCAAGGAAGCGACGCCGATCACGCTGAATGTGATGTCCCCGACTGAGGCGCACCTGCTCCTGGCCGCCCGCCTCGGCTCCGGGCCGGCGGCTGCGGGCAGCGAGGGCGCCGATGCGCTGACCCGCCACGGCGAGCTGATTGAGCTGTGCGGCGGGCTGCCGCTGGCGCTGTGCATCGTCGCGGCGCGCATCGTTGCTCATCCGCACTTGACGGTGACGATTTCCGGTGAACTACCTGACGCGCGCGACGTGCTGAACGCTGGCCGCGAGACGACGAAGCTGCACGCGGTCTTCTCGTGGTCCTACCGGCAGCTCAGCAAGCCCGCCGCGGACATGTTCCGGCTGCTGGGCATCTGCCCTGGCGCCGAGATCGGGCTCCCGGCCGCGGCCAGCCTCGCCGGGATATCCGTGGCCGGGGCCCGGGACGCGACCGACGAGCTGGTCAGCGTGCACCTGATCGAGGAGCACGCACCCGGCCGGTTCGCGGTCCATGACTTGCTGCGCGAGTACGCGGCTCAACTTTGCCAGGCCACCGATGAAGCGGCGGAACGGGCCGCGGCCATGACCCGGCTGCTCGACTTCTACCTGCACGCCAGCTTCGCGGCGGCAGCGAAGATCCCTAGCTGCTTCACGTTGGTCGAGCCGGTCGCCAGCCCCGGCGATCCTCCGGAAGGAGTGGCGCGGCAGGAGTTCCGTGACCGGCACCAGGCCTTGGACTGGTTCGGGTCCGCCCGCAGCGCCCTGCTCGCAGTCGTGGCCGCCGCCGCTGGCACCTCGCAGCGGCATGCGATGGGCATCGCGCTGGCATCGCTCCCGTACCTGCAGCGAGCAGGGCACTGGAACGACAGCCGCGCAACGGCCGAAATCGCCCTGAGCGCAGCGCGCCGCCTCGGGGACCGGGTCGCTGAGGCCCACGCCCACTGCAACCTCGGCTCGGCCTACATCGATCTCGGCGACTACTACCTCGCCGCCCAGCATCTGCAGATGGCTCTGGCCTGCTGCCGCGAGACCGGCCACCACCGCAGCCTCGGCGTCAGCTACAGCCTGCTCTCGAAAATGGCCGAGCGCCAGCAGCAGCCCGCGACGGCGCTACGGTACTCCTACCAGGCCCTGGAGTCGTTCCGGGTGGCCGACTGCCGGTCCGGCGAAGCGTTCGCGCTGAACAACGCCGGCTGGTGCCAGATCGTGGCTGGCGATGCGCAAACCGCGCTCCCGCTCCTGGACCAGGCCCTCAGCCTGCACCGCGACCATGATGATGAATTCGGCCAGGCCTGCACCTGGGACAGCATCGGCTACGCCCGTCATCTCCTCGGTAACCAATCCGAAGCCATCGACTGCTACCAGCGCGCCCTGGCTGTGTCCCGTGACCTTGCCGACCTGATGCTCATGGCAGCCATCCTCGACCACGCCGGAGACGCACACCAGGCCTGCGGACATGACGATGAGGCGCGCAGTTGCCGGCAGGAGGCGCAGGCCATCCTCGCCGAGCTTCAGGAACGTTAGGTGATCAGGGCGGTTTGGATCAGGCGGGGCGGGCGGCCTCGGACGACTAGGTTGCCTCGGCGAGCCCAACTCGCGCAGGCGCTGGATTACGGGTTCGAACGCGGACCGGCCGGCGCCGCCGCTGGCCCGGGCGATGATCACGTGCAGTCCGATGTCGCGGCTGTGCGGGAGGACGTCCATCAGCGGGGCGAGCGGGTTGCCGGCTGAGGTCGCGACCAGGTCGTAGTCGTCGATGATGAGGTATAGCTCGGGGCCGCGCCATCAGGAACGGTCGCGGAGCTGGGCCTGGGTTACGTCCGGGCCCCGGGCCTGGGCCGGGGTGTGCCAGCGGGTGACGCCGTCGGCCAGGACCCGCAGCAGGTTGGACTTACCCGAAGCGGTGTCGCCGAAGATGAGGAAATGGGGCTCGGCGGCGAACTGGGCGCAGACGAGGCCGAGGTCGTCTTCGGCTATGCCCATGGGGATTTCGGTCACGGGACCGGCGTCAGGCGCAGTGGCCGGCTCGACTAGCTCGGTGTGGGGGAAGGCCGACGGGAGGAGGCGGACTTCGGGGGCGACGGCTCGCCTATTCTCAGCTCGATTCTGGTCGCCAGCAGTTCCTTGAGAGCCGGGCGGATCTCGGGCCAGCGGTTGGCCGCGATGATCACGTGGATGCCGTAGGCGAGGCCGCGTCCGGCCAGCTTGGTGATCGCGGCTTCGAGGGTGTCGAACTCCTGGCGGAGCGTTCCCCAGCCGTCGACGACCAGGAATACGTCGGCACTTCCCCGGGCGGGGACGGGCGGTCGACCACGCCGATCGGGGCGGTCAGGCGGCCCCGCAGCGGCCAGTCCCAGGACTGGAATCCGGCACCGGCCGGTTCGGCGACCGGCGTCGGGAGAAGCAGGTCGAGGGCGACGGACTGCGCCAGCGGGGGAGCCAGACTCGGTAGGCGGGCGGGCCGCTGTCGACGAGCCGCGCGATGGCCACGTCGAAGACCCGGGTCTGGGCGGGCGACCCGGCCGGCGCAAAGCTTTCGTCCTGAAAGGCAGTTTGCGGTTCGAAAGAGTCGTCGGGCTCGGAGAACCAATCCGTACTTAGCGGATCTGTTTCACGGCGAGGCGGTCAGCGAGGGCTGACCAGCGCAACCTGGGCCTGAGCTAGTGGTCTATTTCCCGGAATGGCGTCGGGATGGAGGATTGAGGCGATTGCCTCTACGCCGTCGACTAGGCGGGGGCCGGGTCTGACCACGATTCCGTCGGCGTCGATTGCCCAGACTGGCAGGCCAGGGAGCGCGGTTGCTACGGTTCGGGCTTGCTCGACCGCGCCGTCCAGGTGGTAGCCGCAGGGGGCGACCAGGATCAGGTCGGGTTCGGCGGCGGCTATCTCTTCCCAGGTGGTTTCGATCGACGGAATTCCCGGGCGGGCAGCTACTGGGTCGCCGCCGGCCGCTGTGATCAGGTCGGGAATCCAGTGTCCGGCGTTGAACGGCGGGTCTACCCACTCCACCAGGGCCACCCTCGGGCGATCCCGCCCGGCGACGGCCGCGCTGACGGCGCCGAGCCGGGAGCGCAGGCCTGCGACCAGCTCGGCGGCGCGGTCGGTTACTCCGGTTCGGGCGCCCACCTCCAGGATCGAGTCGAGGACTTCGGTCAGGGTGTGCGGGTCGAGTGAGACCACGTCGGCCTGGCAGCCTAGGTAGCCGAGGGCTTCTTCGACGTGGTCGGTGGGAAGCGCGCAGACTCGGCACAGGTCCTGGGTCAGGATCAGTTCTGGCTGGAGTCCGGCCAGGGCGTCGGCGTGCAGCGTGTACAGGTCGGCGCCCGAGGCCAGCTGGGTGCGGACGTAGCGGTCGATCTCGCCTGGTGTCATGCCCTTGGTGTCGCGGCCGCCGACCACGATCGTCTTCTCGGCTCTGGCCGACGGCGGTTCGTCGCACTCGAAGGTGACGCCGACCAGGTCATCGCCCAGGCCGAGCGCGTAGACGATCTCCGTGGCCGATGGCAGCAGCGAGACTAGCCTCACTAGCCCAGGATAGAACGGGCATCGGCGATGATCTGTCAGTGAGCTATTCGATCAGGCCGGCTACCCTCGCGGACGCCTCAGCGGTCGCCGGCCTGGCCGCCGAACTTGCCCAGTCCTTCGCGTTCGATCGCGCCAGTTTCGACGCCAGCTACCCGAAGCTGATCGGCGACGACGACGCCTGCGTGCTCGTCGCGGTAGCCGATGAGCAGCTCGCCGGGTACCTGCTCGGCTTCAGGCACCTCACTTTCTACGCTAACGGCCCGGTCGGCTGGGTCGAGGAAATCCTCGTTCGCTCCGAACTCCGCCAGTCCGGCACCGGCCGGGCGCTTATGCACTCGTTCGAGGACTGGGCGGCCGGCAGCAGCGGCTGCGCGCTGGTCGCGCTGGCCACCCGCCGGGCGAAGCCCTTTTACCTGGCGATCGGCTATCAGGAATCGGCGACCTATTTGCGTAAGCTGACCCAATGACGCAGCGACCGCCATTGCCGCCATTCACTGAAGAGACCGCCAGGCAGAAGGTGCAGGCGGCCGAGGACGCGTGGAACTCCTGCGACCCTGAGCGAGTGGCTGGCGCCTACTCGGCGGACTCGGTCTGGCGCAACCGCGGTGAGTTCGTTGCCGGCCGGGCTGAGATCGTCGAGTTCCTGCGCCGCAAGTGGAGCCGTGAGCTTGATTACGCGCTGCGCAAAGACCTGTGGGCGTTCGAAGGCAACCGGATCGCGGTCAGGTTCCAGTACGAGTGCCATGACGCCGATGGCCGGTGGTACCGCAGCTACGGCAACGAGTTGTGGGAGTTCGATGACGACGGCTATATGCGCCGCCGCGAGGCGAGCATCAACGACGTGCCGATCCCGGAAGTCGACCGGCGCATCTTCGGGCCTCGTCCGGAGTCCGAGCGCGGCCAGTCTCCGCCGCTCCGCTGACCGACCGCCGCGAAGCTTTCTGCCTAAAAGAAGGGATTTTCTTTGTTCACGCGAGCCGTGATTGCCGCATTAGCGGCGCTGCCATTGCTTGGAGCGAGCCAGGCGGCGCCGAACGTGAAGTGCCTGCGGCTCGCGCCGCCCGCTTACGGCGCACAAGTGTGGACCGGGTCGACCGCAGCCGGGCAACGGCCGGCCGGCATCATCGCGAACTGGGGTTCGACGACGGTGAACCCGCATACGGCCGGCGGGCCGGGGACCGCGCGGAACGCGGCCGACGCGGCGACGATCAACGCCGCGCGGAAGGCCGGGCTTCACGTGCTCGGCTATATCTGGACCGGGTACGGCTCGGTGCCGGCGGCGCAGGTCGAGTTGCAGGTGCGGCAATGGAAGTCCTGGTACGGGGTGACCGATGTGTTCCTGGACGGGGCGCCGGGCAGCGCGCCGATTCCGGCTGGCTACGCCAAGGTGTACAGATACGTGCACGCGCGGACCAAGGGAGCTCAGGTCTGGGCTAACCCGGGGGCGGTATCGGTGCCGCAGATCATGAAGGTCGCCGACGTGGTGCAGATCTTCGAGGGCTCCTATCAGACCGGATCTGACCAGCTGGTGGGGCTCAAGATCCCGGCCTGGGTGCGGAAGTTCCCGGCGAGCCGGTTCGAGTTCACCGTGTACCTGACGCCGCGAGCGCAGTTGCCGACGGCGCTGGCGCTGATCAGGGCGGATCACGGCGAGCACGCGTTCGTGACCAACGAGAACGGGCTGGCCGGCCACAATCCGTACAACACGCTGCCGACCTACTGGCGACGCGAGGTGAGGCTGGTGCGGGCGGGCTGCCGGACCGCCGTCACCAGCACAGCCTGGCACTAATCGACCAGGGCTGGTGGGCAGCACGGCGCTCTCCTAGGATCCAAGTCGTGCCTCGGATAACAGCGCGGCCGCGAGCCGGCCGTCATTTCATGCGGCGGATGATGATTGGCCTGGCAGCCGGCGGGCTGGCCCTGACCGGAGTGGCTCAGGCGATCCCGGCCACGGCAGCTTCCGCGTCGGCGCCCAAGACGATCCGGCTTGGCAAGGTCACGCTGGATAAGTGCGGCAGCAGCCCGCTGACCTACTGCGGCGGCATGACGGTCCCGCTCGACTACGCGTCCAAGGCCAGCCCTGGCATCCACATCGGCTTCCTGTGGGTACCGGCCGCCAAGCGGAATCACCCCAAAGGCACCGTGCTCGCGGTCGAGGGCGGCCCTGGCTTCATGACGTTCGGCTCAGAGTCGAACTACCTGGCCATGCTCGGCCCGCTCCGCCAGAGCAGGAACCTGCTGCTGGTCAACCTGCGCGGCACCGGTAACTCGACGCCGCTGAACTGTCCTGGCCTGGAGCGCTACAACAAGGCCCAGCAGCAGGACGGCCCGGCCTTCAACGCGCTCGTCGGCAAGTGCGGCGACAAGCTGAACTACACCTGGAAGTACAAGCGCGGCGGCTTTGTACACGCCTCTGACCTGTTCAACACCGCCTACTCGGCCCGCGACGTCTCCCGGGTGCTCAGCGCGCTGCGGGTCGGCCGGGTCGACTTGTACGGCGACTCCTATGGCAGCTGGTTCGCCCAGGTGCTGGCGTCGCGGTACCCGCAGCAGTTCCGCTCGGTCACGCTCGACTCGACGTACCAGGTGCTCGGGCTCGACCCGTGGTACACGAGCACCGTGGTGACGGCGCGGCAGGCCTTCGAGCAGGCCTGCGACCGGTGGAGGCCGTGCGACTCGGCGGCCGGGCCGGGAGCCTGGTCACGGATCAGCAAGCTCGCCGCCCGGCTGAACTCCAAGCCGGTCACGGGCCAGACCGTGTCAGACCTGGGCACGCTCACCAAGTTCACCGTCAACACCGAGACGCTGGTCAACCTCGTCAACAACGCCGGCTTCGACCCGGTCGTCTACCGTGACCTGGACGCGGCCGCTCGGGCGTTGCTGGGGCGGGGCGACCAGGCTCCGTTGCTGCGGCTGGCCGCGCTGTCGGTCGGCTTCGACGACACCAGCTTCCCGCTGCCCGAGTTCAGCGACGGGCTGTATTTCGCGGTGGCCTGCACGGACTACGTCCAGCTGTTCAGCCGGACGGCGGCGCCGGCGACCCGGGCCAGGCAGTACCGCACCGCGCTGCAGCGGGAGCCAGCCGGCACGTTCGCGCCGTTCAGCGTTGCACAGTGGACGCAGCTCGATCAGTACAACGAGGCCTACAGCGCCTGCCTGAACTGGCCGACCCCGAACCACCTGTTCGCGCCGATCACCAAGCGGCCGCCGCTGGTGCCGCCCCGGCTGCATGTGCTGATCTTGTCGGGGACGGCCGACTCGCTCACGCCGTGGCTGAACGGGGCCAGCGTGGTGGCGAGTCAGTTCGGCAAGTCGGCCCGCGTGGTCAGGGTCGCGAACCTTACCCATGTGACACTGCAAGATGCCGACGACGCCTGTCCTGCGCAAATCTTTCAAACCTTCCTAAATAATCCAGCTGGCCTGGCCCGTCAGAACACCTCGTGCGCCGGGCGAGTCGCGCCGATTCACGCTGTCGGCGGGTATCCGCTGCGGCTCGCGCAGGCGCAGCCGGCCCGGGCGAGGCGTGGGAATCAGGTGGGACGGCCGGCGTTGCAGGCCGCGTCGACCGCCCTGGCCATGGTCGGGGATGAGATCAGCCGGTTCCCGCTGATTGAGGGGTTCGGTGACCTCGGGCTGCGCGGCGGGAAGGTCGCGTTCTCCGGCGGCAACGTGGTGAAGATCAAGCTGACCGGCGCCCGCTGGGTGGCGAATGCCACGATCAACGGGACCGCGAGCTGGAACCAGGCCAGCGGCTTCGTGACCACGGCGCTCACCGTGACGCTGGACAGCGGCAGTGGCCAGCCGGTGAAGGTGAAGGCGAGCTGGCGGGTGCACGGCGAGCCGGATCAGCTGGCCGTGATCAGCGGGTCGCAGGGGAGCCAGCGGATGGCGGCGGTCAGCCCGGCACCGTGACCAGGGCTGGCGGCGGCGCTGGCGGCGGCGCGGGCGCTGGCTGGCGCCGGACTCTGGCCAGGTACAAGGTGACGCAGAGCCCGGCGATGAGCGGAGCCCACCACGTCCACGGACTCCGCCAGGTGGATTGCGAGGTGAAGGTGATGATCGCGGCGACCACGGAGGTATTGAACAGGGCGGATCCGGTCGCGGCGGCGGTGACCAGCGCGATCGCGAGGGATGGCCAGACGTAGTAGGCGACCATCACGGGCTCGAATGCCGACCGAACGGCCAGCGCGATCGCAACCCACCACAAGACCTTGAGCAGCGTCTGGCTGTCCCAGGCCCCCGGCTCGCGGGCGACCCGGCACTGGCGCCAGACCAGGATCGCGCAGCCGCAGGCGACCACGATCGCGAGGATCCGGGAGGGACCGGCCGCGACGGCGCCGTTCGGCAGGCGAGCGGCCAGAGCCAGCCAGGGCGTGGGGTGGTCGACGTTGGGCCAGTTCGGCTGGCTGGTCACCGCGACGTAGGTGGCGTGCCAGTTCGCGATCGCGGCGGCGCCGAGTAGCGCCACGCCCGGGATGGCGGCGCGGGTGACGTAGCCCGCGATCCGGTTCGGCTTCATCACGGCGAGCACGACCGGGAGCGCGAGCAGGACCAGTGGTTGCACGGCCACGGCCAGGCCGAACAGCCAGGCGGACCGGTTCGGCTTCTCGGCCTTGGCCAGGCCGAGCACGGCGTACATGAGCAGGCCGACCGCGACCGCGTCTTCCGGGTGGCCCCAGCGGATCGTGACGTTCCACAGCAGCACCGCGCCGGCAGCGGCGAGCAGCAGGCGCCGCCGCGCGGGCAGGCCGAGGTGCTCGGCGATCGCGTCGGCGGCGAAGAGCGGTACCGCCGAGATCGCGCACTGGTAGGGCCCGGCGTAGAGCCAGGACGTGGGATCAGCGCCGTGGCCGGGGACGTGCAGCGGGAGCCCGGCCATGTCCAGGACAGCCGCGATCGGGACCAGGATCAGCGCGCCGCCGGGCAGCGTGATCAGGCCGGTGGGCTGGGTGTACAGGGCGCCGAGACGGCCGTGCAGCAGGCGATCGGCGGCGATGATGGTCCCCCACAGATCGTGGGGGAGCGCCCACGCGGTGAGTCCGGCCAGGTGCGGTCCCCAGTAGAGCGAGGACGACATGCCGATGATGATCAGGCCGAGCGTGGCCAGCATCGGGTAGAGCCGTCGCTTGACGCGCGACCTTGGCGGCCCTGGCGGCCCTGGCGGTGGCGCGGGCGGATCGTCGACCTCCTGCACCGGCACTGAACTCGTCACAGTCGTAGTCAAGCAAAACGGGGCAAGCCATCGAACGCCGGGCGGCATAAACGCTAGGCCTGGGATCGGCCGCGTTCGATCACGGCGGTGCGGCGTTCGACGACCTTGGCGGTGTCGATGCCCTCGGTGTGCCAGGCGGCGTGGCTGGCGGTCTCGATGCGCCTGGCTTCCCGGCCGGTGAGCGCGGCGGCCTGATTGTAGGTCGCGAACAGTGCGGCCAGCGCGGCCTGGTCGGTCGAGGCGATGTCGGCAGCCAGTTCCTGGGTGAAGGCCAGCAGTCCCTCGTGCGGGATGACGTGGTTGACCAGTCCCCAGGCCAGGGCGGTCTGGGCATCGACGAAGTTGCCGGTCGCGCTCATCTGCCTGGCCCGCCGCAGGCCGACGGCGGCCGGCAGCTCCACGGTGAGGCCCCAGCCCGGCTGGATGCCCATCCGCGCGTGCGTGTCGGCGAACCGGGCCCGCTCAGAGGCGATTAGGAAGTCGCAGGCCAGCGCCAGTTCGAGGCCACCGGTGATCGCGGCGCCGTTGATCGCGCCGATCAGCGGCTTGCTCAGGTCTGGTATTGCCTGGCCGCGCGGGACCTTGCGGATAGCGCCGTCCGGCTGCCCAAGCTCGGTCAGGTCAAGTCCGGCGCAGAACGCCGGATCGGCTCCGGTCAGCACGATCGTCCTGACCTCGGTCCTGGTCTCGAGTTCGGCTAGCGACTCGCGCAGGCCGGTCAGGAGTGCGCCGGAGATCGCGTTGCGCCGCTCGGGCCGATTCAGCGTGACGGTAGCGATCGCTCCGTCAACGGCAACCAGAACCTCACCACTCATGCCCATAACCTACCGATCCCACCTCGGTTTGCGTCGCAGCGGCATGGGCTCTGGCTGACTACTTGCCCAGCTAGGCAGTCCTTAGAAAGCGAAGACTCGACGGCAGCAATGGCCTGCCCGGTCGCCTGGCCTGCCCGGCTCCGGGCCGCGAGATCGTGGAGAGTTTGCCGCTCGTCCGCCGAGAACTCTCCACGATCAAGGAAATCTGCCCTATTTATCCCGGTATTGCGTGGAGAGTTGTCGCGTTGTGGAGTGTTTGCCGCGTTATTCCACGGTCAACTCTCCACCGCGCGGAAACACTCCACGAACTCGGAGCCGGACCGGCCGCGATATCGCCTCGGCCCCAGAAGATGATCACCGCAAATGCCCGGCTGGAGGGCCGGCAGTCCTCGCCGGCAGCGTGATCACCGCGACCACACCCGGTGGGAGCCGCCGGGTATGCAATGAACCCAGGGAGCAAGCGCGTTCCGGACCCGCGAACGCCTGCGCACAGCCCGAGGCGGCCATGATCACGGCGATTTACCCGGACGCCCGACGAAAAGTCCACGTGATCAAGGAAACTGTCCCTGTATGCCCGGTTTTCGGTGGCGATTTTTCGCCTGGTGATGAGTTTTCCGTCCGTATCACGGCTAAGTCACCGTCAGGCGAAAACTCCACACGATCATGGCCGCGGCAAGCGCCCAGCCCCAGAATCGCGCACCAGGATCCGGCACCGGGAGGCAAGGACCAGGGCAGACCCGGCCGACTCGTGAGTACATGGCGCGGGCGGCACTCGAGTTCGGCCGCGGGCGCTGAGTCGGCGGCTAGCTAGCCGGCGGTGATCTCAGGAGGCTGAGAGCCGGGGCCGACTTGGGCCTTGAGTGCGGCGAGTTCCTTTTCCACCTGGGCCGACGAGCTGGTCTGGTCCAGTTCCTGCTGGATGTCGTCCGAGCCGCCGACGTCTTCGAGCACGCCGGACTGCAGCAGTTCGTCCAGGGCGCCGGCCCTGGCCTGCATGGTCGCGATCTTGTCCTGGGCGCGCTGCAGTTCGGCGCCGGAGTCGCCGATCGTGGTGGAGATGCCGGTGAAGTGCTCGTTGATCGAGGTCTCGGCCTGCGCCGCCTGGTACTGCGCCTTCAGCACCTCCTTGCGGGTGCGGAACTCGTTGACCTTCTCCTGCAGCGTGCTCAGCGTCTGCTCGAGCTTTGCCTGCTGCTCGGTCAACTGCTCATGCTGCGGCTCCAGGTCGCTGATCTGCGCCTCGGCGGCCGACTTGCGCGTCAGCGCCTCTCGGGCGAGAGCCTCGTTGCCCAGGCCCAGTGCCGTCTTGGCCTGCTCTTGCAGGTGGTCGACCGTATGGCTGAGCTGCTGTTCCTGCAGTTCGATCCGCTTGCGCGAGGCCGCCATCTCGACCAGCGCGCGGCGGACCTGGGTGATCTGGTCGAGCATCTGCTCGTACGACAGGTCGAGCATTTCGTCTGGTTTCTCGGCGGCATCGAGTGCCTTGTTGGCCTTGGCCGCGAGGATGTCATGGGCGCGCTGGAAGAGACTCACGAGCTTGAGGCTACTCGCTGCGGCGCGCGCCACCACGGGGTGCGGCGGATCCTGGCTAGCTTGACCGCCGGTCCCGGCAGGCTTATCGCGTGCGAGCCCAGTTGCTCCAGATGCAGGCTCACCCAGATCGCGTCGGGATCGCTGCCGAGGCGGCCGGCCGCCGACTCGTCGTCGAAGATCTCCAGCGGCACGTCGATCTCCACCACTTCGGCCGGGTCGCGGCCCGGCGGACCGACCTGGGCGGCGATCCGGTTGTAGAAGACCGAGAGCTCCAGGTAACCAGGTCCGAGATCGCCGCCGGAGCCGCCGGAGCCACCGGAGCGACCGGAGCCACCGGAGCCGCTGGAGCCGCTGGAGCCGCGCTGGTGAGTGCTGTGCTGCCGGACCGACAGGCTGGCCAGCGAGTGCGCGGTCAGCCGGATCCGCTGGGCCGCCATCACCAGGACCCACAGATCCTGCTTGGCGATCCGCTTCGAGCCTTGTTCGGTCAGGTAACCGCGGATGGCGTCGTCGAGCCGCGACCCCGCCCCGATCGCGGTGATCGCGTGCTCGGGATGCTTCTCGCCGAGCTCAAGGGCCCAGCGAGCGGACTCGGTCAGGTAGTCGGCTCCGCTGCGCAGCGCCTGGGCCAGGTTGTCGCCAACCACCGACGCGGCCCCGCGCGGCCAGAACAAGGTGCCGACCACCGCACTGACCGCGCAGCCGATCGCGACGTCCTCGATCCGCACCAGCCCGACCGTCCAGCCGGCCGGGTCGAGCAGGTTGAACAGCACCACTACCGTCACGGTGAACGCGGCCTGCCCGGCCGCGAACGGGGCCGCCCCAGGCGCATACGCGGCGATGAACACCGCGACCGGCAGCACCGCCCACAAGATCGGCGCAGCGGTGCCGATCGCGAGCAGCAAGGCCGCGCCGATCGCGAACCCGACGGCGGTTCCGCCCACCGCCCGCAGCGCGGTCGAGCCGGTCGCGGCGGCGCTGGTCCGCAGTACCGACAAGGTGCCGAGCACCACCCAGAACCCGTGCTCGACGTTGGTCAGCCGGGCCACCAAGACCGCGCCGGCCAGGGCAGCGGCGCCGCGAGCGCTGTTGCGGAACCAGACCGACCGGCTGGTCGCATCGGCCGCGATCAGCTCGGTGATCCTGGCCGGCCAAGGGCCGCGCACCTCCTGGCCGCCAGCCCCGCCAGCCCCGCCAGAGCCGCTAGGCCCCGAACTGGCCTGAGGCAGCCCGTCCACCCACCGCTGCCGCTCCCTGGCCATCCGATCCCGCGACGCCCGCCCGGCCGCGATCATCGCGTCCGCGGCCGCCGCCGATGCCGCCAAGCCGATCGCCTGCGCGTGGAACGCATACCCAACCTGCTCCCGCACCGTAACCGGGTCACCGGCCAGCTGCTGCATATGCGCCGCGCTGGCGGCCCGGGCCTGCCAGATCGGCTGCAGGTCGAAAGTGACATCTTGTCCGTCGCCGCTGAGCAGCGCCGCCACCGAGCGGAGCGCGCAAGCCGCGTCGGTCAGCACCTGCCGGTCCTGCGACGAGGCCAGCGACAAGTCCAGGTGACCGCCCATCGCGTCGCAGCTCAGGCCTGCGCACCACTCCAGCATGTGGATCACGCCGGCCAGGCCCTGGTCGGCGGCGGCCAGTCCGATCGGCCGGTACGGCGACGAGGAGAACGCGTTCATCAGCTCATGCTTGGCCGCCACCGACGCCGCGAGATCGGCGGGCGTAGCCGTGCCCGCGACCGCCGCCTCCAGATGATGCGCCTGCGCCGCGGCCGCCGCGGCGGCTGTCGCCCGGAGCCGGTCTCCGGCCGACCGCGGTGAGAACAAAAGCACCGCCGCCGTAGCTACTACCGACGCGAGCAGGTACCCGGCCAGCTTCCACGGAAGGTCGCTGAGCGGCCCGGCGGCGGCGACCGGCAGCACGTAGGCGAGCAGTACGGCGGTGACCCCGGCAGCGGCGTTCGGCCCGGCGACCCCGGCGAAGAAGATCGCGAACGTCACCGGGATCGTGACCAGTACCGCGAGCCACATCGAGCCGCTGGCCAGCGTGCCGATCGTGATCACGACGCAGCCGGCCGCGGTCAGCAGCCCGTGCGCGACCGCCTTGTCCCGCCGCGACCCGCCGAACGAGGCGAACAGCAGCGCCCCGAAGGCGCCGAACACCGCGAAGACCGTCATCTGCGCATTGCCGATGACCTCGAAGCACAGCGCGAACAGCCCCGGCACGATCACCGTCGCCCGCAGCGCCCTGATCAACGCGGCCCTGGACCAGCTCACCCACTTAAAAGGCATCAGGGGCACCCTACTGTCGTTCTGGCAACAGCAAGATGCCCCTGATGCGGTCCGTCATGCCAGGTGCTAGCGCGAGAACGTTTCCAGCAAGCCCTGGCCCTGCGCGCCGGTGCTGGGCTTGCTGGTGAAGCTGCCGAACGCCGTGCACTCCAGGTAGGCCGCGCAGGAGACCGAGTTGGTGCGGAACAGTGCGTGGAATCCCGGGCCGGGCAGCGGCGCCACGGTAAATGACCACTTGCCGTGGTAGTACTGGTCGAGCAGGCCGTTGAAGTCGGTCGATCCGCCCGCGACGCAGAACCGCGCGGTTGGGCACGACACGCTCGCCATGTACCGTCCGGTCTGGTCATCGACCGGAGCGGGCGCCGGTATGGCCTTCCATGTCCCGCGCGCCAGCGTCTCGATCACCGCGCCGAAGTTGCCCTCATCCGTCGTGTACCCGCCGGCCGCCGCGCAGAAGCTAACCGTCGGACAGGACACCTCACTCAGCGTGGCGCGCGGATCCTCCGGGTCGGCACCGGCCGGCAGGGGCGCGGTGATCGCGTGCCAGCTTCCGCCCAGTTCCCGCAGGATCAGGCCGTCGGTGCCGTCGGTGCCGCTTGAGTAGTTGCCCACGGCCGTGCAGTCGTCGGCGCTCAGACAGGTCAGGTAACCCAGATAGGCCAGCGGATCGCTAGCCGCATCCGACGGCAGCGGGGCTTTGGAAGCGGTCCAGGTCCCGCCGGACAGTACCTCCAGCGTCAGCACGCGCGCGCCGAGCTTGTCCACGTACGCGCCGACCGCGGTGCACTTGCTGGCCGCGACGCAGCTGACCCACTCCAGGTCACCGATCGGGTTCTGGGCGGCGCCGGCCGGCAGCGGCGCCTTGCTGGTGCGCCACACCCCGCCGGACAGCCGCCCGATCAGTCCTTGGTAGTGACCGGCGCCGTCCTGGTAGCGGCCGACCGCTACGCACTGGCCGGCCGCGGCGCAGGAGATCGAGGTCAGTGTCGTCAGCGAGCCCGGCAGCGCCCCGGCTACCGGCGGCACCGCCCGCACTAGCCACCGGCCGCCGTTGAGGACCAGCGCCAGCGGGTGCCTGGCCGTTGGCGTATCGAAGTACCCGGCGACGCCGCACCAGAGGTTCGTCGGGCAACCTACCGAGGCCAGCACCACCTGCGCGGTCGCTGGCGCTCCGACCGGCAGCGGCGCCTGCGTGGCCGTCCACTTCCCTCCGGCCAGCTGCTCAATCAGGCCGCTCCGGCTGCCGGTCTGCTTCGCGAAGCTGCCGACCCCGACGCAGTCCCCCGCGTCCGCGCAGGTCAGCTGCCTGACCGACACCGCCGGATCAGTCCGCGCGGTGCCAGGCACGGGCGCCTGCAGCGGCGTCCACTGACCGACCGCCGGCGCTGCGGACGCGGCACCGGTACCCGCGGCGACACAGGCCAGTCCGCATACGGCGAGCCGGGTCAGGCGCAGCCGCAACGGCCGGCGCTTGAAGACGATTTTCCTGATCGATGTCAATGAATTTCCCTTTCGCGGGCCAGGTCAGTGTCTTTAGCGCGGGCGCCGCCACTGTAATGGCGTTAACTGCTTTTTAGAAGAAACGCTTTGCGTTAGTTGAATGCTGGCGGGCTCAAGACGGTATTTCGGGCCGGCAGAACGGCCCCGATCCCCGCAACGTCGGCGGTTCCGAACTCAAGGTTCGGGGTGCAGCAGATATCGTCATTCACGTGGATGAGCAACGAGACGTCGTCGTCAACGGAATCCGGCTCGCCTACACGGTGCATGGCGCGCAGGACAAGCCGCCGATGCTGCTGCTGCACGCGCTGGGCGAGCGCGGCGCCGACTGGGCTCCGGTCACGACCGCGTTTACCACGCATTTTCAGATGATCACGCCGGATCTTCGTGGCCATGGTTCCAGCGAGTGGCCAGGGCGCTATTCTTTCCGCCTAATGAATGACGACATTGTCGCGTTCATGGATGCACTTGACCTGCCGGTGGTCACCCTGGTGGGGCATTCGATGGGCGCCGCCGTGGCGTACCTGATCGCGGCGAGCCGGCCGGACCGGGTCGAATACCTGATCACCGAGGATGCGCCGCCGCTGTACGAGCGGTCCCGGCCGGTTCCTGAGCGGCCAGAGGGCGAGCTGCCGTTCGACTGGGCGGTGGTGCCGGCGATCGTCGAGGCGGTGAACGCCGGCGACCAGGCGATGTGGGATGGCCTGGCGGACATCACGGCGCCGGCGTTGCTGATCGGCGGTGGCTCGAAGAGCTATATCTCGCAGGAGAAGCTGGCCGAAGCGGCCGCGCTGATCCCGGACAGCCGGCTGGTCACGATCGAGGCCGGGCACAACGTGCACCGCCGGTGCCCGGAGGAGTTCATCGCGGCGGTGTTCGACTGGCTCGGCCTCAGCTGACGCCTGCCCGCCATTTGGCCGGCAGCCGGAGATCAAGCGCGAGCCAGCGCGCCAGGTCCTCGATCTCGCGGCGGACCGCCTCGATCATGGCGCCGGTGAACGGCACGTCCTCGTGGATGACGTGCACCCGGAGCACGCCGGCATTGCGGTCGGCGGAGGCGTCGAGCTTGCCGGCCAGCTGATCGCCGACCAGGATCGGCAGCGCGAAGTAACCCCACCGGCGCTTGGCGGCCGGCTTGTACATCTCCAGCTGATAGTCGAAGCCGAATAGCTCGTAGGTGCGCTTGCGGTCGTGGATGAGCCGGTCGAATGGGGACAGCAGGGCCGCCCGGCCCTCGAACGGCTGACCGAGCTGGCTCGGATCGACGCGCCAGGTGCCCTTGATGCCTTCGACCACCGCCAGTTCGCCTGCGCTCGCCACGTCCATGGGCTCGACCGGGCACTCAGGTCCGCGGGCGCGGGCGATTCCGAGGGCGGCCAGGCGGCGTTCCCAGCGCAGGCGCTGCGCCTCATCGGCCGGGATCACCGGGTCGCCCGGGTAAACCCGGTTCGCCAGATCCCACAGCCGCTCGCCGCCGTTGCGCCCGGCCACCGCGACCTCGCCCCGCAGCACCAGGAACTCGAGCAGTTGGGTGACGTTGCGGTTGTTGGTCCAGCCGGTCGACTTCCACGGTGCCTGGCAAGTGTCGGGAAGGTCGCGGGACGGCAGCGGCCCTGACGCCTCGAGCCGGGCGAGGATGTCCAGCCGGCAGGAGTCGTTGGAGCGCACCCAGTCGCGGAAGGTCGGCCGCCAGCTCAGCAGCTGTCCTGGTTCGGCGCCGTCCCAGCGGGCCATGTCGGCTCGGTAGAGCGCCAGGTCCTCGGCGGGGCGGATCATCGCGCGCAGTTCGAGCAGCGTACGGTTCTGCAGGGCCGCGGTGAGCTCGGAGGGGGAGTAGGCCGAGCCGAGCCGGCTCCAGGCCACGAGGTCGGCGCTTGGCGCGATCGCGGCGATCGGGTCGATCTGCAGTAGCGTCAGGCGCCGCACGACGTTGTGCAGCTCCGCCGGACGGCTGCTGTCGAGAAGCTGAGCTCGGACGGCGATCCGGCGGGCATCAGCGGACGAAAGCTCGTGCACCTTCACGTTTTGAGGGTAGGCGAACGGCCGGGCCGATAGCGCCCCGGCTGGTCGGATGATTGCCGGGCAGGCGGACAATGGAGAGACCTCAGCCTCCAACGGGCGGAGCCCTCAGCCTCCAACAGGCGGAGCCCTCAGCCTCCAACAGGCGGAGCCCTCAACCTCCAGCGGGCACTGCGAAAATCCAACTGCTGCTTTACCGGAAGGACACGCCTTCATGAAGCTCGGACTGCACATAGCCGATTTCACCTGGGCCGACGGGCCAGGCAAGCTCGGCCAGAACCTGCGCGACTACGCGGTCGCCGCCGAGGACGCGGGATTCGCCAAGATCAGCGTGATGGACCATGTGTGGCAGATCGGGGTCGTCGGTCCCCCTGAGAACGACATGCTCGAGGCCTACACCGCGCTCGGTTACCTGGCCGCGTGCACCACGAAGGTCGACTTGCTGGCCTGGGTGACCGCGGTGGTGTACCGAGAGCCAGGCCTGCTGGCCAAGTGCGTGACCACGCTCGACGTGGTCTCCGGCGGCCGAGCCTGGCTCGGCATCGGGGCGGCGTGGAACGAGGAGGAGTCACGCGGGCTGGGGCTGCCGTTCCCGCCCACCGCCGAGCGGTTCGAGCGGCTTGAGGAGGCGCTGCAGATCTGCCTGCAGATGTGGAGCGACGACGAGAGCGCCTACGACGGCAAGCACTACCAGCTCGGCCGCACGCTCAACTCGCCTCAGTCGCTGCAGCGGCCGCACCCGCCGATCCTGATCGGGGGCGGCGGCGAGAAGAAGACGCTGCGCATGGTCGCCCAGTACGCGCAGGCCTGCAACCTGTTCGGCGGGCCGGATCTCGCGCACAAGCTCGACGTGCTGCGCGGGCACTGCGAGGCGCTCGGCCGCGATTACGACGAGATCATCAAGACCGTGATGTTCCCGATGGACCCGGGCGAGAACGGCGAGAACGTGGACTCGATCCTGGAGCAGTTGCGCGCGTTCGCCGAACTCGGCGTCTCGCACGCGCACAGCCGGTGCCCGGCCAAGAACACGATCCCGGCGATCGAGCTGATCGGCGAGCGGATCATCCCTGAGGCCGAGAAGTTCTGAGTCCTTAGCGCCCTGACGGCCCGGTGAGCGGTTGCCGCTGCTCACCGGGCCTGCGCTTGTTGCTCAGTCGATCGAGTTGCGTCAGTCGATCGAGCCGAGGAATTCGCTGGTGGTCATCGGCTTGGAGAACATCGGGTAGTCGAACTTCAGCGCGTTGTCGTGCTCCTCGGCCGAAGTCGCCGCTACGCAGTCGCTCAGCGTGATGACCTCATAGCCGTTCTCGTAGCCGCTGCGCATCGTCGACTCCACGCAGCAGTTGGTCAGGAAGCCGCCGAGCACGATCGTCTTGATGCCCTTGCTGCGCAAGACGAAGTCCAGGTTGGTGCTGGCGAAGGTGTCCAGGCCGCGCTTGCCCTCGACCACGATGTCCCCGGCCTCCGGCGTGAGGTCATCCACGATCGCGGCACCCCAGCTGCCCTTGACGAACGCGTTGCCGTCGACCACGCCCTTGAGGATCCCGTACGGGTGCGAGCTGATCTCGTTGTAGCCCTCGGCGAAGGTGATCGGCGCGTGCATCACGGTCGCGCCCGCGGCTCTGGCCTTCTCGGCTACCTGCTTGGCGTTTTCCAGCATGCCGGTTTTCTCCATCACATCGGAGACGGCTCCGTGCAGCACGCCGCCCTCGGTAGTGAAGTCGTTCTGAAACTCAATCAGCACTATGGCCGTGGTCTTCGGGTCGATCGACATCGCTCGTCCTCCCCAAGGGATATTTCCGCCTGATTAAGCCTAGCTGGCTAGCCTCGGGCGTGGTGGGCGGCGATGTGCTCGGCGGCGGCGAGCATCTGGCGGCCGACTGGCTGCAGGCCGATGTTAGTGCAGAGCAGGCCGGTCGAGACTCGCTCGACGACGCCCCACTCCCAGATCGCGGTGGCGTCCAGGCCGCAGCGGCGAGCCAGCCAGCGGGCCCGGTCCCGCGGATCGCCGGTCATCAGCTCGACCGGGTCCTCCCGCATGATCACGCTCAGCTCGTATTCGGCTTCGGCGAGCACGCCGTCCGGGTCGACCAGCTTGAAGGTGCCGTCTCCGGCTTCGAGCGCGTTCCACTGGTGCAGGTCGCCGTGCAGCAGCACGGCCCGTTCGTCATCGTGGGCGGCGGCGCGGCGAGCGGCGCAGTCCAACGCGTAGTCGACGGCTTGCTCTGAGCAGGGGCGGTCAAGCTCCTCCCAGGTCGCGGTGATGTAGTCGACCAGCCAGTGGCCGGTGCTGGCGCCATCGCGCAGGCCGCAGTCCTGCGGGGCCGGCCGCCAGATCCGCTCGGCCGCCGCGCACAGCAGTTCGTGCCGCTGCTCGATCGGCAGGTCCAGCGCGCTCATCGGCCGGCCGAGCCGCTCGAGCAACATCGCGCCGCGTGCAGGGTCATCGCGCAGGAGCTTCGCGCAGCCTTCGCCGTTGACCAGCCGCAAGACGGCGGCCTGGCGTTCGGGAGTTTCGCCACGGTACGGCACGCAGAGCTTCAGCACGGCCGGAGTTCCGTCGGCCAGCGTCGCCCGCGTGACCAGCGCCTCGGTCGAGCCGGGGTAGGCCTGGCCAGCCTGGATCGACCAGTCTCGTTCCAGGCTGGCGATGAGATCGGGCAAGTCGCTGATCCACTGCTCGGCTCCATGAACCCTGGCCTTGCCAAGTACTTCGGCCGGGATCTCAAGCGAGGCGGCGTTCACTCGTTAGACGGTAACCACCGGCGCCGCGGCTGACCAGAGATTTTTCGTGGCCCGGTCGCCCACGGGGCACCACTGCACACGGCTGCACAGAATTCGCAATAAGTGACAGTGATTAAATCGCGATGCTTTAAGTAAGAATTGGGACACCGGAAGGGCTAAGAACTCACTGAGCGGTGGCCGATGTTTTGCCGGAAATCCTGTCGGGTTATTTTGGGCCGGTATGCCATTCGGGTAGAAGTCGCCATTCAACGACTGGCCAAGGGAGGCCTATGTGATGAGACGTATCCCGATCGCCGCTGCAGTCGCAGCAGTGGCATGCCTGATTCCGCTCGCCGCCTCAGGATCGATGGCGACGGCGGCCAGCCACTCGCATCCCGCAACTGTCACCTATCACAGCAAGCGCGGCTCGGTGTCGCGCCTAGTTCACGTCGCCAGCGCGAGAGGTCTGAAGGTAGTCAAGTCCAAGCTGACGACACGCGAGCGTAACCGGCTGATGCCGTTCCGGTCTCCGGCCGGTGCCGCTCCGGCGGTCGCCCGGGCCCACGCGCCGAAAGTCGCGGCCAAGTCGATAAAGCGACTCGGTTCGGCTCGCAGCGATGACGGCTTCGTCGCCCATGCCTTCAACGGGCTAAGCCAACTCGACTCACAGAACCTACTCGGTCCGGCTTCCCCGATTACCCCGCCTGACCAGGGCCTGTGCGCCGGTCACGACTCCAGCCGAGCCGGTGACCCCAGCGTTATCTGGGAACCGGTCAACCTGGTCGCGCAGGAGACCACCCCCAATGGCAAGCCGCTGAGCGCGATCGAGACCGGACCGACGCTGTGGCAGGACCCGTTCTCCTCCGGCGACATCCGCTGCCTGTACGACCCGTCCACGCAGAGCTTCTACTTCACTGAGATCGGATTCCCGGTCGCTACCGGACCGGCGCCCGACGGCAACAACACCACCGCCGACGTAGTGGTGATGAACCGTCATGGCGTCGCGGCCTACCAGTTCGACACCTCGCTGGGCGGCCCGAGCGCCGGTGACTGCTTCGGCGACCAGCCGAAGGTCGGCTTCGACAACAACGCGCTGGTGATCTCGACCGACGAGTTCTGCAACCCGACCGAGTCCGACTTCGAGGGCGCGATCGCGCTGGTGATCTCCAAGCCGCAACTGGTGCACGAGAACGCGACCGTCAACGACGCCGTGCTCGGCCCGGTCTCCCTGGCCGGGAACCCGGTCACCGGCCTCGACCCGGCGATCGACACGGGCTCGGGCACCGAGTACCTGGTGAACTCGGTTCCGTTCCTGGCCGATGGCAGCAACAACCCGGTCGGCAACACCCTCGGCGTGTGGACACTGCGTAACACCGCCACGGTGACGACCGGCGTCGGCTCGCCGACGCTGACCAGTAAGGTCCTGCCGAGCGAGAACTATGCCTTCCCGGTGCCGGCGACCAGCACCGGCGATGGCTCGACGTTCACCGATGGCCAGTTCACCGTCACCTCAGAGACCGCGCTGAACCCTGACGACAGCCGGATCAGCGGCCCGGTTAACGTGACCGGCGGCCCCGATGGCCCTCGGCTGTGGACGGCGCTGGACGCCGCCGTCACCCCGGCCGGCGACTCCACCCCGCGCGACGGCGCCGCCTGGTTCGAGATCGACCCGGCCCGTCAGCGCATCGCCAACCAGGGATATGTCGCCGCTCGCGGCGCCTACCTGCTCTACCCCGCCATGGACGCGCGAGCCGGTGTCGCGGCAATGACCTTCACGGTCACCGGCGCGACCATTAACCCAGCGATCGCATTCACCACGCTCGGCTCCCGGTTCGTCACCGAACTAGTGCCGGGCACCAGCCCACATCAGAGCTTCTCTGACGCGCCTCCGTTCAACTCACCCCGCTGGGGCGACTACTCCTTCGCCGTCCCAGACCCGGATGGTCCCGGCATCTGGTTCGCCACTGAGTACATCCCGCCGAAGGCCGACCAGGCCGTCGACGACAACTGGGGCACCTTCGTATTCGAGCTCAACGGCCACTAGTTCGCAGTAATCAGGTGCGCACTGGGCCGGTGCTCCTTTCCCGGCCCAGTGCGCCGTCAGCGCCACGATCGTCGCGGCCCAGGGCGGCTGGGGGTTCTGCTGACCTGTCAGGTGAGGCGGACAGGGAGGGATTCGAGGCCGTTCATCAAGCTGACGGGCCGCCATCGCAGTTCCGATGGGCGGAGCGCGAGCGAGATTCGCGGGAAGCGGGCGAGCAGGGCGCCGAAGGCGACCTCGGCCTCCATTCGGGCCAGGGGAGCGCCAAGGCAGTGGTGGATGCCGTGGCCGAAGGCGACGTGGCCGCTGGTGTCGCGGCCGAGGTCGAGGCGGCCGGGGTCGGGGAACCGGGCGGGATCCCGGTCGGCGGAGCTGATCGCGGGGAAAACCCACTCGCCGGCCGGGATCACCACGTCGCCGACGGGCACGTCCTCGGTGGTGAACCGGTCGTTCGCGTGGTTCACCGGGTTCGTGAACCGGAGCAGCTCCTCGACGGCCGCGGGAAGCAGCGACGGGTCCTGCCGCAGCCTGGTCTTCTCCGCGGGGTGCGTCAGCAGCGCCAGGGTGCCGGAGGCGATCAGGTTGACGGTGGTGTCGAAGCCCGCCATGACCAGCAGGAAGACCGTGGAAAGGAGCTCGTTGCCGGTCAGTTCGTCCGCGGCGCCGCCGGCGTCGGCGTTGTCGCGGGCGACGACGAGCGCCGACACGAGGTCG
>DASYAT010000031.1:0-49121 GCA_036501205.1 Streptosporangiaceae bacterium | reverse complement strand
CGGGGTGGGTGGTGCTGGGGTCGGGGTCTTGGGTGAGTAGTTGTTGGGGGTTTGGGAGTGATGTCCGGCGGCCGTTGCTGGCGGCTAGGGTTCGGTCGACGAAGCGGGCGGCGGCGGGGAGCAGCCGGTCGGCCTCGGCGTGGAAGAATACGGCCGCTACAGTGCCTGGCCAGTCGGGGGGCAGTAGGTCGGCTGGCAGGCCGGGGTCGACGAACAGGAACTTGCGCCATTCGTGCACCAGTTCGCTGCGCACCGCGAAGATGAGGTCGTCCGGCTGGTCGTCGGCGGCCCGGGCGGCGATCTCGCCGGCGCGGGCGATCCAGTGCCGGTAGGCGCTTGCCAGCCCGTCGAGGTCCCAAGCCCGCGCGGCTAGGCCGCGGGCGTCGCCGTCGTAGCTGGCGAAGAATCGATCGGCCCTGACCTGTTCGGCCGCAATAACCTGGTCTAGCTCAGCCGAACTGCGCGGGCTGATCCAGGTCGATCCATCCGGGCAGGCATAGCCGAGGTAACCGAGCGCGGACTTCAGCCGGTCGCGCTTGGCCCGCTCGGTCACCCGGTCGATGACCACGACATGCCACTGACCGTCCCAGGCTGGTGTCGCCCTGCGGTAGATGCGGTCGGCGGCCTGGCGCAGCCTGCTCGTCGCCCGCGGAGTCAGCCGATAACCGGCTCCTCCAGGCAGTCGCACCGGGACCAGCCAGCCTTGCCTGGCCATCCTGGATACGGCGGTCCTGACGGCCGGCGGTGAGATCGCGGCTGGGGCGAGCAGGCGGACGAGCGCGGCCACTGGTGCCTGCTGGCCACGGGAGAGCAGATGATCACCGTAAAGATCGAAGAGTGCGGAGCGCGCGTTCACGCCCCAAGTCTGCATTGCGGTGCCGTCACTCGCGCAGGGCTGTGCCGTCACTCGCGCTATGCCGTCACTCGCGCTATGCCGTCACTCACGCACTCAGAACTGTGACCGTGACTCACGCGCGGCTACGACGGACAACTACGCATGGTTACGGCGAGTGCGCACACGCTGCTATGACTGTGACGCATGGCTTGCTGCGAGGCGGCTCAGACCGCTCGTGGCCGCATCGCGAACCGCCAGTGATCGACGGAACGCTGATCGATGCCACCAAGGCCAAGGAACTGACCGATAATAGAGGTACTGATTGATGTCGATGTGGCTTGACTGAACTGGGCCGCATGTAGCCGAGCGGCTGTGGCGGCGCAGTGCTATCCGCGGACTGGCGTCCGCGGATAGCACTGCTGTGTTTGCCAACCCAGCAGCGAAGCGAGTCGCGTGCGTGTCAACGATGCAGATGGGGAGGCAGGATGGCGGCGATGAAGCCGCGGACTGGTGACGGTCCGCTTGAGGTCACCAAGGAAGGCCGCGGAATCGTGATGCGTGTCCCGCTTGAGGGTGGTGGCCGGTTGGTTGTCGAGTTGACGCCTGATGAAGCTAAAGCGCTATCGAACGCGCTCGAATCGGCCGTGGGCTGAGGCGATCCGCGCACATGCCTGTTACCAGCGATGTCACCGTCCTCAGCCTGCCCAGCTCCGAGGGGCTGTCTGGCTCCGAAGGGCAGGGCTCAGTGGCCGGATCGCCGACTATCGGCGAATACCTGCGAGCGATCGAAGCTGGCGATGGTGAGTCGGCCGATGTGCTGGTGGTTGGAGTCGGCCAAGATGGCGAGGTCTCAGCCGATGAGACGCTCGATTCGGCACTGGGCACAGGTGCTGCGGCCTTCATTGCCGCCACCGCGCTGACCGGCAAGGCCGGACAGGCGGCCCAGACGGTCGCCAAGGTCGGCGAAGCGCTGGCGCGGGTGGTCTTTCTCGGCGTTGCGGATCGGTCGGCCGGCGCGCTGCGCCGGGCCGGCGGTGAGCTTGGCCGCCAGATAAGACCTGGAGAGGTGGCCGTGACCGACGCGGTCGCCGGGCTGGCGGCCGATCAGGTAACTGCCTTCGCCGAAGGGATCTTGCTCGGGTCCTACCGGTACAGCGAGAAATCAGGCGAGCGCCAGGCCACGAGCGGTACGCAGGTGCACCTGCTGGCCGGAGAGCCGGCGGCGGCTGCGAGGGCCGCGATCGACCGGGCCGCGACCGTGGCCGGCGCGGTGGCACTGGCCAGAGACTTGACCAACACGCCGTCGTTGCGCAAGAACCCGCAGTGGCTCGCGGACGCGGCGATTTCGGTGGCTAAGGACACCGGGATCGCCGTGACTGTGCGGACCGAGCAGGAACTGGCGGAAGCCGGTTTCGGCGGTATCTGCGCGGTTGGGCAAGGGTCGGCGCGCCCACCGAGGCTGATCGAGCTCAGGTATGCACCTTCCGGTGCGCAGCGGCATGTCGTGCTCGTGGGCAAGGGCATCACGTTCGATAGCGGCGGACTGTCACTCAAGCCGAACGACGGCATGAAGCTGATGAAGACCGACATGGCCGGAGGTGCCGCGGTCATCGCGGTGATGTCAGCGCTGGCCAGGCTGGGCGTAACTGATCGGGTGACCGGGTTGGTCGCGGCAGCGGAGAACCTGCCGTCAGGCTCTGCTTTCCGGCCTGGTGATGTGATCGCCCAGTTCGGCGGCAAGACGACCGAAGTGCTGAACACCGATGCTGAGGGCCGCTTGGTGCTCGCCGACGCGATGGCATACGCCGATCGGGAGCTTGAGCCTGACCAGATAGTCGACCTGGCTACCTTGACCGGTGCCGCCAGGGTCGCGCTCGGCGGTTCCCGGGCGGCGCTGTACTCCACCTCCGATGAGCTCGCGGACTGTTTGGCGCAAGCCGGTGAGAGCAGCGGCGAACGGCTCTGGCGGATGCCGCTGCCAGAGGACTACGTGCAGTTGCTTGAATCCGACATCGCTGACCAGGCCAATGTGTCGCCAGGGGAAGAGGGTGGCGGCTCGATCACCGCGGCGCTTTTCCTGCGCGAGTTCTCCGGCGGGCGCCCGTGGGCTCACCTTGACATCGCTGGCGCCGCCCGCAGCAGCGGCGACGATGGAGAGGTGACCGCAGGCGCGACCGGCTTCGGCACCAGGCTCCTGCTCCGCTGGCTAAGCAGTGCTAACTGAGGTCAGTACAGGCTGAACAGAGGGCTAACTGAAGTCAGTGCGACCCGAGAGGTCATTCTGGCCGCTTAACAGCGGTCAGCAAGCCGCAGCCGATCGGCAGCAGCAGCGGGACCAGATTGTCGTCTGCCGACACCAGTTCGCGCAACTCGCCGAGGGCCGAGGTGTCCGGGTCTCGGTGTGCCACGTTGTCGGCCGGGTCGGCCTCGAGGGCGTTGTCGAAGGCGATGATCCCGCCGGGCTTGAGCAACCGCAGTCCGGCCGCCAGGTACTCCGGGTACTCGCGCTTGTCGGCGTCGCAGAACACCAGGTCGTAGGCGCCGTCGGCGAGCCTGGGCAGAACCTCGAGCGCTCGGCCGGTGATCAGCCGGTACCGGCTCTGCGCGAACCCCGCGCTAGTGAAAGCCGCCCTGGCCAGCCGGTGGTATTCCGGCTGCAGGTCCACGCTGGTCAGCACCGAGCCCGGACGCATCCCCCTGAGCAGCCAGATTCCCGAAGTCCCGTAGCCGGTGCCGATCTCCACCACCGCACGTGCGCCAATCGCCACGGCAAGGAAGCGCAAGCTAGCGCCAACTAGCGGCGAAACTGGGACGGCACCGCCCATCCGCTCGGCGTTGCTACGAGCGTTGAGCAGAGGCTCGTCTTCCGAGACGAATTCGTCGAGAATTTCGGTGACGTCGATGTTGGCGATGGCGACCTCCGAGAGCACTGGATGAACATCGGTCGCCCGCAGCCTAGCGGCAGCGAAGCTGAGCCGGGAACAGGCTGGCCTCCCCACACGTTGACGGATTGCGGCCTGCAATGGCGGACAGATACCGGCACGCAAGGGAAGGCTGATGCAAACTGAGTCCGTGGACGTGACTGGTGCGGCGAACGAACACGTCTCCCAATGGACTCCGCCGAGCTGGGAAGAAGTCGTGCGGGAACATTCGGGCAGGGTCTACCGGCTGGCCTTTCGGCTGACCGGTAACAGCCACGACGCCGAGGATCTGACCCAGGAGGTCTTCGTCCGGGTCTTCAGGTCGTTGCCGACCTACTCGCCTGGCACCTTCGAAGGCTGGCTGCATCGGATCACCACAAACCTGTTCCTGGACATGACCAGGCGGCGGCAGCGGATCAGGTTCGAGGGGCTGGGTGAGGAGACGGCCGCGAAGCTGCGCGGCGCCGAGCCGACGCCATCGCAAGCTTTCGATGAGCGGCACCTCGATTTCGATATTTCCGCCGCGCTCGCTGACCTGCCGCCTGAGTACCGGGCCGCAGTCGTGCTGTGCGATATAGAAGGCCTGACCTACGAGGAGATCGCCGACGTGCTCGGCGTGAAGCTCGGCACCGTGCGCTCTCGCATTCATCGCGGACGGGCGCAGCTGCGCGCGGCCCTCGAACACCGCAGGCCCCGGCGCCCGGGCGCCGCGCTGCTCAGCGACGTAACCAAGCCCACGGCAGTTAAGCCGGAGATCGTCAAGCCCAGAGCGGCCGAGCCTGACCTGGCCAGGGCAGAGCTGGCCACGGCAGGCCTAGCCGTGCCTGAGCTAGCCACCCCTGAGCTGGCCACCCCTGAGCTAGCCGTGCCTGAGCTAGCCGTGCCTGAGCTGGCCACCCCTGAGCTAGCCACAGCTGAGGTGACGCAGTTATGAGTCACCTAGGACGCTGGCTTTCCGCACAGGTCGATGGCGAACTGGCCGGGATCGAGCGCGACCGGGTGCTGAACCACATCGCTGGTTGCAACGCCTGCCGGGATGAGGCCAACACGATCCGCGCGCTCAAGCGGCGGATGACCGAGCTGAGTGATTCGGCGGCCGAGGAGTCGATCGCGGGCCGGCTGATCGAACTTGGCCGGTCCGACCAGGACTTTGCCACCCAGATCATCGGCGACCCGCCATTCGGCCGGACGGCCTGGCAACCGCAGTTCACCCAGCTCGATGGCTGGCCCAAGCACTCGCGGCTGAGCTGGCGAATGGCGACCGGCTCGGCCGGCACAGTGCTGCTGACGCTCGGCGTGCTCGCCTTCATGCTGGGCGGCTCGCGCCCAGACCGCCCCGTGCCGAAAGTCGTCCCGGCCGTGGACGTGTACTGGCAGCAGCACAGCTACGACACTGGCCAGGAACCGGCCGACGGAGACGCGGCTAGCCATTCGACTACCAGTCAGCCAGGGCCAAGCAGGCTGATCCTGCCAGCCACCCAGTCGTCGTCGGGCGAACCGACATCCCGCGCGCTGCACCCTAGTTACCCGTAGCCGCCATGCTGTGGTTCTACTGGCGGCGCGTGCGATTCGGTGTCCTGGTCACCGCGATCGCCCTGGTTTCGGTCGCGGCGCTGTTCGCACTGGCCGACTCGGTCGGGACCAAGTCGCACCACGCTCCGGCTCGGCGGACCCTAGCCCGCCGCTTCAACACGAAGATGAAGTCGATATCCAAAGTCAGCCTGGCCGAGATTCACCGCGGCACGATCTTGATGGACGGCGCGGTCACGGCGTGCCGTTCGGTCACCTACCGTGGCACCCAGATGATCGCCTGGTGGGGTCCTGCGGACTCGACGGCGTATCTCATTCAGGTCTGGCATTCCTCGGGTGAACCTGAGGTAGCCGACGGCGCGATCGGTTCTGATGAAATGCCGAGCGCGGTGAGCCAGCCGGCCACGATCGCGACCGATCACGCGACCGCGGGAGTGCTCAGTCTCTCGGCGTGGATGCTGAGTCGGCTACGCCTCAATTATCAGATCGAGTACGCGGGCACTGGCACGGCCGATGACCGGTCGGCCCAGGTCGTCGCCGTTCGCCGGCGCGACGGCAGCCTGGCCGCACGCTACTGGCTTGATCGTGCGACCGGCTTGCCGTTGCGCCGGGAAATGTTCGACTCGAGCGGCCATTTGGTCAATGAGGGCGCGTTCATCGACCTGAAGCTCGGCGGAGATCCTGACCCGGCGCCATCGCGCTCGGTGTCGGCCTGGAGCGCGCAGCCGAGCAGGCCGGACCTGATCCTGCTCGAGCGCCAGGGCTGGCCGGTGCCGTCGACGCTGGCTGGCGACATGTCCTTGGTGGGAGTGAGCCGCGCGAAGGCCAGCGGGAGCAACGTGCTCGACGCTTCCTATTCCGACGGCCTGTCCGTGGTCTCGGTCTTCATGCAGCACGGCGTCCTGGCCCGGGCGCTGCCGGGCTGGAACAAGATCAAGATCGGCAAGGTCTCGGTTTACTCGGGCGCGCCGGACGAGCGCAGTCTCACCTGGTCAGCGAGCGGGATCGTGTACACGGTGATCTCAGATGCGCCGCAGCCCACGGTCGACTCGGTTGTCGTCGGTTTGCCGCACGATCGTGACGGCGGGCTCTGGGGACGGGTCAGGCGTGGCCTGAAGCGGATCGGATCCTGGTTCGATCCCTTCGGCTAAGTTAGCCTGGGTTGCCGCCGGGGGTTACTCTGAAACATGACGGACCCGTCGCGAAGGTCGGAGTCGCAGAGGTCACCGAGTTTACTTATCGGAGCGCGAGGCCAGCTTGTTTGACTTGTCGATCACCAAGATCCTGATCTTGGCCGTGCTCGGCCTGATGATTTTCGGTCCCGAGCAGCTGCCCAGGATGGCCGCTCAGGCCGGCAAGGCGCTGCGTGACCTGCGCAGGATGGCCGAGAACGCAAAGTCAGATCTCACCGATGGCCTGGGCCCGGATTTCAAAGACTTCGACTTCAACGACCTCAACCCGAAAAGCTTCGTCCGCAAGCACCTGATGGACGGCTTCGATGACGACGATGATCTGAGCTGGTCAGGCCCGAGCGGCGGGGCGGTCACGGACATCGACTCACCCGACCTCGGCCGGACCGAACTCGGGACCGACGGCGCTCGCACCGCCGTCCTGCGCGACGCCGGAGTACACGACGCCCCGCAGTTCGATGTCGACGCGACCTGACCGGCGGCGCGAACTCACGTGACCGCGCTCGAACTCGCGTGACCGCGCTCGAACTCGCGCGTAGTCAGACGGGCGTAACCCCCAACTGACGCCCCACCAGGCTGCGGGACCGACGGGCTAGCTTTTCCGCGATCGCCGACAGCTCGCGGGCGGCCGGTGCCGTCGGCTCGGCCAGCACGAGCGGGGTACCGTCGTCGCCGGCCTCGCGGAGCCGCAGGTCGATCGGCACCTCGCCAAGCACCGGCACGTCCGTGCCGGTCAGGCGGCTGAGCGCCTGCGCCACGGCATTACCGCCGCCCTTGCCAAACACCTCGATCCGCTCATCACAGTGCGGGCAAGGCAGGTACGCCATGTTCTCGATGACGCCGACGACGCGCTGATGGAGCTGGGTGGCGAGCGATCCGGCCCGTTCGGCCACCTCGGAGGCGGCCAGCTGCGGAGTGGTGACCACGATCAACTCGGCCCCAGGCACCAGGTGCCCGGCCGAGATCGCGATGTCGCCGGTGCCCGGCGGCAGGTCGAGCAGCAGCACGTCCAGATCGCCCCAGTAGACATCAGCCAGGAATTGCTGGAGCAGCCGGTGCAGGATAGGCCCGCGCAGTGGCAGCGGCTCGTTGCCCTTCTTCAGCATTCCGCTGGAGATCGCCTTCACGCCGTGGGCGACCGGCGGCATGATCATCTGCTCGACCTGGGTGGGGCGGCCGGTGACGCCGAGCATCCTGGGCACCGAATGCCCGTAGATGTCCGCGTCGAGCAGGCCGACCTTCTGGCCGGCCGCGGCCAGGGCGACGGCCAGGTTCACGGTGACCGAGGATTTGCCGACGCCGCCCTTCCCGCTGGCGATCGCGTAGACCTTCGTCAGCGAGGCGGGGTTAGCGAACGGGATCTCGCGCTCCGGTTTGCCGCCGCGCAACTGAGTCTGCAGTTGCCGGCGCTGGTCCTCGCTCATCACGTCGAGGTCGACCTGCACCGAGCTGACGCCGGGCACCTTGCTGACGGCACCGCTCACTTCGCGGGTGATCGTGTCGCGCATCGGACAGCCGGAAACGGTCAGGTAGACCTCGACCCTGACCGCGCCGCCCGCCCCGACTTCGACGTTCTTGACCATGCCGAGTTCGGTGATGGGGCGGTGGATCTCCGGATCGGAGACGCCTGCCAGTGCCTGCATGACGTGCTCCACGGTTGGAGCGGTGGTGGACATGTCTCCATGCTAGTAGCCGGGCGAAGCTGACATCATCGACCTATGACGAGCGGCGACCGGCCCAGGCGATCGTGCCTGACCGTGCCAGGCAGCAGCGAGCGGTTCCTGGCCAAGGCCAGAAGCCTCGCACCGGACGAGCTGATCCTGGATCTCGAAGACGCGGTCGCGCCGGCCGCCAAGGAAGTCGCACGGACGCTGGTCATCGAAGCCCTCGCGACAGAAGAAGGCTGGACCGCTCCGCTCCGCGCGGTCAGGGTCAACGACGCGCTGTCCAAGTGGGCTCACCGGGACGTGATCGAGGTCGTCGAGCGGGCCGGGGACAAGATCGACGCGATCGTCCTGCCCAAGGTCTCCGCCCCCGCGCACGTAATCTGGCTCGACCTCCTGCTCGGCCAGGCCGAGCGGCAGGCGGGCCTGCCGCTCGGGCGGATCGCGATTGAGGCGCAGATCGAGGACGCCGCCGGCCTGGTCGCGGTCGAGCAGATCGCGACCGCCTCGCCCAGGCTGGCCGCGCTGATCTTCGGCCCGGCCGACTTCATGGCGAGCGTAGGCATGCGATCGCTGGCCATCGGCGCCCGGCCGCAGGGCTACAAAGGCGACGCGTTCCACTACGTGCACCTGCGCTTGCTGATGGCCGCCCGCGCCGCCGGGCTGCAGGCCATCGACGGGCCCTACGCCGCTATCAGCGACCTCACCGGCCTCCAGGCGGACGCTGCCAGCATCGCCGCGCTTGGCTTCGACGGCAAGTGGGTCGTGCACCCGAGCCAGATTGATCTGGTGAACGCCGCGTTCGCGCCCGACCAGGACTCCTACGACCGCGCCGAGCAGATCATCGACGCCTACGGCCACGCAACGACCCAGCAGCGCGGCGCGGTGATGCTGGACGGCGAGATGATCGACGAGGCGACGAGGAAGCTGGCCCTAGTCACAGCAGGCAGGGGCCGCGCCGCCGGAATGGTCACGACCAGCCAAAACGTCCCGGGTCAGTAGCAGCCAAAGGCAGAGGCGAAGTTTACGCTCGGCGTAAGCGAGCATCGTAATGGGGTGAGGCGGTGGCTGGCGCGAGGATGCGGTCTGGGCGATGGACCTGTACTGCCCTAGATGCGGCGCCGCCGCGATCGCACCCAGCGCCTGGTCGAGTAGCTGGCGGTGCGCCACTCACGGCGATATCTATCCGCTGCGGCAGGTGCAGAGCCTTTCTCCGCAGGGCTTGGCCGGCCTGCTGCGCAACGCCATGGTCCCCGTCATGCTGCCCTGGCCTCTGCCTGGCGGCTGGCTGGTCACCGGCTTCGCCGCCGCCGGGGATGAACGCACCGGCACCAGAGGCTGCGCGGTCGCGCTGTCCGGACCTAATCCGGTCGGCGGCCCCGGCGAGATGCTGGTGATCTGCGAGGAACTCGGTGTCGGCCTCGGGGCGCACTGCGCCGGACTGATAGGCCCCGATCCCGGCGACGGCTTCCCCGACTGCTCGCCGCACGCGCAGGTCGAGTTCGGCAACCACGAGTTCCCGCTGTGGAACCTGGATTCACCTGGCCGAGCGGTCTTCGTCGGCGAGGTGCTCGGAGGCTGGCTGTGGGTGCTGCTCTGGCCAGCGACCGCCGGGACGCTGCTCGTCGAATCGATGCCGCTGCGGGACCTGCGCGACCCGGGCCAGAACCTAGACCTGCCCTTCGGCGCACGCTCCCCTCGGCTACCCGGATAAAGTCTGGGCGTGCGCGCCGACCTCCACAGTCACAGCTCAGCTTCCGACGGCACCAGGCCCCCAGCCGAAGTCATGCGCCGTGCCGCCGCCGCCGGCCTCGATGCCATCGCGCTGACCGATCACGACACCTCAGCGGGCATCGCTGAGGCCGCGCAGGCGCTGCCCCCTGGCCTGCGGCTCGTGCCCGGCATGGAACTGTCCTGCCGTCGCGACGGCCACAGCGTGCACATGCTGGCCTACCTGTTCGACCCGGCCAACGACGAGCTAGCCGCCGAGCTCGACCGGATCACCCAAGCCCGGGTAGAACGCGCCCAGGCGATGGTCGCCCGCCTAGCCGACCTCGGCACCGGCGTGACCTGGGAACAGGTCAGCTCGATCGCGGCCGGCGCGGTGATCGGCCGCCCGCACATCGCGAGGGCCATGGTGGCCGCGGGAGCGGTCAACTCGGTCGAAGAGGCGTTCACGCCGGACTGGATCGGCACCGGCGGCCGGGCCCACGTCCGCCGCTACGCGCTCGACCCGGTCCGCGCAATCCGCCTGGTCGCGGCCGCGGGCGGGGTCTGCGCGCTCGCGCACCCGTTGGCTCAGCGCCGCGGCTGGCTGGTGCCAGAAGACCTCATCAGCGAGCTGGCCGAAGCGGGATTGGCCGGCCTTGAGGTCGCTCATCCCGATCATGATTTGGGAGAAAGATTTGTGCTCGCCGGTCTGGCCGACAGACTCGGTCTGGCGGCCACCGGCGGCAGCGACGACCACGGCGAACTCACCGGTGACCGCATCGGCACCGAGACGATCGATCAGCTCAGTTTCGACCAGTTGCTGTCCGGGGCCACAGGTGCTTCGGTGATTTCCAAGTGAGCAGCCTCGTTCCCGACGTCAAGTTCTTCTGGGAGGCCTTCGTCACGCTGCTGGTGATCACCGATCCGCCTGGCGTGGTGCCAGTCTTCCTCGGCATGACCTCCAGCCGGCCCAAGGCCGAGCGGAACCGGCTCGCCTGGCAGGCGGCGGTCGTCGCGCTGGGCGTGATCGTGGCGTTCGCGGCCTTCGGCCGCTCCATCCTCACCTACCTCGGCGTCGAACTGCCCTCGCTGCAGGCGGCCGGCGGATTGCTGCTGCTCCTGGTCGCGCTCCAGTTGCTGACGGGCCAGGCGTCAGATCCGACCGATCATGAGACCGCCACCGCCAACGTCGCGTTCGTCCCGCTCGGCACGCCGTTGCTCGCCGGACCGGGCGCGATCGTCGCGACGATGCTGTTCGTGCAGCGGCTCGATTCGATCGGCACGGTGGTGGCGTTCGCGGCCGCGATCATCGCGGTGGTGGTGATGCTGTGGCTGGCGATGCGGTTCTCGAACCTCGTGCTCCGCGTGCTCAAGGGGTCAGGCGTGGAACTGCTCACCAGGATCGCCGGACTGCTCCTGTCCGCGATCGCGGTCCAGCTCATCGTCGACGCGGTCCGCGCCCTGATCAAGACCGGCCTGCACTAGGACAGCCTCGGCATACCGCCGCGAAGCAGTGCAGGTCGGGGCAGGTAGGGGCGACCCTACCTGCATCGTGACGAAGCCGGTAGTAAGATGTCACCGACCATTCACTCTATGTCCGGTTACAGCAAAATACGCGGCAAAGTAGGGTTTCTTCGTTTGATCCCGTGATGCTGCTTGGCGCGCGACAACGGTGTTATGGCGCTCGAAGTATTTGAAAATGCTGATATCGAAATGGGGTTCTGCGGTGGCTGCGCAGATCCTGGGGGCCGGGAAAGGTCACGATGCTTGCTGACGTCGCCAATGCGGCGGTCGCCTTGTCTGACAAATCAGTTTTCTCGTGGTGGACTAATCTTCACCATTACGTGCCAATCGGAGTCGTCGGCCTTCTTTCCTGGTCGGTGTGGATCATCAGGTTTTCGCTATCGCGGGTTTACCGTCCAGCCGAGCCAGGCTTTCACGCGACCACGTCGGTCGTAGTGCCGTCGTTCCGCGAGGATCCGGACATCCTCCGGCGCTGCCTCGATAGCTGGCTCGCCGAGAATCCCGCCGAAGTGATCGTGGTCCCCGATCTCGCCGACACCTCGGTCATCTCGATGCTGCAGTCCCGGGCGGTGATCGATCCGAGGCTGGTCGTCATCCCGTTCGCGCACACGGGCAAGCGCTCCGCGCTCGGCGTCGGCATCCGGGCCTCGACGTCACAGATCCTGGTGCTGTCCGACTCGGACACCATGTGGGAGCAAGGCCTGATCGAGCAGGTGCTCGCGCCGTTCGCTGATCCGAAGATCGGCGGCGTCGGCACCCGGCAGAACGCCTACCGGCCGGGCAGCAGCATCTGGCGCCGGGTGGCCGACTGGATGATCGACGTCCGCTACCTCGACTACGTCAGGGCCCAGGCCAGATCTGGTGCGGTCGCGTGCCTGTCCGGACGTACGGTCGCCTACCGCCGCAGCGTCGTGATCCCGGTGCTCGAGCATCTGGAGGACGAGTTCTTCCTGGGCCGCAGATGCGATTCAGGCGATGACGGCCGGCTGACCTGGCTCACTCTCGCTTCCGGGTACAAGACCAGCTATCAGTCGACGGCCCGGGCCTACTCAATGTTTCCCGACACGTTCCGCGCCTTTCTCAAGCAGCGACTGCGCTGGAGCCGTAATTCTTACCGCTGCTATTGCACCGCTATCTGGAAAGGCTGGCTCTGGCGCCAGCCGTTCATTTGTCAGCTCAGCGTGCTGCAGATCATGCTGACCCCGCTGACGATGGGCTTCGCCGTCACCTACCTGATCGCGTGGGTACTGCACCCGCAGGCGATCGTCGCGGCGGCCGCCGTCGGCTGGCTGCTGGCCGGCCGCTGCCTTCGCGGTATCTCGCATCTGCGCCAGCGTCCATCCGATATCTGGATCCTGCCGCTGGTCGCACTGGCGACGATCATCATCGCGCTCCCGGTGAAGGTCTACGCATTCGCAACCATGAACGTCCACGGCTGGCTGACCCGCAGCGCGGACCAGCCAGGCCTAGGTGGCGAGGCCCAGTCGGCCGCGTCGCTGCGCTAGGGGAAATGGTCTTATGTCGCAACCCCGCCATCGCGACGGCAACGCCGGCTCTCGCAGGCAGGCCGTCCTCGTAGCGGTCATCGCCCTGTGCGTCTTCGCGATCCTGGCGACGATGCCGCTGATCTTGACCGCGCTCAACGTGCACATCAGACCGGTCGCCGCCACCAAGGTGCACGGAGTCAAATTGCTCCGCGCGCCGAAGGCGCCGCTCCCGGTGACCCTGCCGGCGGTGGCGCGGCCGATTGACTCGCGCCAGTCACCCGCCACTCCGCCGATCGGCAACCCGGCCAGGGAGGCGGCGCTGGTTAGCTCGGAGGACGCCAGGATCAGGGTGCTCCTGCACGCCGCGGTCCGCATCTTCCAGCCCGAAGTGATCCCGGTCCGAGGTTCGCTGCCCACCTTGGTGCTGCCGGCCGGACCGCACGCCTACACGGCCACCGATCTGGTTCAGTACGGCGCGCTGGTGCGGCTGAAGCACCACGCGGCCCTGCTCATCGACAACGTTTTCGTCTCCACCAATGCCACGCTCAATCTCACCTCGCCGAGCCTGCACGTGCTCTACATGGATTCCTCGACCGACGGCTTCGCCTCGATCGTGGCCTGGAACGGCAACCTGGAGTTCGCCGGAACTGCGAGCCAGCCGATGACGATCACCGGCTGGGACCGGATCGCCAAGACGCCCGCCTCCGATCGGGGATTCGGCCGGTCCTACATCCGCGAGGTCGGCGGCAAGCTGACACTCTCCGACGTCCGGGTGTCTTCGCTCGGCTTCTGGAGCGGCCGGACCGGCGGCGTCGCCTGGACCGGCCTCACCGGGCAGCCGAGTACCGGCGGGGCAACCAGGTCGACGTTCACCAACAGCACTTACGGCGCGTTCGTCGACCGCGGCCAGAACATCGCGTTCAACTCCGACCTGTTCGAGTTCAACCAGCTCGACGGCCTGCACATTCACCGCTACTCCACTGGCACGACGGTCTCGTTCAGTTCCGCCTCGCGCAACGGCGACAACGGGTTCCTGATCGGCCGGGCGACCCAGAGCACGCTGCTGAGCGATGACCTCTCCGAGAACAACGAGGCCAACGGCTTCCTGATCGACGGCCGGCCGCTGGTCAGCGGGGCGTCAGCCTCGGGGAGCGCGATCGCCCCCGGCTCGGGCGCGAAGATTACCCACAGTGACGCGCTGTACAACGAGAAGACCGGCATCCTGGTCGAGGGCGGCACCAGGACCGTGCTGACCTCCGACGCGGTCTGCGGGCGAGTCACCGGCATCGCGGCCAGGTTCGACGCCACCAACATCGTGATCACCGGTAACGATGTCCGCTGCCATCCGCGCTCCGGCCTGTCGATCGGTCCTGGCGCACCGGGAGCGGTCGTCTCTGGCAACGCGGTGTCTGGCGCCCGGATCGCGGTCCTGGTCCGCAGCTCGGGCCGGATCGAGGTGGACAACAACCGGCTCACCGGCGCGACCGTCTTCGGCATCACCGCGCGCGGCGCCGGCTCGGTCGTGAGCGGCGTCGGCAACACGATCTCGGGGACCGGCTTCCGCGCGGTTGACGCCCGCGCCGACGCCCGTACCCCGCAGCTCACCGACACCAACACGAGCGGCTGGCAGCACCACGCGAGGTCCACAGTGCTGGCCTACCTGCTGTTCCACCCGCTCGCCCTGCTCTGGCTGAGCATCGTGGTGCTTGTGCTGCTCTGCTACCTGTGGTCACGGCGCAAGAAGCTGCCGCCGCACCCGTACCCGGTCAGCACCCGCTGGCGGCCAGATGGCGAAGGTCCCAGCGGGCACGTGCCGATTTCGGTCAATGGCGCGACGGCCGGCGCCGCGACCCACTCGGCCCCGTCGCCGGTCGGTACCGTCCCAGTTGGCCCTGGTCAGGTGGACTAGCTCGCGATGAAACTAGCGAGGGTTCTTGGGGGTCGTCCCCCTTCGGCCAGCACAGCTCTGCTGGCGGTGCTGGTGCCGGTAGCGCTGGTGATCACCGGGTGCGCGGCCGGCGGGCACCACCATCGATCCGCGCCAGCGACGTCGCCTTCGGCATCGCCGGCCAGCGGATCGATCCCGACGGTGAAGGTGGACTGCAATCGCAGGGGCGCGGTGCGGGTAGCCTCCGCCGATGCGCTGTCAGCCGCCATTGGTGCGGCGAAGCCGGGCGAGATGATCTCGCTCGCTCCCGGTACCTACGTCGGCGAATTCGTCGCGACCTCGTCGGGGCACCCGGGCGCTCCCATCACCTTGTGCGGCAGCCGTGATTCCATCCTTGAGGGAGAAAGCATCCGGCATGGCTATGTCGTCTATCTCAAGGATGTGTCGTGGTGGCGACTCGAAGGATTCTCGGTCCTAGGCGGCCAGAAGGGCGTCGTCGCTGATCACGCCACGAATGATCTTATTTACGGGCTGTACGTGCACGGCACTGGCGATGAGGCGATTCACCTGCGGGCGTTCAGCAGCCACGACACAGTCAGCCATTGCGTGGTCAGGCACACCGGGCTGCTGGTGCAATTCTTCGGCGAGGGAATCTACGTCGGATCGGCGAACAAGAACTGGTGCCGGTATACCGGCTGCAAGCCCGACCGCAGCGACGACGACACCATCGTCGCCAACGATATCGCCGACACCCCCGCCGAGAACATCGACATCAAAGAGGGCACGACCGGCGGCCTGATCATCGGCAATCACCTAGACGGAGTTGGCATGGTGGCGTCGGCGGCCACCGCCTGGATCAACGTTAAAGGCAATGACTGGACGATCAAGGACAACACCGGGATCGACAGCATTGGCGACGGGTTCGCCGTCCATCAGGTTTATCCGGGCTGGGGGATAGGCAATGTGTTCCTCGGTAATGACGCCCAGGTCGGCGGGCCCGGGGTCGGTATCTACGTGCAGAGTTCTTCCCTGAAAACGGTCGTGGCCTGCAATAACACGGCCGTCAAAGCCTCCGGTGGCCTGTCCAACCAGCCATGTAAGACCCCGTGAAGATGGAGTCTGCGGTGGAATCATCAAGTTCTAGACTGGCCGTGATCGTACTGGCTCTTGGCTGCTTGCTGGTCGTCGCGGGTTGCGCGTCGCCTCGGCATCATGCGTCGTCGTCTACGCCGCCAGTCGTGCCTGGGCAGGTGACCGCCGGGCCAGACCTGTCTGGCGTCCAGCTGCCGAACTTCGTCATGCCGCTGATCAGCGGCGGCGTCTCAGTGCCCAAGAAGGCGCTGACCCCTGGCGCGGTCACGACCACCAACACCACGCAGGTCTGCGACCGGACGCCGGCCCAGAATGTGCAGACGATCCCGCCCGGTCTCGATCCCGAGGTGTTCGGCGAGTACGGGATCGGACTTAATCAGCAGGGCCGGTACCTGCTCGACTTGCTAGTCCCGATCTCGCTCGGCGGGGCGATGACGTTGTCAAATATCTGGCCGGCCACCCTCCAGGGCACCGGCTTCGTGCAAAAGTCGCAGCTCAATCACATTCTGAAAGACGACGTGTGCCACCGGTTCCTGACCTTGCGCCAGGCCCAGCGCGCGCTGGAAACCAACTGGTACGCGGCCTGGCTTAAATACGTGGTCGCTACCGGCCACTTCTGATGTCGCTCTATGACTTGCGGGGGGACGCCCCTCGCACCCCCGCGTCTATGACTTGCGGGCGACGACCCCCCGCATCCCCCGAACCCCCGCGTCTTCGGCCGCCTCGGGCGTGGATTAGCTCTAACATGGAGCCCTGCGACTTATCGGGAAGGCAGGCTGCCATGCAGGGGCGGATTGATCGGGTCACCGGCACCGTGAACACCTATATCGTCGGCGATGACGATGAGGTCATCGTCATCGATCCCGGCGAAGAGTCGGCGGCCGTACTCGATGCGGTCGGTGACCGGGAAATCGCGGCCGTGATCTGCACGCACGGGCATTCTCAGCACGTCGCCTCGGCGTTCGAGGTCGCCAAGCGGGATGACGCCCCGGTCGCGCTGCATCCAGGTGACCGGTTGCCCTGGCGCGAAGCGCACGGCAGCACGCATCCTGACATCGACATGGAAGACGGCGGCGTGTTCGAGATAGCCGACATCACGCTTGAGGTGATGGCCACCCCCGGGCATTCCTCGGGGTCGGTCAGCTTGTACTGCGACGAACTCGGCGCGGTGTTCACCGGCGACGCGGTCGGTGTCGCCGGGCCGGTGCCGCACGAAGGGGAGTTCACCGACTTCGCGCGGCAACTCAGCTCGATCGGAGCCAGCATCCTGACGCTGGACGGGAAGACGAAGATCATGCCCGGGCACGGCAAGGAGACGACAGTCGCCGTGATCGAGCGACGGTTCGACTCCTGGGTAGCGGCCGGTCCCGATGTGCTTCTTGAGAGCAAGGGCGACGACACCGACTAATCGGCGCTGTCAGCAGCAGGCGGCAAGATGGAAACCGTGCAGCAACTCGAACTGGATGGGATGCCGCGCCGACTGTATCCGTGCACGCCGAGCCGGCTTCGGTCCTGGCTCGACTGCCCGCGTCGGTACCGGATGACGTACCTGGACAGGCCGTCGCCCCCCAAGGGACGGCCGTGGGCGCACAACAGCTTCGGCGCCAGCGTGCACAACGCGCTGGCCGGCTGGTGGCGGCTGCCGCGTGAAGGGCGGACGCCAGAGGCGGCTGGGCGGCTGCTGGAAAGCGGCTGGATCTCCGAGGGCTACGCCGACGGCGGCCAGTCAGTCAAGTACCTGGCCAAGGCCAGGACCATGGTCGAGCGCTACGCCGCGGGCCTGGATCCGCGGGTCGAGCCGGTTGGCGTCGAGCGGGTGGTCGCGACCAAGACCGAGCGGATCGCGGTGTCGGGGCGGATCGACCGGCTCGATGACCGGCGCCTGCCGTCCGGGCCGGACGACGGCCAGGCGGTGGCGGGCGGTGGTGGTGAGCGCCGTGAGCTGGTGGTGGTCGACTACAAGACCGGCCGGTCGACGCTGACGGTCGACGACGCGCGATCCTCGCTCGCGCTCGCCCTGTACGCGCTGGCGGCCGGGCGGGTGCTGCGGCGGCGGTGCGCGAAGGTCGAGCTGCACCACCTGCCGACCGAGCAGGTCCTGGCCTGGGAGCACACCAAGGAATCGATGGGCCGGCATCTGAAGCGGGCAGAGGACATCGCCGAGGAGTGCGCGCAGGCCGACGCCGCGTTCAAAGCGGGGGAGCAGTCGGATCGGATCGGTGACCAGCTGTACGGGCCTGAGCGGGCGAGCGCCGGGCCTGGTCCGGGCGATGTCTTCCCGCCGCAGCCAGGGGTCTGGTGCGGCTGGTGCGACTTTAGAGCGCACTGTCCTGAAGGAAAGCAGGCCGGACCGGCGCGACTGCCGTGGGACGGGTTGGCCGCCGATGACGAGGAGATCGGGCCGCTGCGTTAGCCAGTCGGTCCTGGCTAGCCAGCCGGCACCGTGCTAGCGGGCTGACTCCGCGTGGTTCCAGAAGCCGGTGAGCATGGCCGCCGTAGTCTCCGGTGCCTCGACCGCCGGCGAGTGGGCGGCCTGCGGGATGCAGATGCGTTCGGCGCCGAGCCGCTTGGCCATCAGGTCTTGGACGTCGGGTGGCCAGGCGTCGTCGTTCTCGCCGTAGGAGACCAGCACCGGGAAGGTGGTCGCCTGGTCCGCTAGTTCTGAGCTGCGGTCAGGGCAGTCGAGCAGGTGACCGGCCAGCACGGCGAAGCCCAGCGGGCAGCTGCGCAGCGTGCGCCGTTCGAGGAAGTCGATGATGTGGGCCGGGGCACCGTCGGCCTTGGCCTGAGGGAGCACCTGGGTCTGCCAGAGCTGGGTGATCAGCGGGGCGAGCTGATGAACGTCGTCACCGGCCGGGGCCAGCAAGTCGAGGAGGTCGCGGAGCGCATTCGCGCGGGCGCCGCCGATGGTGCCAGGTCCTGAGCACAGCAGCGTGAGCGATCGCAGGGCCTTCGGGCTCGCCAGGGCAGCTTGGCGGGCGACCAGGCCGCCGAACGAGTGACCAACCACGTGCACCCGGCCGGTGTCGTCGGCCAGCATCGCCGCTACGGCCAGGACGTCGGCCGCGAGCTGGTCCAGCGCGTAGCCAGCCCGGCCTGGGGCCGGTCCTGACTCGTACTGGCCGCGCAGGTCCATCGCCGTGACGGCGCGACCGGCGGCTGCCAGCGGCTCAAGGATGGATAGGAAGTCCTCTTTGCTTCCGGTGTAGCCAGGGACGAGCAGCGCTGGGTGGCGCTGCCCGATCCCTCCGGCCGGGTCGGCCTGCAGCGTCGCGAACGAACCGCGTGCTGTACGGAGGTGGGTTGCTCGGACGCGCGGGGACAGCTCCAACGATCGCGGCGTGCTCACGGTGCCTCTTTCTGGGCTGCCCTCGACGATCCTGGGCACTTCCAAAGTCTTTCCGGCGCGGTGGGGTTCCGGCGGTACCTTACCCACCGGCGGATGCTGAAACCGAGCCCGGGAAAGCGGCGCGGCCTCCGCGACTCCGGAGGCCGATCGCCGCTGGTCAGGCGCGGGTGGGAGCCGATAAGTCGGAGGCTATCTCGCGGAGTTCGGTGGTGGTGGCCGGGCGGGTCGAGTTGACCTGGGTGCCGCGCCTCGTGCGCTTCCTTGCCCGCTTGGGCTGGCCGGCCTGCTCGCCGTCGGCGGCCGCGGTGCTGGCCCGGGGGGACGACCCCCCGATAGCCCCCGCGGCGCGGCCGGCGTGCTGCTGGGTCTTGCGCGGCTGGCCGGAGCGCTGGCCGGACTTGGACCGGGAACCGTGGTCGCGAGCCGGGCGCTGCCTGGAGCGGCTCTTGCCGGTCTCGCCGATGTCTTCGAGGTCCTCGGCTTCGAGTCCGGCCCGGTCCCGCTGCACCTTCGGCAGGGTGCCGGTGGCGCCGGCCGGGATCGCCAGCGAGCTGAACAAGTGCTCGGAGGTTGAGTAGGTCTCCAGCGGCTCGGGGTGGCCGAGCTTCAGCGCGTCGTTGATGACCTTCCAGCGGGTCAGGTCCTGCCAGTCCACGAACGTGACCGCGACGCCGGTCCGCCCGGCCCGGCCGGTCCGCCCGGTCCGGTGCAGATACGCCTTCTCATCCTCAGGGCATTCGTAGTTGACCACGTGGGTCACGTCGTCCACGTCCAGGCCACGAGCGGCTACGTCGGTCGCGACGAGCACGTCGATCTTGCCGCCTCGGAACGCGCGGAGGGCGCGCTCGCGCTGGCTCTGGCCGAGGTCACCGTGCACGGCGGCGGCGGCGAAACCGCGTTCGGCGAGCGTGGCGGTCACCTGGTCGCAGGCGCGTCTGGTGCGGCAAAACACGATCGTCAGGCCCCGGCCGTCGGCCTGAAGGATGCGGGCGAGCACCTCGATCTTGTCGAGGTGATGGGCGCGGAACACGTGCTGATCGGTCGTCGGCACGTGCGCGGGCTCGTCGTGGTGCTCAGCTCTGATGTGCATCGGCCGGTGCAGATGGCGCTTAGCCAAGGTGACGACCTCGCCCGGCATCGTGGCCGAGAACAGCATCGTCTGCCTGGAGATCGGGGTCAGCTTCAAGATGGCCTCGACATCGGGCAGGAAGCCGAGGTCGAGCATCCGGTCGGCCTCGTCGAGTACCAGCACCTGAACGCCGGACAGCTTCAGCTGGCCCTGCCTGGACAGGTCGAGCAGGCGGCCTGGGGTACCGACCACGATGTCGACCGTGGCGAGCGCTTCGATTTGCGGCTCGTAGGCGCGGCCGCCGTAGAGGGTCACCACGTTCACGTCAGTGCGCTTCGCGGCGGTGCGCAAGTCATCGGCGACCTGGATGGCGAGTTCTCTCGTCGGCACGACGACCAGCCCGCCCGGCGCCGAGGGGGCACCGCGGTCGGTACTCATGATCTGCTGCAGCATGGGGACGCCGAACGCTAGCGTCTTGCCGGTGCCGGTCCTGGCCTGCCCGATGATGTCATGGCCGTCCAGGGCGATCGGAAGAGTCAGCGCCTGGATCGGGAACGCGTGGGTGATGCCGGCGGCGAGCAGCGCGGTGCAGATCGGCTCGTCGACGCCGAACTCTTCAAAGGCCTTCAGCGCGGTCACGTCGGCTTCGTCGGTGACGAGATCCGCCACGGCCAGCTCGGCTAGGACCTGGTCTGATGAGGTTGCCAGTTCTGGTGTTGCCAGTTCTTGTGTAGTTAGTTCCGGTGTTGTCAAGTCTTGCGTAGTCAGGGCTTCCGCCTCCATCGGTGTCCTGCGGGCCCGCCAGTCGCTTGGGCGGCCGGTCCGGTTACCGCAGGATTTGGCTGACTTATCCAGGGACGCGAGCGTCGCTGGACTGGCCCGGGGGACAACCCCGGAACCATCCGCAGTACCAACGCAATCGAGCAGTCACCTGAGCGAGTCGGGCGTGGCGCGCAGGCCAAGGAATACACTCGGCCTTCACCATCCCCCCACCTTGCAACGCGACCTGGGGCAGTCGCATTCCAAGATTGAGCCGCGACTCAGTGTAGCAATCTATGGTTCGCGCTGGTGAAGCTCACCCCGTTACGCTGCCGACGTGAGCGAGAATATGGATGGCGTCATCGATGTGCTGGGGCTGCTGGCTTACGCCTCGCTCGTCGCGTTCTTCAGGCTGGCCGACGACGCGTCGCTCGCGCTGTCGCTACCTGACAAGGCCGACCTGGCCGCGATGGCCGTCGCCGAGTTCGGTCACTTCGACCTGCTGCGGCGGCGGATCACCGAGCTAGGCATCGACCCGCAGCAGGCCATGCAGCCCTTCGTCGAGCCGATCGATGAGTTCCACGCTCGGACCGCACCGGCCGACTGGCTGGAGAGCCTGGTCAAGGCTTATGTGGGCGATGGGATCGCGGCGGACTTCTACAGGGTAATCGCCGAGTTGCTCGATCCGCCGACCCGCGCGCTGGTTCTTGAGGTGCTGGCCGTCTCCGGGCACGCTCAGTTCGCGATCAAGAAGGTCCGCGCGGCGGTCGACGCCGATCCCACGGTCGCCGGCCGGCTCTCGCTGTGGGCCCGCCGCCTGCTCGGCGAGGCGTTGAGCCAAGCACAGCGGGTGGCGGCGGATCGGGAGCCGCTGGCCCGGTTGCTGGCTGGAGGATCACCGGCCCAGCTCGGCGAGATCGGCCGGATGTTCGCCTCGCTGACCGACGCCCACGCGCAGCGGATGGAGGCGCTAGGGCTCACCGAGCGTGATGCTTAGGCGCCGAAGCCGATTCGGCGGGGCTCGGCCGAGCCGAGTTCGACGTAGGCGATCTTCGCAGCCGGAACCAGCACGATGTTGCCCCGGCTGTCGCTGAGAGTGAGGATGCCGTTGTCCTCGAGCGCGTCGCCCAGATCCTGCTGGATCTTGGCCGCGGAGGCATCGGTCTCGATCACAAGCTCGCGAGGAGCATTCTGAATGCCGACCTTGACTTCCATGTGGCTCCTCCGCTTATGCCTGATCGGTGTTAGGGGTTTCAGCGGCGAGCGGCCAGTCGCTAATGCCGCGCCAGGCTAGCCGGGCCAGCATGTTCTCGGCGGTTCCCTTGCCGATGGTGCCGTCCGTGCTCAGCCAGTACCTGGCGCTTACCTGCGCCATTCCGACCAGCGCCATGCCGAGCAGGTCGGCCTCCTCGTCGCTGACCCCGGCGTCCTCGCGGATGAACTCGGCCACCATCTCGCCGCACTCGGAGATCGCGCGGTCAAGTCGGGCTCGGACCGCGGGTTCGTTGCTCAGATCGGACTCAAAGACCAGCCGGAACGTCTCCCCGGCTCCGCTGACGTATTCGAAGAAGGCGCGGAACGTGGCGGGCACCCGCTGCCTGTTCTCGGTGGTCGAGGCCAGTGCGGCTGAGACCGCGCCGACTAGTTCGGCCACGCTCTCATCGAGCAAGGCCAGATACAGCTCGAGCTTGCCAGGAAAGTGCTGGTAGAGCACGGGCTTGCTTACGCCGGCGCGCTCGGCTATCTCGTCCATCGCCGCCGCGTGATAACCCTGCGCGACGAACACCTCTCGGGCGGCGCCGAGTAGCTGCTTGCGCCGCGCTGGGCGGGGCAGACGGGTGTTGGCGCCTCTGGCCTGCGACGTCGCAATCACTTTGGTCTCCGATTACTGATCGGGCAATGGTCAGGACCGATTCAGACAGTCCATCCTACGACCGGGTAACTGCTTCGGCGATTGCTCACTGTGCGGTTGCGTGCACTCAGCGGTAGTCCTCTTCGTCCAGGCTTACTTCCCTGGCCTGCTCGGCCGCGTCGGCTGGGTCCACTTCGAGCGGCAACGGACCGGGCAGTTCCGGCTCGTCGGAGTTCTCGGCGTCGGCGTTGACCTGCTGATTCTGTTCGACTACGTCGGCGAGTGGTTTGTCGTTACTGTCAGTCATCGGCTGGCCCCCTCAGGAAGGATTGCCGTTCATTCGAACATATAGTCGAATAGCTACAGTGAGTCAACGCTGGTTAGATCAGTACTGGAACCATCTGGGTAGGGAGAGGTCATGCCGCACAGTATGTGGAAGGGTTCGATCTCCTTCGGCTTGGTCATGATCCCCGTGCGACTTTACGCCGCCACCGAGCAAAAGGACATCTCGTTCCGCCAGGTGCACCGGGAAGACGGCGGCCGGATCCGGTTCCGCCGGTTCTGCTCGATCGACGGCGACGAGATCCCGTACGAGGACATCGCCAAGGGCTATGAGCTGCCTACCGGCGAGATGGTGATTCTGACCGACGAGGACATGTCGGACCTGCCGCTCCCGACCACCAGGGCGATCGAGGTCCTGCAGTTCGCGCCGGCCGAGCAGCTTGATCCGATCTTGTTCAACCGCAGCTACTACGTTGAGCCGGAGGCGGCGGGCTCGCGGGCCTACGTGCTGCTGCGCAACGCCCTTGAGCAGTCGGGCCGGGTGGCGATCGCCCAGGTCGCGCTGCGCCAGCGGGAGTCGCTGGCCACGCTCAGGGTCAGGGAGGGTGTCCTGGTGCTTGAGACGCTGCTCTGGCCAGATGAGATCCGGGCGACCGCATTCCCCTTCCTTGAGCAGGACATCGAGGTCAAGCCGCAGGAGCTGGCGATGGCTTCCTCGCTGATCGACTCGATGACCGCCGACTTCGAGACTGACGCCTACCACGACAACTATCGCGAGGCCCTGATCGAGCTGGTGGAAGCGAAGGTCGCGGGCCGGGAGCTGCTGCAGCCAGGCACGCTGGAGATCGCGGCCAGTCCGGCGGTCAGCCTGACTGACGCGCTGAAGGCCAGCCTTGAGGCGCAGAAGAAGGACGTTAAGGCGATTGGGTCTGGCTCTGGCTCGGCTAAGGCTGACGACAAGGCCGATGACGAGGGCGAGGCCAAGCCGCGCAAATCCCGCAGTACGAAGACCGATTCGAGCAAAACCGGCAAGAAAGCTAGCTAATCGAGTGCGATGCTAGCCGTATGTTGATCGCGGCGGCGCGAGTCATTACGGCGGACAGTCGGTCTTCTGGTCCCAACGCCATTCTCGCTCCCGGCTACCTCGAGTGCTCAGGCGGCCGCATCACCAGGGTGTGCGCGGGTCTGCCCGCCAGTCGGCCTGATGTGCTGCTTGGCAGCGGATTCTTGCTGCCTGGCTTTGTCGATCTACAGGTCAACGGCTACGGCGGCGTCGAACTCGCGACGGCGGACCTGGCCGGGATGGCCTCGGTCGCCGAGCGGTTGCCGCACACCGGGACCACCTCGTTCCTGCCGACGTTCATTACTAGCCCCCTTGAGGTGCTGGAGGATTCGCTGCGGCGGGGCGGCGAGATCCTGCCGTCATTGGCCGGCGTTCCAGGGCTGGCCCGAATCCTGGGGATCCATACCGAAGGTCCGTTTATCTCGCCGAACCGGCGCGGTGCGCACAACCCCGACTGGATCGTTGCGCCCACCTCCGATGCTGTCGAAAACATCCTGGCGGCGGGCGCGCCGCACCTGCGCCTGGTGACGATCGCCCCTGAACTCGATGGCGCTCTGGCCGCTATCAAGCACCTATCCGCCGCTGGGGTGGCGGTCAGTGTCGGGCATTCCGATGCGACCGCGCACCAGGTAAGCACCGCCGCTATGTGCGGAGCGACGATGGTCACGCATCTGTTCAACGCCCAGCGGCCGATGCATCACAGGGAGCCGGGAGTGGTCGGGCAGGCCCTGGCCGACAGCCGGCTGAGCAGCGGCCTGATCGCCGACCTGCATCACGTGAGCGGCCAGGTCATGGCGGTCGCCTTCGCGGCGGCGCCCGGCCGAATCTTCCTGGTCTCGGACGCGGCCGCGTGCGCCGGCATGCCGCCGGGCACCTACCTGCTCGGCGGCGAGCCGATCGAGTTGGCCGATGGTGACGGAACGCCGCCGGTCAGGGCGGACGGGACGCTGGCGGGTTCGGCGCTGCGGATGGACTCGGCGGTCGCGAACCTGGTCGCGACCGGGGTTGGGCTCGTTGACGCGGCCAGGGCCGCGACCAGGATTCCGGCCGATCTGATCGGCCGGCCTGACCTCGGGCGGATCGCGCCCGGCGCGGCCGCGGACCTTACCTGGCTGAGCGATGACCTGCGGGCGACGGCGACGTGGATTGGCGGGCAGCAGGTCTACGGTCCGCCGCTGGGCTGAGTGACCTGGCCCGCTACCCTGGTCAGGCCATAGATGGTGCATCCGGTAGCGGAGCACGCGATTAGGACGGGTTCGGGTGGAATCTCAGACGACGCACATGCGGGCCGAGATCTTCGCTCAGCCCGAGGCGCTCCAGGCCACGATCGAGGCGCTGCTGCCTCGCACCGGCGAGATCGCCGCGGTCGCCGCCGATACCCGGCAGGTGCTGTTCTTCGCCCGCGGCACGTCGGACAACGCCGCGGTTTACGGCAGCTACCTGATCCAGACCACCGCCGGCCGCCTGGCCAGCCTCGGCTCGCCGTCGGTCGCGACCACCTACCGCAGCCGGGTCGACCTGTCCGGGGTGCTCGCCGTCGGGCTGTCACAGTCCGGGCGCACCGCCGAGATCATCGAAACGCTCGAATGGGCCCGCGACTGCGGCGCGCGGCTGGTCGCGATCACCAACACCGAGGGCTCGCCGCTGGTGGACCTCGCCGATGTCGCGCTGGTGACGCAGGCTGGGGTGGAGCAAGCCGTCCCGGCCACTAAGACGTTCACCTGCCAGCTGGCCGCGCTGGCGGTGCTGTCTCTCGGCCTCGGCGCCGACCTCGCGATCGATGAGCTGCGTCGGCTGCCGGCCGCGATCTCCGAGCTGCTCGCCGGTGCTGCCGGCCCCGGCTACGGACTGGACGCGATCGTTGCCGAACTCGCCGACGTGGACGGCTTGGTCGTCTCGGCCCGCGGGCTCGCCTACTCGGCCGCCCTGGAGGTGGCGCTCAAGATTAAGGAAGCGTGCTACCTGCACGCGATGGGCATCTCCTACGCGGACCTGCAGCACGGCCCTATCGCGGTCGTGGATGCCACTACCCCGGCGATCATCATCGCGGCCGACTCCGGCCCGACGCTGGACGCGGCGGTCGGCCTCGCGCGGCGGGTGGCGCAGGCCGGGGCCCGCGCCTATGCGATTGGCGGCGGTCCGGCGCTGGCCTCGGTCGCCAATCGCGCCCTGGCCGGACCGCGGCTGCCGGAATGGCTGGCCCCGATCGGCCTGGTCGTCCCCGGCCAGCTCCTCACCGAGTCCCTGTCCCGCCACCTAGGCATCGACCCCGACGCCCCGAGAGGGCTGAGCAAGGTAACCCAAACCGCCTGACCAATCTCAGCAAGGCCGCGTTCCCCAGATCGAGCGGCCGAGCCCCGTCCGAGACACCTGCGCACCTCCACTCCCACTGGTCACTAATCTCACGCCAACGCGCCAGGGCCTCCGGCTGGGTTTGGCCACTTATACCTGACTGGGACGTCATATCCCTGGTTAGCGCCGATGGAATCGGTATCAATCAGACATAATTTGACGCTAACCAGGGATATGTTGACCTAATCAGGGCTATGTGGGGCGCAGGCGACCAGGCACGGACCGAGCAGTCTAACGGCTTGCATCAAGCGCATCTCTGGTCACAGCCGCCCGAGCTCGCGAGGCCTTAAGTTGCTTTCCTCGTCGGCGCAGCGGTGAGATTGCTGACCTGGGGCTGTTGATGCGAATGTGGCAAAAGGTGACTTTGCTATCGCCCGTTGGGTTCGTCTAACCGGATGAATGCGCATATTCATCCCTCGAAAACCGGATGAAACCGCATATTCATCCGGTTGCGAAGTGATCATGTCTACGGGAATTGTGGCCGGTGATGCGACTGGTGACTTTGTGGTTCAAGTGACGCTGTAAGCGCCAGGCGGGTTCGCGGTTCGGGGGCGAGGCGGGTTTCGCGGACCGGGCGCGGATCGGGGGCGGGGCGGGTTCGCGGTTCGGGCGCGGATCGGGGGCGGGGTGGGTTCGCGGATTGGGGGCGGGGTGGGTTCGCGGATTGGGCGCGGGGTGGGCCACGCCAGTTAGGGCTGGCGGTGGAGTTTGTGCTGGGCGGCTTGGGCTCTTGGGCGCAGGACCAGGAGGTCGACGTTGAAGTGCGAGGGTCTGGTGACGGCCCAGGTGACGGCTTCGGCCACGTCGTCGGCGGTCAGTGGTTCGGCTACGCCGGCGTAGACGGCGGAGGCCTTGGTGGCGTCGCCGCGGAAGCGGTTCAGGGCGAACTCCTCGGTTTTGACCAGGCCGGGGGCGATCTCGATCACGCGGATGGGCTGGCCGGAGAGTTCGAGGCGGAGGGTGCCGGCGATCGCGTGGGTGCCGTGCTTGGCGGTTACGTAGCCGCCGCCGCCTTCGTAGGCCGCCAGGCCGGCGGTGGACGACATGATCACGATCGTGCCGTCGCCGGAGTCGATCAGCTTGGGCAGCAGCGCTTGCACGGTGTGCAACGTGCCCAGCACATTGGCCTCGTACATAGTTAGCCAGTCGGCCGGGTCCGCGTCGGCAACAGACTCGGCGCCGATCGCGCCGCCGGCGTTGCAGACCAGGACGTCGCAGCCGGGCAAGGCGGCGGCGAAAGCGTCGACAGCGGGCCGGTCGGTCACATCAACCACGCTCACCTCGCAACTGCCACCACGAGCCGCGATCTCCTCAGCTACTTCGGCGAGTCGGTCGGGCCGCCGGGCGGCGAGCACCACGTGGTAGCCCGCGGCCGCCAGCCGCTGGGCCGATGCCGCTCCGATGCCGCTGCTCGCTCCGGTGACTACCGCTGTGCGCTGCATGAGCGCATTGTTCACTGCCGGTTAGCTGGCCCGGCAACCGGGTCGCCTACCATCGGAGCGTGGCTGAACCGGCAACTGAGCAGCAAGCACCGCAAACCCAACGGGTACTCCGCGGGGCCATTTTCGACTGGGGCGGTGTGATCACGACGCCGATCGTCGACACCGTGTTCACCTGGCCGGCGGCCGAGCGGATCGACAAGGACAGCTACACCACGGTCATGCGCCAGTGGGTAAGAAGCGCATACGGGCCCGAGGAATCGGAATCGCCAATCCACGCGCTCGAGCGCGGCGAGGTGACCGACGCCGAATTCGAGCAGATCCTGGCGGCGGCACTAGTCGACACCGACGGTGGTCCAGTGCCGGCGCAGGGCCTGCTGAAGCGGATGTTCGCCGCTTCGGTGATCCAGGCCGAGATGCTCGACTTGGTGCGCGAGCTGCGCACCAAAGGACTGCGCACCGCGCTGCTGTCCAACTCCTGGGGCGGCAAGGCCGATGGTTACCCGCGCGAAGTGCTGGACGAACTGTTCGACGTGGCGGTGATCTCAGGCGAGGTCGGAATGCGCAAGCCGGAAGAACGCATCTTCGCGCTCGCGGCCGACCAGCTCGGCCTGGCACCGGCGGAGTGCGTGTTCGTCGACGATGTGGAAGGCAACATCACTGCGGCGAAGGCGCTCGGCTTCGCGGTCGTGCACCACCAGGACCCGATCTCGACCAGAGCGCAATTGACCGAGTTGCTGGAGCCTGCCAACCACTAGCCTTGCCGCTATGCCGGCTTATCCTCATCCGTCGACCCCCGGCCGGTCGGCGAATATGAAAGCCAATCGCCGCACGGACACCAAGCCGGAACTAGCGCTGCGCAAGGCGCTGCACGCCCTGGGCTACCGGTATCGGAAGGACTTCAGGCTCGACTTGGTCGGCGGAGTTCGGGTACGCCCTGACATCGTGTTCACCGCGCGCCAGGTCGCCGTTTTCGTCGATGGCTGCTTCTGGCATTGCTGCCCAGATCACGGCAGCAAGCCCGCCTCGAATACCTGGTACTGGGAGCCGAAGCTCCGCAGAAACGTCGAGCGCGACCGGACAGCCGACTCCGCGCTCGACCAGGCCGGCTGGACCGTGATCAGGCTCTGGGAACACGAGTCCCTGGACGAGGCCGTTGCCGCTGTCGTCGACGTGCTGGTTGCCCCTCGGGCAGGCTAGCGATTTCGCGGTCGCCGCACCCGAAACGCTGGCAGACTCGGTGACACATCCCCGCCTTCCGGTACCGGAGCCTGTCGAGTTCGCGGGGACCCACCTTTTGCTCGGTAGTTCATTGGGGACCATATGCGCGTCTACCTGCCAAGTACGCTGGCGGAATTGGCGTCGGCGCTGGTCGCCGGACAGGTCGGCCCGGCACCGGTCATTGGCTACGCGGTTACGCCCGCGCTGCGGGAATGGTACGCCAGCGGTGATCTTGAAGAGCTCGAATACGTCGCGATGATGCAGGCCGCGCGGGCTTCGGTGCGGCTACTGCACGCCGATCTGAACACGCCGAGGCGGCGCGTGGTGCTCGCCGTCGAGCTGTCTGAATCCGACGTCAGCATCACGAACGGGTTTGACAAGCCGGGCCAGGTCGAGATCAAGCAACCGGTGTCGTTCACCGACGTAGTCTCGGGACACGTCGACGACGCCGAGGCGATCTGCGACATCGACGCCGCCGCGTCGGCGCTCCCGGCTTCGGACAGTGGTGACGCCGACGCCAAGTTCGTCGTAGACGGCGCCGAAGGGCACGAACTCCTCTGGTATGCCACTCAGGAACTTCTCTACCTGATCGGTTAGCGTGACGGGTATGGCCACTAGCGTGGCCGAGCAGGCCAACGGAGGCCAGTCAGAGGAGCCAGTCGTGTTCGACGCCGTCACCAGCGTTCCTGTCCCAGCGAACGAGCCAGTCAAGACCTACGCGCCGGGCAGTCCCGAGCGCGCGGCCCTGGAAACCAAGATCAAGGATCTGGCCAGGGACCCGATCGATCTCACGATGACCGTCGGCGGCGTTCAGAGGATGGGCGGCGGCGACTGGATCGACGTGGTCCAGCCGCACAACCACGCGCACAAGCTCGGCCGGCTCGGCGAGGCGACGGACGAGGACGTTTCGGCGGCCATCGAGGCCTCAGCGCTGGCGGCGCCCGGCTGGCGTGAGCTGTCGTTCGACGACCGGGCGGCGATCTTCCTGCGGGCGGCCGAACTGCTGGCCGGTCCCTGGCGGCAGACCATCAACGCCTCGACCATGCTCGGCCAGTCCAAGTCGGCGTACCAGGCCGAGATCGACGCCGCCTGCGAGCTCATCGACTTCTGGCGCTACAACATCCACTACGCCCGCAGGCTCCTCGAAGAGCAGCCGACAAGCTCCCCCGGCACCTGGAACCGGCTCGAGTACCGCCCGCTCGAAGGCTTCGTGCTCGCGATCACCCCGTTCAACTTCACCTCGATCGCGGCCAACCTGCCGACCGCGCCGGCCCTGCTCGGCAACGTCGTGCTGTGGAAGCCAAGCCCGACCCAGCAGTTCTCGGCGCACTTCCTGATGCGACTGTTCGAGGCAGCCGGCCTGCCGCCCGGCGTCATCAACCTCGTCACCGGCTCCGGGCAGGCGATCTCCAGGATCGCGGTGCCGCATCCAGACCTGGCTGGCATCCACTTCACCGGATCCACTGCCACTTTCCAGCGCCTCTGGCAGGCGGTCGGCGAGAACATCAGCGGCTACCGGGGTTACCCGCGCATCGTCGGCGAGACCGGCGGCAAGGACTTCGTGATCGCGCATCCCTCAGCCGATCAAGACGTGCTCACCACGGCACTGGTGCGCGGCGCGTATGAGTACCAGGGCCAGAAGTGCTCGGCCGCTTCCCGCGCCTACATCCCGCGCAGCGTCTGGGCGAAGATGAAAGACAACTTCACCGCCACGGTCGAATCGCTCACCATGGGCGACGTCACTGCCGACCTGTCCACGTTCATGGGCGCGGTGATCGATGACCGGGCGTTCGCCAAGCACACCGACGCGATCGAGCGGGCGAAGACGCGGCCCTCAGTAAAGGTGCTGGCCGGCGGAAGCACCGATGACAGCCACGGCTACTTCGTCAAGCCGACCGTGTTCGAGTGCTCCGACCCGACCGACGAGGTCTTCACCACCGAGTACTTCGGCCCGATACTGGCCGTGCATGTCTTCGACGACGCTAACTACGAGGGCGTTGTCGAGCAGGCGGCCCAGATCGCGCCGTACGCACTGACCGGCTCGATCATCGCGACCGACCGGGCGGCGATCGCGGCCGCCACCGACAAGCTGCGGTTCTCGGCCGGGAACTTCTACATCAACGACAAGCCGACCGGCGCCGTCGTCGGCCAGCAGCCGTTCGGCGGAGCCCGCGCGAGCGGCACCAACGACAAGGCAGGCTCGATCTTCAACCTGATCCGCTGGGTGAACGCCAGGGCGATTAAGGAGATGTTCGCGCCTCCGACCGACTACCGCTATCCGCATATGGGTTAATAAGCGTTAACCATCCGGAGGCACCCATAAATCGGCTGATCTTGTGGAACATCGACCTGACGCTCGTGGACGTGGCCAGGGTCTCTCGCGATGCCTACGCGCAGGCGTTCCAGCGGGCCACCGGACGGCGCCTGGTCGCGTTGCCGCAGCTAGCCGGGGCGAGCGATTCTGAGATCTTCTTTGAGTCGCTCGCGCTGAACGAGGCCAGCCCCGGTGCGTCCTCAGTGTGGACGCAGGGCAACGACACCAGGGACGTGGTGTGGCAGCCGACGGACGGCGAACTGCTTGAGCGGTACAGCGCGGAGCTGGCGGCAGCGTTTGGCGCGCGCAGTCAGTTGCTGGCCGAGCAAGGTCGGGTGCTGCCGGGTGCCTTGGAGGCGCTGGTAGCGCTCTCGCGGCTGCCCGGCGTGATCCAGAGCGTGATCACGGGCACGATCAAGCAGAACGCTGGGCACAAGCTGCGCGCGTTCGGCCTCGACCGCTACCTGGACCCTGACATCGGCGGATTCGGCTCAGATGTGTACCCCAAGGGCACCCAGATCCTGCGTACGCTCGACTTGGCCAAAGAGAAGTACCGGTTGCCGCTGACGCCCGCCGACGTCGTGTACGTGGGCGATTCGGTCAGGGACGTAGCCGCCGCCAAGGTCGCCCGGGTGCGCTGCGTCGGGGTCGCGAGCGGCCGGTCCACGTCGGCCGAACTGCGCGAGGAGGGCGCCGACCCGGTACTCGATGGCCTGGCTTACACGACGCGGGTGGTCGCCGCGATCACGCAATGAGCGCAACCCAGTGAGCGCAACCCAGTGAGCGGCGTCGTTCTCACCATCTACGGCGTGCTCGCGCTGACGTTCATGATGGCGATGTACGCGCTCGAAGGCCGCCACCGGCGGTTCGTGCTCGCTTTCGGCTGCGGATGCCTGCTGGCGAGCAGCTACGGGTTCGCCTCCGGCGCGTGGCCGTTCGGCGCGGTCGAGGCGATTTGGGCGCTGGTGGCGTTCCGCCGATATGCCCGAGATGATCGGCGGAGCGGCGAACAGCCTTAAGAGGCTTTGCGGCATGACTCAGCGGGGAGAATTCGTACTGGTATAAACGGTCAAGTCAACGATGACGGAACCGTGAGGTGGGGCGGGGATGCAGCACGGGCAAGGTTCGGAAGCCGGACGCGGCTACGGCGCGACTCTCTCGACACCGACCCCAGAGACCATCGAGCGCGCCCGGATCACCGACTACATCCGCTGGCTAGCGGAAAACCGGAGCGTCCGGACTGGCCCGGACTACACCAGCCTCTGGACGTGGTCAGTCGAGCAGCCGGCTGAATTTTGGTCCTCGATCTGGGACTACTTCGACGTCCTGGGAGAACGCGGCACCGGCCCCATCATCGACGGCGACAGAATGCCGGATATAGGCTGGTTCTCAGATTTTAGGGTGAATTATTCGCGCAACGCACTCCGAGCGGCCATCACCGACCCGGATCGGACGGCTCTGATCCACCGCTCCGAGGCCGGCCACAGCGGCACCGTGAGTTATGGGCAACTCGACCAGCAGGTAGCCGCCCTCCGCGCCGCCCTGGTTGAGCTAGGCGTCGGACTCGGCGATCGAGTCGCGGCCTACCTGCCCAATTCGCCGCAGGCGCTGATCGGCCTGCTGGCGTCGGCCAGCCTCGGCGCGATCTGGACCTCGTGCTCGCCGGACTTCGGGGTGACGGCCGTCGTCGACCGGTTCGCGCAGGTCGCGCCCAAGGTGCTGATCGCGGTCGACGGTTACGTCTACAACGGCAAGAGCTATGACCGGCGTCCTGAGGTCGGTGAGATCGCGGCCGCCCTCCCCGGCCTTGAAGCCATCGTCACAGTTGACTACACCGGGGCTGGACTGGCCTGGGAGCAGCTCACAGTTCCCGCTCGGGATTGGGACAGTGTGATCGAAGCCGGCCGGCAGGCCGGCGAGAGCCCCCGGGCCGGAGTCGATGGGCTACGGACAGAATTTGTCGAGGTAGCTTTCGACCACCCGCTTTGGGTCTTGTATTCCTCGGGAACCACCGGACTACCTAAGCCGATCGTGCATGGGCACGGTGGCATTGTCCTTGAGCACCTCAAGGCGCTCTGCTTGCACCAGGACATCGGGCCGGGCGAGACGTTCTTCTGGTACACGACCACCGGCTGGATGATGTGGAACTACCTGGCCGGGGCGTTGCTCGCGGGGGCGACGGCGGTCGCGTTCGACGGCAGCGCGACGCATCCGGCCACCGGTGAGCTGTGGCGGCTGGCCGCCGAGACCGGCGTGACGTACTTCGGCACCGGGGCGCCGTACCTGATCACGTCCATGAAGGCCGGGCTGCGTCCGGCCGATGAGCATGACCTGTCGCGGCTGCGCGGGGTCGGATCCACCGGTTCACCGCTGCCGCCGGAGGCGTTCGACTGGGTCTATGAGTCGGTTGCGCCGGGAGCGGCATCAGGCTTCGCGCTCGGGTCCTACAGCGGCGGCACCGACGTGTGCACCGGGTTCGTCGGGCCGAGCCCGCTGCTGCCGGTGCGGCGCGGGATCATCGCCGGGCCGTGCCTCGGGGCGAAGGTCGAGGCGTTCAACTCGGCGGGGGAGCCGGTGATCGGAGAGGTCGGCGAATTGGTGCTCACCGAACCGCTGCCGTCGATGCCGGTCGGGTTCTGGGGCGATGCTTCCGGCGAGCGGTACCGGTCCAGCTACTACGCGGACTTCCCCGGCGTCTGGCGGCACGGCGACTGGATCATGATCTTGCCGGACGGCGGCTGCGTGATCTACGGCCGGTCGGATGCGACGCTGAACCGCGGCGGCGTCCGGATGGGCACCAGCGAGTTCTACCGGGTCGTTGAGGAATTCGCTGAAGTTGCCGACAGCCTGGTCATTGACACCGGGACGCTGGGGACGGAAGGTCGGCTCGTGCTGTACCTGGTGCTGGCGCCTGGGTTCTCGCTCGACGACGGGCTGGTGGCCAAGATCAAATCGGCGCTGCGGTCGGCGCTGTCACCCCGGCACGTGCCCGATGAACTGCATCAGGTACCGGGAGTTCCGCGAACCCTGTCGGGCAAGAAGCTTGAGGTGCCGGTGCGCAAGATCCTCACCGGCACGCCTGTGAGCGAGGCGGCTGATCCGGACTCGCTCGCCAACCCCGAGGTACTCGGTTTCTTCGTGCCTGGCGGCCAGTGATGGGTCCCGGCGGGGCACCGGCTGGGCGCAGCTTCGGCGAGGAGGGCGGGCGGCTCACCTACGGCACCTACCTGCGGCTGCCAGAACTGCTCGCCCAGCAGGTGCCGCTGGTCGACCCGTCGGCCCACGACGAACTGCTGTTCATCACCGTCCACCAGGTCTACGAGCTGTGGTTCAAGCAGTTGCTGCACGAATTGGTCGCGGCTAGGGACGCGATGGACGCCAGCCAGATCTGGCTGGCCGGGCACCTGATCCGTCGAACGCACGTGATCGAACGGCTGCTAGTCAGCCAGATCGACGTGCTCGAGACCATGACCCCGCAGGACTTCGGAGAGTTCAGGGCGGCGCTCGCCCCGGCCAGCGGCCTGCAGTCGGTCCAGTTCAGAGAGCTTGAGTTCCTGTCCGGCGCCAAGGACGAGGGGTTCATCGCCCGGTTCCGCGGCCTGACCGACGACGAGCGGGAACGGCTCGCCCGGCGGCTCGCCGAGCCCTCGCTGTGGGACTCCTATCTGGGGCTGCTCGCCCGGCGTGGGCTCGCGGTCGGTTCGCAGGAACAGGTGCGCGAGTCGCTGACGGCCGTCGCGAAAGACCGGGCCGCTCACGACGACCTATGGCAACTCGCCGAGGGACTACTCACCCACGACGAGATCTCCGCGCTGTGGCGCGGCCGGCACGTGCAGATGGTCGAACGGCAGATCGGCACCAAATCGGGAACGGGCGGCTCGTCCGGTGCGCCCTACCTGCACCGACGGGTGCCGTTGCGCTACTACCCCCTTCTTTGGGAACTTCGGGACAGGCTCTAAGGCGAGAGGCTCTAAGCAATAAAGGGAGCGGGACAGATGTCCGAGCATCAGGGTGAGGCCAAGCAGACGCTGCTGGCCAAGGCTGCGGCTGAGATCGGCGCGGCCGCGAGTATCGGCGACAAGATCAAGTACATCCGCAGTTATTACCGGCACGTCGATGCCACCGACCTGCTCCTGGCTGGCTCCAAGCGCAGCGGCGAGGTCGCGGCGGAGCACGCCGATCTGGCCGCCCGGCGCCCGCAGGGTCGTGCGCTCGTCCGGGTCAGCGCCGGTACCACCGCGTCCCTGCTGCCGAGCCGGGACGTGATCGACGTGGTGACCGACGACATGCCGTTCCTGATCGACACGATCACGATGACGCTGGCTACCCACGACGTGACTCCTGAGCTCGTCGTTCATCCCCAGCTGCTGGTCCGCCGGGACGTGACCGGCGAGCTGCACGAGGTGCTGAAGTCGATCGAAGGGCCGCTGCGGTCCGGTGCCCAAGGCTCCCACGGCTCCCACGGCTCTCACGGTGTCGCGGCTGTCGTCGCCGGTGACCCCGACCTGATCGCCGAGTCCTGGTCGCACATTGAGGTCTCCCGGCTCACCGACGGCAAGGCCGAGGCGATCGAGATCGCGCTCGACCAGGCGCTGGCCGACGTCCGGATGGCGGTCGAGGACTACCCGAAGATGCGGGCGATGGCCGTGCGGCTGGCCGACCAGCTCGCCTCGGCGGAGGCGGCCCGGCAGCTCCCGGTCGGCTCGACTGACGATGAGTCGGCCGAATCTGACCAGCCCGAGTCGCCGGCGGAGATAGAAGAGCTGCTGCGATGGCTGATCGACGCCCACTTCACGTTCCTGGGCTACCGCGAGTACGACCTGGTGGACGAGGAGTCGGGACCGGCACTGCGCGGAGTAGCAGGTACCGGCCTTGGCATCTTGCGGCACGACAAGACCAGCTCGACCCCGCTCAGCGTCATGCCGCCTGAGGGCCGGGCGCTCGCCACCGACTCCACCTACCAGCTGATCATGACCAAGGCGAACCATCGCGCGACCGTGCACCGGCCGAGCTACCTGGACTACGTCGGGATCAAGAAGATCTCCCCGGCCAGAGAAGTGGTCGGAGAGTACCGGTTCCTCGGGCTGTTCACGCATATGGCCTACACCGAGTCCATCACCAGGATCCCGATCTTGAGCCGCAAGCTCGAAGAGGTCTACGTGGCGAGCGGCGTTTCCGCGCTGAGCCACGACGGCCGGGACCTGGCTGAGTTCCTGGAGGTCTACCCGCGCGAGGAGCTCTTCCAGGTTCCGGTTCACGAGCTGGCCGACGTCGCCGAAGAGGTGCTCAGGCTGCGCGAGCGGATGCAGACCAGGCTGTTCGTGCGCAAGGACATCTACGGCAAGTACGTGTCTTGCCTGGTCTACTTGTCCAGGGACCGGTACAACACCAAGGTCAGGCTGGCGGTCCAGGACATTCTGCGGCGCAAGTTCAACGGGTCGCAGCTCGACTTCAGCGCGGTGGTCGGGGAAACGCCGATCGCGCGGCTGCACATCGTGGTGCGAGCCGATCCAGGGCAGAAGCTCGCCGACCCCAGCCTGCCCAAGCTCGAGCAGGCGGTCGCGGCCGCCGTCCGGTCCTGGGACGACGACCTGATCAAGGAGGCGGTGGGCCAGCTCGGCGAAGGTCCTGGGCGAACCCTGCTCGCCGAGTTCACCGGGTCGATACCGGAGACCTACAAGGCTGACGTTCCCGCCGTCGCGGCTGTCGCTGACCTCGCCAAGATCCTGCAGATGCGGGACCGGCAGCAAGACATCGCGTTCGAGATGTGGGAGTCGGCCGGGTTTGTCGGTGGTATTCCGGTGGAGTACGAGTCGGCTGCGGGGACGGATTCCGGGCCCTCCGCCGCCCTGGTCGAGGAGAAGCGCCGGGTCTGGCGACTGTCGATTTACCGCAACGGGGCGCCGATCACGCTCACCGACGTGCTGCCTCGGCTGCAGCACATGGGGGTCGAGGTCGTCGACGAGCATCCTTATCAGTTCACGACCGCCGAGCCGTTCTGGATCTATGACTTCGGCCTGCGCCGCGACGCGGCCGCGGTGGCCGCGCTCAGCCGGGGCGCCGCCCGGCCCAGGTCGGAGCCGACCACGGAGTTCCCGTCGGTGGCCGCGCAGCTCGAAGGTGCGCTCGCGGCACTGTGGAACGGTGATGTCGACGACGACGACTTCAACACGCTGGTACTCGACGCCCGGCTGACCTGGCGTCAGGTCGTGGTGCTGCGGGCCTACTCCAGGTACCTGCGCCAGGCCGGCACCACGTTCAGCCAGGACTACATCGCCCATGTGCTGCGGCATAACCCGGTGATCGCGCGGCAGCTGATCCGGCTGTTCGAGTCCCGGTTCGACCCGGACCGGCACAGCGGCCAGGCCGAGCGGAGCGAGGCGCTGGTCGAGGAGATCACCGGCGAGCTCGATGACGTCGCGAGCCTGGACGAGGACCGGATCCTGCGCGCCTACCTGGGCCTGATCCTGGCGACCGTGCGTACCAACTACTTCCGGGTCAAGCCCGGTTCCGAGGGCTGGCTCTCCTACCTGGTGTTCAAGCTGGACGCGGCGGCGGTGCCCGATCTGCCGGCGCCCCGGCCGAAGTTCGAGCTGTTCGTGTACTCACCCAGGTTCGAGGGCGTGCACCTGCGGTTCGCGGGGGTCGCGAGGGGCGGGCTGCGCTGGTCAGAGCGCCGGGAGGACTTCCGCACCGAGATCCTGGGCCTGGCCAAGGCGCAGGAAGTCAAGAACGCGGTCATCGTGCCGTCCGGCGCCAAGGGCGGCTTCGTGTGCAAGAACCTGCCCGACCCGGCCGACCGCGAGGCGCATTTCGCTGAGGTGCGCGGCTGCTATCAGCAGTTCATCAGCGCGATGCTGGACGTGACCGACAACATCAAGGCCGGCCAGGTGATCCCGCCCGAGCGGGTGGTCAGGCTCGATGGCGATGATCCCTACCTGGTGGTCGCCGCGGACAAGGGCACCGCCACGTTCTCCGACACGGCCAACGAGATCGCGCTGGACCGCGGGTTCTGGCTTGGCGACGCGTTCGCCTCGGGCGGGTCGGCCGGCTATGACCACAAGAAGATGGGAATCACCGCGCGCGGCGCGTGGGAATCGGTGACGTTCCACTTCGCTACTCTGGGCGTCAACATCGCCGCGACCGACTTCACCGTGGTCGGCATCGGCGACATGTCGGGTGACGTGTTCGGGAACGGCATGCTGCTTTCCGAGCACATCAAGCTCGTGGCAGCTTTCGACCATAGGCATGTTTTTATTGATCCTGATCCCGATGCGGCGCTCGGCTTCGCCGAGCGCCGCCGCCTGTTCGACCTGCCGCGATCGTCGTGGGCGGACTACGACGCCGGCCTGATTTCGGCGGGCGGCGGGATCTGGGCGCGGACGGCGAAATCGGTGCCGGTCTCGCCGCAGGCGGCGGCGGTGCTCGGGCTGGACTCCGGGATCAACTCGCTCTCGCCCGACCAGCTGATCACCGCGATCTTGCTGGCGCCGGTCGACCTGCTGTGGAACGGCGGGATCGGCACCTACGTCAAGGCGGCCAGCCAGTCGCACGCCGACGTGGGGGACCGGTCCAACGACGCGGTCAGGGTCGACGGCGCGGCGCTGCGGTGCAAGGTGATCGGCGAGGGCGGCAACCTCGGCCTCACCCAGGAGGCCAGGATCGAGTACTCCCTGGCCGGGGGACTGGTGAACACGGACTTTATTGACAACTCGGCCGGGGTGGACACCTCTGACCATGAGGTCAACATCAAGATCCTGCTCGACGCGGCCGTCAGGGACGAGGAGATGACCACGGCCGACCGGGACGAGCTGATGGCCACCATGACCACCGAGGTCGGCCAGCTCGTGCTGGCGCACAACTACCACCAGAACCGGGCCCTGGCCGCGTCCAAGGCTCAGGCGGCCCAGATGCTGCACGTGCACGCCCGGTACGTACGCAAGCTGGAGCGCGACGGCCGGATCAAGCGCCGCCTCGACGTGCTGCCGGCCGAGAAGGACATCGCCGAGCGGCGTGCCGCCGGGACCGGACTAACTCTGCCGGAATTCTCGGTGCTGCTCGCGCATACCAAGATCGCCGCGGCCCAGGATGTGCTCGCCTCTGAGGTACCGGACGAGCCGTACCTGAGGCGGGTCCTGACTTCGTACTTCCCCGTGCCGCTGCGGGAGCGGTTCGCCGAGCGGATGGAATCCCACCGGCTGCACCGCGAGATCATCACGACCGCGGTGGTCAACGACATGGTGGACAGGGCTGGTACCACGTTCGCGTTCCGGCTGAACGAGGAGACCGGCGCGTCGGTGCCGCACATCACCGAGGCGTGGCTGGTCGCGCGCGAGGTCTTCAGCATGGCCAGCCTCTGGGACCAGGTGCGGGCGCTGGACGGGAAGGTCGAACTCTCGGCCCAGGTGCTGGCGCTGCTCGAGGGCCGCAAGCTCACCGAGCGGGCGGCCAGGTGGCTGCTGCATTTCCGGCGGCCGCCATTCGACATCCAGGCGACCATCGACTACTTCGCCGACGGCGTGCTGGCCGTGGCGGCCGGGCTGCCCAAGTTGCTGGTCGGGCTGGACCTCGCCAGCTTCGACGAGCGCCATGACCAGTTCGCCGGTCTTGGTTTCCCGCACGACCTGGCGCACTGGATCGCCGCGATGGTGCCCGCGTACTCGGCCTTTGACATCGTCGAGATCTCCTATCAGGTCGGCCGCAGCGTCGATGAGACCTCCGAGGTCTACTTCGACCTCGCCGAACGGCTGCAGATCAGCCGGCTGCGGGACCGGATCACGGCGCTGCCTCGCGATGACCGGTGGAGCACGATGGCTCGCGGTGCGCTCCGCGATGACCTGTACACCGCGCACGCCGCCCTGGCCAAGGACGTGCTCACGGTGACCGAGTCCGGGACTCCTGAGGAACGGCTGGCGGTCTGGGTGGCGCGGAACGAATCGGCCGTTACCAGGGCGGCACAGACGCTCGTGGAGATCTGGGAGAGCGATGCGTTCAACGTCGCGACACTGTCCGTAGCGGTCCGGGCAATTCGGACATTGGTGTCGACAAGCACCTTGCCGGCCCAATGAGCCGGTCAGGTAATCATGGTCGCATGGGTAGGTGGCGGTCTGGACCGGGCAGGAAGCCTGATCTGACGGCAGCTTCGCGTAGGCTTCCGGCATGGCAATTGACCCTGCCGCCGAGGTAGCCGATCTAGCGTCGAAGCTCGCCAGTATCGAGTCCGTCCTCGACCCGGACACCATGCGCAAAGAGGCTGATGAGCTACGTGAGCGATCGGCTGACCCGACGCTCTGGGAGGACCAGGAGAACGCGCAGGCCGTCACCAGGCGGCTGTCCTACCTCGACGCCGAGTTGTCCAGGCTGGCCACCCTCCGCGGGCGGCTCGATGACCTGGGTGTGATGTTCGAGCTGCTGGAGAACGAGGAAGACGAGGCTAGCCGGCGAGAGGCGCTCACCGAGCTCACCGCGACCCGGGGCCAGGTCGACCAGCTTGAGATCAGGACGCTGCTGTCCGGCGAGTACGACTCGCGAGACGCGCTGATCTCGATCACCGCGCAGGCGGGCGGTGCCGACGCGGCCGACTGGGCCGAGGGACTGCAGCGCATCTACCTGCGCTGGGCCGAGCGGCACGGGTTCGGCACTGAGGTCTACGACACGTCCTACGCCGAAGAAGCGGGGATCAAGTCCACGACGTTCGCGGTCAAGGCCCCGTACGCCTACGGCACGCTGCGCGGCGAGCATGGCACCCACCGGATGGTCCGGATCTCGAAATATGACAACCAGGGCCGGCGGCAGACCTCGTTCGCCGGCGTGGACGTTATCCCGGTGGTGCAGCAGGCCGACCACATCGACATTCCGGATGACGAGTTGCGGATCGACGTGTATCGATCGAGCGGACCCGGTGGCCAGGGCGTAAACACGACCGACTCGGCGGTGCGGATCACCCACCTGCCGACCGGGATCGTGGTCACCTGCCAGAACGAGCGCAGCCAGATCCAGAATCGGGCCAGTGCGCTGGCAGTGCTCCAGGCCAAGCTGCTTGAGCGCAAGCGCGAGGAGCAGGCGGCCAAGCTCAGCGAGCTGCGAGGAGAGTCGAGGCGGAGCTGGGGCACCCAGATCCGCAACTACGTGCTGCACCCGTACCAGAACATCAAGGACTTGCGCACCGGCTACGAGACCGGGAACACGGCCGCGGTGATGGATGGCGAGATCGACGAGTTCATCGAAGCCGAGATCCGCTGGCTGCGCACGCAGGGCCAGTAATCCCTAGGGCATAAGCCCTAGGTCAGTGAGTCAGGTGCTGCACGGCGAAGATCACGGCGATCGCGAGCAGTAGCAGCGCGAGCGCGTACGGGACGCTAACCCCGTGGTAGTGCTTGTGCACGTCTGCCTTGGCTGCCCGGCAGACCGGGCAGCGGCCCTCGGTGACCGGCCCGGCGCACTGAGCGCAGATCAGGTGTTCGCAGCTCATGTGTCTGCCTCCCTGTGCGAGCCGACCGGCCTCTTCGACAATGTTGGACGTTCCAGACCAGTTTCCCCCCTAGACTATCCCCTGATCAAACCGGAGCCACGTGGCTGCCCGGGACATCTCATTATCGATCGCTACGGCGGGCCTGTGATCCACTTCGAAAACGTCACCAAGACGTACCCGAATCAGAGCCGTCCAGCCTTGGAAAGCGTCCAACTGGATGTGGAGAAGGGCGAGTTTGTCTTTCTCGTCGGACCGTCCGGGTCGGGCAAGTCGACGTTCCTGCGGCTGATCCTGCGGGAGGAGCGGCCCTCCGACGGACGGATCTTCGTTGCCGGGAGGGACCTCGCCCGGCTCACGAACTGGAAGGTGCCACAGTTGCGGCGCCGGATCGGCTGCGTGTTCCAGGACTTCAGGCTGCTGCCCGCGAAGAACGTGTACCAGAACATCGCGTTCGCGCTTGAAGTCATCGGCAAACCGCGCCGGTTTATCCGCAAGGTGGTACCTGAGGTAATCGATCTCGTGGGACTTGAGGGCAAGGGCGAGCGGATGCCCGACGAGCTCTCCGGTGGCGAGCAGCAGCGGGTGGCGATGGCCAGGGCCTTCGTGAACCGGCCGATGATCTTGCTCGCCGACGAGCCCACAGGAAACATCGACCCCGCGACCTCCATCGGCATCATGAAAGTTCTTGACCGCATCAACCGGACCGGCACCACGGTCGTCATGGCCACGCACGACGCCGCGATCGTGGACTCCATGCGCAAGCGCGTTATCGAGCTTGAATACGGCAAGGTCGTGCGCGACCAGTCGCGCGGCGTCTACGGTCAGGCTTACTGAAGCCAGACCTTCCAGCTAGGCGGTATCTGTCCGCTTCGCTATGACTACCGAAGGATCAGCTACATGCGTGCGCAGTTTGTTTTCGGCGAGGTGTGGGTGGGCCTGCGGCGTAACCTCACCATGACAGTCGCCCTGATCGTGGTCGTCGCGATCAGCCTGTCCTTGCTCGGCACGGGCCTGCTCTTCGTCAAGCAGGTCAATCACACCAGGACGCTGTGGCAGAGCCGGCTTGAGCTCTCCGTCTACCTGTGCTCGGCAACAAACCCCGACGCGAGGTGCACGAAGAACGGTCCGGTGACGCCACAGGAGAAGGCGCAGATCATCACCACGCTGACCCGGCTGCCGCAGGTGGTCAGCTTCACCTTCCAGAGCCAGGCGCAGGCGTATGCGCAGGCCAAGAAGCTGTTTGTCAACGAGCCGGTCATGCTGGACTTCGTCCAGCCGGGCGATCTCCCCGCGTCCTTCCAGGTCAAGATGAAGAACGCGCAGGCCGACTCCGGTCCGGTGAGGAATGTCGTGACGGGCCAGCCCGGCGTCGACTCGGTGGGTGATGACGGCGCGATCTTGACGAAGTTCTACCAGTTGCTTGACGGAGCCAGGAACGCCGTCGTCGTGGTCGCGATCATCTTGATCATTGCCGCGATCCTGCTGGTGGCGAACACGATCAGGCTGTCGGCGTTCAACCGCCGCCGGGAGACCGCGATCATGCGCCTGGTCGGCGCGTCCAACTTCTATGTGCAGCTTCCGTTCCTGGTCGAAGGCATGATCGCGGGCTTGATCGGCTGGCTGGTCGCGACCGGGCTGCTCGCGGGCGCCAAGGCTGGTCTGAACGGGCTGCAGCAGTACTTCCCGTTCCCGGTCCAGCTGTCCACCATTGACCTGGTGGAGGTCATCCTCGTCACGATGCTGATCGGCCTGGTGCTGTGCGGGTCGACATCGTTCTTGACGCTCAGGCGTTATCTGCGCGTCTAGCGGGAATCAGATCTACGGTGGCGCCAGAGCAAGGCAAGAAGATCATTGCCAGCAACCGGCGAGCCAGGCACGACTACGAGATCCTCGATGTTCTCGAAGCTGGCCTGATGCTCACCGGTACTGAGGTTAAGTCCCTGCGTGCGGGCAGGGCTTCGCTGGCCGACGGCTACGCGTTGATCAATGACGGTGAGGTCTGGCTGTACGGGGTGCACATCCCCGAGTACACGCAGGGCACGTGGAACAACCATGAACCGCGAAGGGTTCGAAAGCTGCTGTTGCATCGCAAGGAGATCGACAAGCTCATGCGCTCGACGGGGGAGGGCGGGTTTACCCTCGTGCCGTTGTCGCTTTACTTCACCGATGGGAAGGCGAAGATCGAGCTGGCGCTGGCACGAGGCAGGAGAACCTACGATAAGCGTCATGAACTAGCTCGTAAGGACGCCGCCCGGGAGGTTGAGCGTGCCTTGCGGCGCCGTAGGTAGCACAATGGCAAGTGATGGCCGGCATGGCTAAGCGCGGCACCCATTCCGCGAGGCATCGGACTGGACGATCCAGATCCGATGACCTCGGACCTGACGTACCCGATTCTGATTGGGACGAGCAGGGCTTCGCTGAGCCCAATTCCGGGGCGCCGCCCCAGCGAGATGCGTTCATGTACGCGCCGCCAGGGGCTGAGCCCACTGAACCCGGAGGTGCCAACGGCCCTGGTTATGGACCGAACGGTGCTGGACGTGTAGGTCCCGATCTGTACCGGCCGGATCCGCCCGGGCCCGATGAGCCCGGCCTGTATGGTCCTGGCGGGAATGGGGTCGGGCCGAACCCTGCGGAGCTCGGCGAGCCCCGGCTGGATGGACCTGGGTTCAGCCAGCCTGAGTCGTATGGGCCGCGCGTCGACCAACCGCCGCCGTACCGGCCATCGGGCCGTACGCCAGAGCCGTTCGGTTATGAGTCCAGAAACCAGGATCTGTGGGCGCCTCGGTCCCATGGTTATGACGCTCCGGCCCTGCCGATTCGTGAGCCTGCCTGGCCTGAGCCCGAGCCGTATCCGGCGCCCGAGCCGTATCCGGCGGCCGAGCCGTATCCAGCGCCCGGCCAGGCCCAGGAGATGCGGTCACCAGAGGTACAGTCCCAGGGGCTCTGGGCGCCACCGACCGACTTGCCGTCGGCACCTGAACGGCCGACTGCTCAGCCGCCGACTGCTCAGCCGCCGCTGCCGTTCCGCCAGGTTCCAGGCAGGCAGTCGCATGGTCAGGCCGCGTCGCCGTCGACGTTGTTTGAGCCGTCAGCGCCATCCGCGCCGCCAGCGCCGCAGGGACCGGGAATCTGGTCGCCAAACGCTTCCATGACCCCGCCGCCAGGTCCCGTCGCACCGCATGAGTCGACGATCCGGCCGCCAGAGGGTCGGCCGAGCCAGCCGCACTCGATGCCGCTCCCGCCGCCGTCGGCGTCCCGGAGCGTCCCGGCCTCAGGGTCACGGGGGGAATTGCTGCCTCCAGGGCAGTCTCTGCCGTCGGCGCCGGCCCCCCAGCCCTCGGCACCGGCCTCCCAGCCTTCGGCGCCGGCCCTCCAGCCTTCGGCGCCGTCGGCGTCCGGGATGTCTGAGCCGCAGCCTCCGCCGGCCGTGCCGCCGCCCTCTGCCATGCCGCCGGCTTCCGCGGTCAGGCCGGCCGCGCGGACGACGGTGCCCCGAGCGCCCCGATTCGTTCCGCGCAGTCAGATCGCATCGACGCCACCCATCGATGGCTCGACCCCCGTATCTACGCCACCAGGTCCCTATCCGTCTAAGCCCGGGCCGGTTCCGCCCGGATCCATCCCGCCCGGATCCATCCCGCCCGGTGCTATGGCGTCTGGAGCTGATCCAGCCGGACCGGCCTCCACAGGCACCATGCCGCCAGGATCTGTCCCGCCTGGACAGTTCCCGCCTGGACAGTTCCCGCCTGGACAGTTCCCGCCTGGACAGTTCCCGCCCGGACAGTTCCCGCCCGGACAGATCCCGCCCGGACAGATCCCGCCCGGACAGTTCCAGCCTGGACCACCGGCCCCGCGCCGATCTGTCCCGGTACCGCCTCGCCAGGGCACCTCTATTCCAATGGCTGCGGCTACCCGTGCCCCCCAGGCACCTCCGTTGCCAATACCTGGCCTAGATGCGCCGTCGACCGGCCGCTCCGGGCAGCACGCTCAGCCTGCCAGCCCCCGCCCGAAGCCGGGTAGACGATCGGGCAAGGGCAGCGGTAAGTCCAGATTGGCGTCGGTGCGCGCGGTCGCCTTGCTCTGCGTGGTCGGCTTCATCGCGGTGGTCGGCGTAACCAGCATCGGCCCGTCCGGCCCATCGGTAACCGCCCGTGTGGAGACGTTCCTGCTCAACTGGGAAGGCCAGCACTACCCGGCGGCGGCCGCAATGACGACTGGCCAGCCCCTGGACGTAGTTCGCAGCATGCGAGCCGTCTACCACCAGCTTGGCGCTCAGGATCTCAACCTTGCCATGGGTCCGATCACGGTGAACGGTGACGAAGCGCGAGCGTCCTTCTACGCGTCGTTTGACCTCGGACGCGGCGGGTTGTCCTGGCACTACACCGGCCATTTCCAGCTTCAGCGCAGCGGGACCGGCTGGAAGGTGGTCTGGGCGCCGTCGGTCATCGTGCCGGGCTTGGGTCCGGGGGACCGGCTTGCCGTACTGACGACGATGCCGGATCGCGGGGTACTGCGCGACGCTGAAGGACATTCGCTGATCGAGCGCTCGGCTGCGGTCGAGCTAGGCGTCTATCCCAGCCAGGTTAAGAGTCCGATGCGAACGGCGGTGGAGCTCGCCAAGGTCACTGGCCTGGCCAAGTTGGCCCAGTCAGATGCCGATGAGATGGCTGGCCAGATTGAGGCGTGGCCGCCTAGGAAATTCCTAGAGCTGATCCAGTTGACCCCGGCGAAGTACAACCAGTTGCGCCATGCCCTTAGCAAGGTGCCGGGTCTCAAGCACAAGATAGTGACCAAACGCCTGTTCGACAGTTTGGTGCCAGCCATCACTGGTCAGGTCGCCACCGAGACGGCCAAGACGCTGGTCGAGGACGGCGAGCCGTACCGGCCTGGCACGACAGTGGGTCTGTCCGGCCTAGAAGAGGCGTTCCAGAACCAGCTCGCGGGTCGCCCCACCACCTCGATCATCGTGCAGAACAAGGCGGGCAAGCGGATCAAGATCCTGCACCGCTGGGTCGGCGCGAAGAGTTCCAGCGTCAGGACGACGATCGATGGGCGCGTCCAGCAGGCTGCCAGCCATGCACTGAACGGCGTGGGGTTTCCGGCCGCTATCGTCGCCGTCAAGGCAGGTGGCGGCCAGATCCTCGCGGTCGACCGACACAACTCTCGCGGGATGCCGATATTGAACCCGCTCGATGGCCAGTATCAGCCGGGCCAGACGTTCACGATCGTTTCGACGGCCGCGCTGCTCGCGACCAGATCGGCGGCTGCGGACACGCTACGGGCCCAGTGCACCAAGACCAACCGGGTTGGCGGGCAGGCCTTCTCTAACGTCCCGCCTGAGCCCAATCTCGGCTCTGCGCCTAAGCTCAGCACGCTATTCGCGCATGCGTGCAGCACCGCCTTCGCTGGCCTGTCGTACCAACTGTCGCCACGCAACCTCACTAGCGAGGCCGCGAAACTGGGCATCGGCTTGCCGTGGAGGCTTCCGATAGCGGCCTTCACCGGCAAGATCGCCAACCCGCGCACCAACGCACGGGAGCTGGCGGGAGATACTGTCGGCTCCGGCACCGTCCGGGTCAGCCCGCTCGACATGGCGCTGGTCGCTGGAGCGGTCGACTCAGGCTCATGGCGAGCGCCGATACTGGTGAAAGGACCGGCGACCGAGCAGCCGACGAAGTCTGCGCTCAACGGCCGGGTGGCAACCGACCTGCGCTCGTTCATGCGAGCCACCGTGACCTCGGGCGCCGCCCGGGATGCCGACGTTCCCGGCCTCTTCGGTCAGGTCGGGACGGCACCGGTGCCTGGTCACCGCCACCTAAGGGCGATCTGGTTCGTAGGCTTCCACGGCGGCGTCGCCTTCTCCGTGGTGGTGTTCTCGAAGTCCACTGTGTTCACCCCTGTGGTGCAGATAGCCAAGCAGTTCGCCGAGAGCCTGCCAGCCGGATCGTAGTCCGCTGGCGCCGGGTCCCGGCAGTTCGCTTGGTGGGTGATAACCCGATGTAGCTGAGGCGGGCACCTAGATAACCTCCGCTTGTACTCAGTTAACCCAGGTTGGGGTCCATGCGGCGATGATGCGCGCTAACCTGACGTGAGTAACTGATCGCGCACAGCAAGCGCGGGCAGGTGCGGGCAGTCGTCAGCTAGCGTCGTGGCTGACATACGGCCTGGTCGCCCGTCCTGAGTGGCGGATTTCCGCCGCACAGCACGGTTTCACCGCCTACCGGCGGCTGGCTCAACTCGTTCGTGGCGAGCGACTTATGAAGTCGTGAAGAAATCTGTCACGCTGAGCAACCATCTGGCAACTATCTGGCGTCTTACTAAGTGACGCTGGTCTGCCGCTTGGGGGGTTGCGGCCCAGTAGTCGTGATGAGAACCGGGCCTCATCTCGGGGGAGGCCCGGGCCAATGGGACCGGCCCCGACCCTGCCGGTCAAGCCCCTGTGGGCGCGTCTCGGCCACCGCCAGCGCCTACAGGGGCTTCTCAATGCCAGAAGACCTGAGCGTGAGCCGGGAATCTGGGCCCGGTTGCCGGTGTTGCAGCGAAACGTCGCCCGGATGGTCGCCAGCTTTGCGAATGTCGGCTAGATGGGTACGATCAGGAAAACTGCATAGGGGGTGACTGGCTTCGACTTCGGTAGTTGATCCAGGGGAAGCGGGCCGAGGGTTGCGGTGGTGACCTCGTAAATCCTGTTGCCGCAACGAATAAGTGCCAACTCATCGCGCACTAGTCTCTCGCTCGCTGCCTAAGCGAGCATAGAGACCGTCAGTCCGGGAGATCCTCCGGCCCGGTAACTGGCGTCAGCTAGGAGGATCCACCGCTTAGTCCGGTCGCGGGACTAAGCGGGACATCAAACAGCGACTGAGCTCATCGGTGGCTTGTCTGCGTGACCGCCGGGGCTGAGAAACTAGCAGCAGACTGCGCCCGGAGAAGCCCTGGTGAGGTACTGAAGGACGCGGGTTCGATTCCCGCCACCTCCACTGATCCTGTGACCTGCATCTATGCGTGTATGGTCTGCTCGTCATGCGAACCGACGTACCTCGGCTCGCGCCTGCTCCCTGGCGGAGGACGATGAACGGCGGGCAAAGCTCCTCAAGGTTTCCGATTCGGAGCTG